>JAJRVF010000100.1 GCA_024277395.1 Campylobacterales bacterium
AAATTACTCGCTCTGACTGCTCTGCTGCTCTACACATTTACCGGCATAATGGCCTCTGAAAAAGTACTCTATGTAAGCTATGAAGATTCTCCTCAGCGGGTCATCAAAGGAGAGTATTTTCCCATTACACTCAAAGTCCTTGCTACTATAGGAGCCTATGAAAAACTTCGCTACAGTTTTAAAGGAGCCAAAAAAGTCCGCCTTCTGTCAAAACAGCCCCATCGTGTCAAACGCGGTAATTATTATTATGATACTTTCTATTTTACTGCCTCGGATAAAAATGCGCTAACACCCCGCATTACCGCATCACTAGCATCGCATCAAGCTACATTGAGGTCACTGCCTCTCGATGTTATTGTACTCAATCCTAAACAGGATTATGCTCATATTCTAGCTGAAGCATTTACCATCACAAAATACAAAACTACTATTTACGATCAGGAGTACAATATTGTTGTTTTTAGAGCCAAAGCTGCCCGATGCAATTTGGCCGATTTCAAACTCTCTCATGTCCTCAAGCAAGGATTTGAAAGTAAAAAGTTTGGTATTGCATCATCATCCATGACCTACTATGCCATCATTCCCAAACAAGATGACGATCTTGTTTTTAGCTATTTCAATCTTGCTAAACAGCAGTTTGAAAAGGTCATTATTCCCATTATTGTCGATGACGATCGTGTCTCAACCCAAAGTGGGCTCACGCCGGTAGAGAGTAAACATCAGCGCATCAAGCTCATTGCCGCTTCCATACTTCTGGTTATAGGTTTGGGCCTGTTGTTCTATAAAAAGAATGTACTCTTTTTACTTCTTGTTGCAATACCGGCGTATTATATCTATATCACTGCCATGCCAACTGAGCATGTCTGTATAAAAAAAGGCGCTCCCATACAACTGCTTCCCATGAACAACGGTACTGTTTTTGAAACAACACCCGCACAACTTACGCTCGAAGCTCAAGGGGAAGTCGGTGACTTTACCAAAGTGGAACTGGAAAACAAACAGATAGGATGGGTAAATCATGAACATCTTTGCGCTCCTTAAGTGGCTCTATGCCACGGTCATCATTTTTGTGGGAATGACCTTGATGATTCTAATTTTCCCTTTTGTTCCCAAACCGAAAACCCAAAAGTTTTCGTCACGATTTATTCAGTTTTTTATCTTCTGTCCCATAAAAACGAAAGGAGAAATTGACCCCGAAGTACAAATGTTTCTGCTCAACCATGAGAGTGATTTAGACATTGGCGTTATGGAAAGCATAACTACCAAAGATTTGGCATGGGTTGCCAAAAAAGAGCTCTTTGAGGTTCCTTTCTACGGATTACTTCTGAAGCTTCCCAAAGATATTGCCGTAGAACGCGAGAATAAAACATCTTTGATTAAACTACTCAAAGATGCCAAGGATCGTTTAGATCATGGACGTGTCATCACTATTTTTCCTGAAGGAACCCGCTCGCACAGTGGTACCATGCGCCCGTTTAAACCGGGTGCTAAAATGATTGCTGATCAAAACCGTCTCATTGTTCAGCCCGTTGTTCTGATAAACACCTCACGTTACTACAATATTAAGAAAAAGCATTATGCTCCCGGAACCATTACGGCAGTCATTTTAGAAAGTTTCCGAGCAGACAAAACAGATAAAGAGTGGTTGAACAGAGTGCGCGATACAATGCAAAAGGTATATAATGATGAGTTGGCAAACCATCCTTGCCATCGGTAGCGGCGGATTTATCGGGGCGGTATTACGCGCCTACCTCAACGGGGTCATTTCACACCGGCTGCCGCATGAACTCCCTTTTGGTACACTCGGTGTCAACTTGATCGGCAGTTTTGTTATGGGCATACTGGTCGCTTACTTTATGTATACGACACTCTTTCCCTTACATGTAAAATCCTTTCTCTCTACCGGCGTTTTAGGAGCACTCACCACCTATTCTACTTTTGCTATTGAGAGTGTCCTGCTGCTTCAGGGAGGACATTTCATGTTGGCCGGCATCAATATGGCGTTGAATGTTTTTGGAACGGTATTGGTAGCCGGTGCCGGATTTATGATGGCATCATCACTCCTTAAATAGTGCTACAATCGAATGACCTCATCAGCACACCATCTCGCAATATCCATCTCATGAGTAATAAGCAGCATGCCAATCTGCGGAAGATACTGTAGCAGCATCTTCATCACATCGAGTTGAATAACATTATCCAGAGCCGAAGTCGGTTCATCTAAGAGCAGCAGATCGGGTTGCATCAACAGTGCTCTTAAAATGGAACAGCGTTGCAGTTGACCGCCGGAAAGCTCATGGGGTAGTTTTTCCAAGAGCGCTCTGCCAATCTTGAGATCATCCAAATAATGGTCACACTCATCCAATGAAGCAACATCGGCAATTTGATTGCCAACCGTATAACTCGGATGAAACGAGCTATACGGATCTTGAAACACTTCAGAGACCTTGGAGGCAACAATAGTACCGCTTAAAGGGTGCAAATTACCCAAAATCAACTCAAAAAGTGTACTTTTCCCAACGCCACTTTTACCAACAATGGCTTTGATCTCACCTTGTCGCAAATGCAGTGAAAACGCTTCAAAGAGCATACGATCCTTAGAGAACCCAAAGGTGATCTCATTAACCTCCAAGACCGTTTTCAACGAATTTGACCACTTCCGTAAATTTTAAATTTGTAGGTCGTCAATCCCTCAATACCCATAGGACCGCGAGCATGCAGCTTATTGGTGCTAATGCCCACTTCGGCACCAAAACCAAAGGCTCCGCCGTCAGTAAAACGGGTTGACGCATTAACATAAACTGCTGCCGCATCAATACTGTTTAAAAAGAGTTCCGCAGTTATAATATTTTGCGTTACTATCGCTTCAGAGTGTCCCGAACCGAAACGAATAATATGCTCAATGGCACCTTCAACACCCTTGACAACACGAATATTTAAAATATTTGCTAAATACTCGGTATCGAAATCTTCATTACTGACATTATTAACTGTAATGATCCTTTGAGTCTCTTCACATCCCTTAAGCTCCGTACCCTCAGCATCAAATGCTCTTTTGAGTTGAGGTAAAATCTCTGCAGCAACAGCTTCATCAACAAGCAGCGTCTCCATAGCGTTACAGACTCCGGGACGCTGCACTTTGGCATTAATGGCAATGGCGATGGCATCATCAATCTTGGCTTCTTTATCGATGTAAGTGTGGCACTGTCCCTTGTCATGTTTCACAACAGGAACGGTAGCATTTTCACTGACATAACGAATCAACCCCTCTCCGCCGCGAGGAACAATAAGATCAACATACTTATCCATCTTAATCAGCTGTGTCACCCCCTCACGCGAGGAGTCAGGCAACAGCGAAATCAGTGCTTCGGGAAGTTCATGTTTTCGCAAAACTGAGCGCAGAACCGACGCAATAATCTGGTTGGAGTGCTCTGCCTCTTTGCCCCCTTTTAAAACACAAACATTAGCACTCTTAAAACAGAGTGCCGCCGTATCAGAGGTAACGTTCGGGCGTGATTCATAGATAATACCAACGACGCCAATAGGTACAGAGACCTTCTCAATTTTCAAACCCTCCTCAGTGATCCACCCATCAAGAACCCGTCCGACGGGCTCTTTTAATGCAGCAATCTCCTCAATGGCTGTTGCCATTGCATCAATACGTCCTTCATCTAACAGCAGTCTGTCTTGAAGTGCTGAAGAGAGTTTGTTTATGCGAGCACTGCGCATATCTTTAGCATTTTCCTCAATAATGCTCATGGTGTTAGCACGCAGAGCTTCTGCCATTTCACGCAACAATGCATTTTTTTGACGGCCGCTTAAGAGCGAAAGCACCCGACTGGCCGCTTTGGCCTCTTGTAAAAATTGTTCCATAATGATTTCCACTTTATAATATAATACGAATTATATCCAATAGACAGCTGATTGTGTATATGTAAGAGAGGTGTAAAAGACCAACGGGTCTTTTACATGTATTTTGGAAAGAACCTATTCAATTTCGGCATCAATGACATCATCGTCATCTTTTTTCTTGCTCTCTTTAGAGGCTTGAGCACCACCGCCTTGCTCTTGTTTATACATCTGTTCCGCCATTTTGTGACTGGCTTCCGTCAACGCTTTGACCTTCTCGTCAATCTGCTCTTTGGTTGCACTGTCATCTTTAAGAAGTTCTTTAAGATCATTGGCTGCCGCCTCAATTTTTGCCTTCTCTTCAGCATCAATTTTATCGCCAATTTCACCGAGGCTCTTCTCAGTCTGAACAACAAGAGCATCAGCCTGATTACGCAAATCTACCATAGCACGACGCTCTTCATCAGCCGCTTTGTTCTTTTCAGCATCTTGCACCATCTGATTAATCTCTTCTTCACTCAGTCCTGAAGAACCTGAGATTTTAATCTCTTGCGATTTACCCGTACCCTTGTCAAGTGCTGATACGGTTAAAATACCATTGGCATCAATATCAAACGTTACTTCAATTTGCGGTACACCGCGCGGGGCTGACGGAATATTGGTCAACTCAAACAGACCCAAAGACTTGTTGTCTTTGGCAAACTCACGCTCTCCTTGAACTACGGAGATGGAGACTGCCGGCTGATTGTCTTCGGCTGTAGAAAAGATCTGAGATTTTTTCACCGGAATGGTCGTACCTTTTTCAATAATCTTCGTTGCCACACCGCCAAGTGTTTCAATACCCAAGGAGAGCGGGGTCACATCAAGAAGAAGCACATCTTTGACATCACCGCGTAATACGCCCCCTTGAATGGCCGCACCCGCAGCAACCACCTCGTCCGGATTCACACTCTTGTTAAGCTCTTTGCCGCCAAAATACTCAGAGACACGCTTTTGAACCAAAGGCACTCGTGTAGAACCTCCGACCATAATAATCTCTTTAATATCGCTCTTATCGAGGTCAGCATCTTTCATGGCGACTTCAATATGATCAATTGTCTCATCAATCATGCTGTCAATCATGCCCTCAAATTTTGCGCGGGTCAATTTCACCACGAGGTGCTTGGGTCCGGTAGCATCAGCGGTAATAAAAGGCAAATTAATTTCGGTCTCTGTAGCACTGGAAAGCTCTTTTTTTGCACTTTCCGCCGCATCTTTAAGTCGCTGCAGTGCCATCTTGTCGGCTTTAAGGTCAATCCCGTTGTCCGATTTAAACTCATCCGCCAAGTAATTTACAATCGCATTGTCAAAATCATCTCCGCCCAAGAAAGCATTACCGTCAGTAGAAAGTACCTCAAATGTGCCGTCACTGATCTCGAGTGTCGTGACATCAAACGTCCCGCCTCCTAAATCATAAACCAATACATTCTAATCACTTTTGTTCTCCAGACCGTATGCCAATGCCGATGCCATAGGCTCATTAATAATGCGCAGAACGTTCAAACCGGCAATGGTACCGGCCTCTTTGGTTGCTTTACGCTGCGCATCATTAAAGTATGCCGGAACGGTAATGACCGCGTCGGTCACTTCGCTGCCAAGATAGGCTTCGGCATCCTCTTTTAATTTAGAAAGAATCTTTGCCGAGATCTCTTGCGGCGTATAGACAGTGCCGGCAACATCCACCGCTGCCATGCCGTTTTTATCAACAATCTTATACGTAACTTTGTCATGAGCTTCCTTGGCGTTCTCTTCATTCATCATCAGACCCATGATCCGCTTCACCGAGTAGATCGTTTTCTCCGGATTGGTAATCGCCTGACGTTTTGCCGGATCACCGACTAACGTCTCCCCCTTATCGGTAAACGCAACAACCGACGGTGTGGTGTTTTTACCTTCTTTGTTAGGGATAATTTTTGCCTCCCCGCCCTCATACACTGCAACACAAGAATTTGTCGTTCCTAAATCAATACCAATTACTTTACTCATTTTTTATTCCTTTAATTTAAATTTTTTAATTTGCCAGAACAACCATTGCATCACGCAACGTTCGTTCTTTATACCTGTAGCCTTTTTGAAAAGTACTCACTATCTCACCGCTCTCATGCTCTTGCGAATCTACCTGCTGTACCGCATGGTGGATATTGGGATCAAACGGTTCATCTTCACCCACTTGAGTAATACCGTGCTTCTCAAGCACACTTAAAAACTGTTTCATTGTTAATTCGACACCCTCTTTGAGCTTTTCTAAAATCTCATTGGCATCAGCATCACTTTTTCCCGCGGCGATCGCCCCTTCAAGGGAATCAATTACCGGGATCAACTCTTTTGCGAACTTCTCCTGCGCATAATCAAGCGCTTGATATTTCTCGCGTTCCAAACGCTTTTTAATATTATCAAAATCAGCATGAACCCGTGCATACTTATCCTGCATGGCAGCCACTTCAGCTTTTAACCGCCCTATTTCATCATCAACTTCATTCAAGTCCTCTTCCATTGCCTCTTGAGCAGCTTCTAATTCCTCTTCGAGTTCTTCATTGTTTTTTTCATTAGACATTACGTTTATGGACTCCTTTTTTGAAATCTAACCGTATTATAGCAATTGAGTCGTTTACTGTCAAGTATAAATTTATATTTTTGACTAAACATACTTGAGTCTATTTGTATCAAGTATATTTTATTTTGTTTTTAATATAACATATAGTATTATATTAGATCCATACTACAATAAAATAAAGAGGTCTTCTCTGATGAAATTCATAGCTGTGGTTTGTGTGCTTTTTTTCACGGGTTGTTCTTCTGTGCACAGTAGTCCATCTTCTTACGATCGTCAAAATGCTGCCTCTAAAGAGAGTCTTAAATCATTAGATCATGAGTAATTGTTACCTACATGTATATTGAACTATTTATCAGGAGTTGTTTTAATGATTGATCCCGAAGAACTTTACCGCATCAGTTCTACTAAAAGCATTCTGTTTGTAGAAGATGACTCAATTTTACGTCAGAGTGCCGAAATTATGTTTAAAGAGCTCTTTGCATTGGTAGATACGGCTACAGACGGAAAAGACGCTTTAACAGCATATCATAACTATTACACTAAAAATCGATCGCACTACGACATTGTCATTACCGATATTATGATGCCTCGCATGAATGGAATTGAACTGACATCTGAACTGTATAAACTTCATAAAGATCAAGCCATTATTATTATTTCGGCCCATGATGACAGTGAATACCTCATTCAACTCATCAATTTGGGAGTCAGCAGTTTTATTCAAAAACCTTTTAGTACTCAAAACATGCTCGATAAAATTTATGATGTCTGTCTTACTCTTGAGCATCATCATGTTGAAAATAATAACATTACTATTAAAGGGGGCTATGTCTGGCACCACGATGCCAAATGCATACTGTATAATGATCAGGAGGTCAAGCTCACCAAAAATGAAAAACGGCTGCTCTACCTACTCTTTTCTGATCCTCTTATGACCTTTAAATCCCATGAACTGTTTGAATTTATTAACAGTGATACAGAAGAGGAATTTAATGCCAACTCTCTTAAATCGCTGATCAAACGCCTTCGCAAAAAGATTCCCAGTGATTTAATTGAAAATGTTTATGCTGAGGGGTACAAAATAAACAGTGACCTGCTTTAACTCTTTTGCTCTGGTACTGTTACTGTGCTTCACCTCTGTTTTAAGCGCAAAAGCACCGCTTGACCAGGTCTCGTTGCAGCTGCAATGGCTCGATCAGTTTCAATTTGCCGGCTACTATATTGCCAAGGAGAAGGGGTTCTACCGCGATGTCGGTTTAGATGTCACCATTGAACCCTACAATAACACCATTATACCGGTAGACAAAGTCCTCAACAACAAAGCAACCTACGGCATAGGACGCTCCACACTGCTTATTGATCGATCTGCCGGCAAACCTGTTATCTTGTTAGCTGCCATCTTTCAATCTTCTCCGCTTATACTCTTAAGTCTCAAACGGAATGATCTCAACAGCACCAAAGACTTTCCAAACAAACGCCTGATGACCCTTCCGGATACGACATTATCGGTGGCCATACAGACCATGATGCGTTCTCAAGGAGTCTCCCTCTCGGAGATGACACTGCTCAAACACTCACTTGATATCAATGACCTCATTAACGGTACCACCGATCTCATGGCAAGCTATATCTCAAACGAACCCTATATGCTTAAAGAGCGCGGTTATGATTACACGGTTTTTGATCCACGTCAATACGGTTTTGACTTTTACAGCGACATTCTGTTTACCAGTGAAAATGAGGTTAACCAACATCCCAAGCGGGTCAATCGGTTTGTTGAGGCTTCCTTAAAAGGATGGGCATATGCTTTTGCCCATATTGAAGAGACGGCAAAGCTGATACATACACACTACAATACCCAACACAAGAGCCTAAAAGCCCTTCAATACGAAGGGGAGACCTTAAAAAAGCTGGCCTACAAGAACGATCTGGCATTGGGTGCACTGCAGACCGATAGACTGCAGAGTATTTTTGACATATATAAAGTAATGCAGCTGCATCATCGGGAGATTCATGTTGAAGATATGATATTCTCCCGAAACAGTGTGGCATATTCTGCCAAAGAGAAAGCGTACATCCTTCACCATAGCATCATCGATGTCTGTATGGATTTAGACTTTCCTCCCTACACGCTCCATGATAAAAACGGTTACAGCGGCATCTCTATAGATTTTTTTAACCTGATTTCTGAAAAATCAGGTTTGACGTTTCACTTTATTCCTGTCCAAAACAGAGCAGAGGCAGCCTTATACCTTAACAATGGTGCCTGCAAACTGATTCCGCACATCAGCACTCATAAAACAGCCCACCCTTTGGTGCAGCCTTCGTATCAGTATGAGTTTGACCATATTGCTATGGTAACCCGTATTAACGCCCCTTATATTGAAGATCTCTCCAATATTCACCATAAAAAAGTAGCTATTATCTCCGGTATTGAGCATCTCGCTTCCATGATACACCAACACTACCCCACGATTAAACTTGTGCAAGTACTCGACCCTGAAACTGCTTTCAAGAAAGTACGCGACGGAGAGCTATACGGTTTTCTCGGACCCTACCGTTCACTTGCATATACCATCCAAAAATCCTATATTGGTGAACTTAAAATTGCTATTAAATTAAACACTCCACTCTTAGAAGTGAGTCTTGGTGTTGTACGTGATGAGTCTATTCTGATGAATATTATTAACAAAACCATACAGACCATCACTCCCGAAGAGGCGCGCACCGTTTACCAGCGCTGGGCCGGCACCAATACGATGGCCACAACCGACTATACGTTTATACTGCAGCTCATGAGTGTGATGGTACTGATATGGGCAATTTTTCTCTACAGACAGTCTTTGTTGAAAAAGAAAAATTTGGAACTCGAACAGCTGCAAAATGAGCTTGAAACACTCAATCATCTTCTTGAAATAAAAGTCTCAAAAGCCGTCAGTGAACTGCGCAAAAAAGATCAGCTCATGATGCAACAGTCGCGGTTGGCACAGCTAGGAGAAATGATCAGTATGATTGCTCACCAATGGCGACAACCACTTTCTGCCATTTCATCAACCGTTGTCAGCATCAAACTTAAAAATGCCCTCAATAAATTTGATCTCTCCAAAACCCAAGAGCGGCAAGCCTACCAAGAATATCTCAATGACAATTTTGAGCAGATCGAGAACTATATTTTAACCCTAAGCAATACTATTGATGACTTTAGAAATTTTTACAAGAGTGAAAAAATCTCCACTTGCACCTCTATTAACGCTACCATTGAAAAAACACTCAAAATCATTAAGAGCTCTTTAGCCACGGACAATATTACACTTGTAAAACGGTTTCACTCCAAACACGACCTTTTAATGTATGAAAACGAACTCTTGCAGGTCTTCTTAAATCTCATTAAAAATGCCCAAGACAACTTTAAAGAGCGCCATATTAAAAACGCCGTTCTCACGATTACAACTTTTGACGTCCATGAGGGTATCGGTGTAGAAATATGTGATAACGGCGGCGGTATTGACGAAAGCATTCACGATCAGGTGTACGATCCCTACTTCTCAACCAAAAACAAAAAAAACGGTACGGGTCTAGGACTGTATATGTCTAAAATGATTATTGAAGAACACCATCACGGCAAGCTGACACACTACAACAAAAACGACGGGGTTTGCTTTAGTATTATGATTCCACTCAATTAAGCTGAGGGGGCTTTATGGTAATAGAGTTCCGTTTTGCAGCATGAGACAGCTCTTTCGTTGCTACATCAGAGACGGCGATACACCCTTGCGTCCAATCAATTTTTGACTATGTTTCATTCCACATGCGCTAATACCAAGCAGAACAGCAGAGTTTTGCCTGCAGTATGAACATGATGGGCTGCTTCGCTCAATGTAGTTCCGGTTGTCACAATATCATCTACCAAAACAATATTGTCTTCGGGTACGGGAAAGAGCTTGAAGTGTCGTGGATTATTACGTCGAAACGTATGGTTGGTTCCAGAATATGTCACACGGTGTTGCGCTCTGATCTTCCCGTAATAAGGGCGAATGGTAGGGCTCCGTAGGGCTTTATTTAAAATAGCTGTATGCGAGTAGCCGCTTAGGGCATGGTCATCAATACTCAATGAGGCGACCGCATGCTCAAATTCAAAATGCTCTGCAAAGCGTTTTAGGGCAAGATCTGCCAAAATAGAATACATGTAAAATCCAAGCGGCGTATGTTTGGTATGCAGCAGGGCTTCAATATCGCTGTATTTGTAAAACGAGTAGACGGTGACGTTGGAAGCAATGACTTTGCTAAAGAGTGAGGGAGTCAAATGCTCCTGCCGACACTGTTGGCAGATATGTGAAAATGAAAGCTTTTCACACAGCATGCAACGCATGTTAATCCATTTTCAAAACCGACATAAACGCCTCTTGCGGCAGCTGTACTTTTCCTATGGATTTCATCCGTTTTTTACCTGCTTTTTGCTTCTCTAGCAGTTTGCGTTTTCGGGTAATATCACCGCCGTAACATTTGGCGGTCACATTCTTCCCCATGGATTTCACGGTCTCTCTGGCAATCACCTTATTTCCCAGTGACGCTTGAATGGCTACCTCAAAGAGTTGACGCGGAACAATCTCTTTCATGTTTTTAACCAATGCACGCCCTCGAGAAAGTGATGCACTCCGCGGCACGATAATACTTAAAGCATCAACAACATCACCGGCAATTTTTAAATCCAGTTTGACCAGATCGCCTTCTCTAAAACCGGTCGGTTCATAATCAAAACTGGCATACCCTTTTGAGATTGATTTGAGCGTATCGTAAAAATCAACGACAATCTCATTCATCGGCAGTGCATACTCCAGCAGCACCCTCTCCTCATTCATATAGTCCATCTTCTCCTGGATGCCGCGTTTGCCTATGAGCAGGTTCATAATATTGCCCAAATACTCCGTTGGAGTAATGACCGTTGCTCTGACATATGGCTCTTCAATGTGTTCTATATGATTTATCTCGGGAAGCTCGGAGGGGTTTTGCACCTCAACCATAGAGCCGTCTTTCAAATAGACATGATACACAACCGAAGGTGCCGTTGCAATCAAATCAAGGTTAAACTCACGCTCCAAACGCTCTTTAACAACTTCCATATGCAACATACCCAAAAAACCGACACGAAATCCAAAACCCAGCGCAACTGAAGTTTCGGGCTCGTAACTTAATGAACTGTCATTGAGTTTGAGTTTGTCAAGCGCATCACGCAACTCTTCAAAACGATCCGTATCAATAGGGTAGATGCCTGCAAAAACAAATGGTTTTGCGGGCTCATACTCACCGACACTCTCTTGCGTCGGATGTTTCGCATCGGTAATGGTATCACCGACATTCACCGTAGAGACCTCTTTGAGTCCGAGTACAACAATACCGATTTCACCACTCTCAATTGCAGAAGTCTTTTGACGTTTAAGCGGATGCGGATACATCAGATCCAAAACCTGATGCTGCTCTTTATTGCTCATCAGCATCACCTGCTGTCCCTTACGAACCTGTCCGTCAAATACCCGAACCAGTGCTAACGCTCCCAAATAAGGGTCGAACCATGAATCGTAAATAATCGCTTTGGTTGCAGCATTTGGATCTCCCACCGGAGCAGGAATACGATCGACAATGGCATCTAAGAGTTCGTGAATACCAATGCCTGATTTGGCAGAGATCATCAAAGCATCACTGGCATCAATCCCGATAGTAGTCTCGATCTCTTCAGCAACCCGTTCCGGCTCCGCAGCAGGCAGATCAATTTTATTAATCACCGGCAACAGCTCCAGGTCATTTTCAAGTGCCAGGTAGACATTGGCAATAGTCTGCGCCTCCACTCCTTGTGCCGCATCGACAATCAGCAGTGCGCCATCACTTGAGGCTAACGACTTGCTGACCTCATAACTGAAATCGACATGACCGGGCGTGTCAATCAGATTTAAAATATAATGCTCCCCGTCTTTGACATAATCAAGACGGACACTCTGCGCTTTAATGGTAATACCCCGTTCTTGTTCAATGTCCATCGTGTCCATCATCTGCGAGGTCATTTCACGTTCACTAACTGCGCCGCACTCCTGAATAATTCTGTCAGCTAAGGTACTCTTGCCATGGTCAATATGAGCGATAATTGAGAAATTACGAATATGTTTCATTAGCTAAAGAGACTGTTGACACTGTCATTATGATAAACACGACGAATGACCTCGGCAAACAGCGGTGCCACACTGAGTACTTTAATACAGGCATTGGGTCGACTCACCAGAGTATTGGTCGTAATCAACTCATCAAGATCCCCTTTGGAGAGATTCTCGTATGCCTTGCCGCTTAAGACGGCATGAGTCGCACAAGCCATCACCGACGTAGCTCCATTGGCTTTAAGTGCGGCAGCTGCTTTAACCATGGTTCCGGCGGTATCGACCATATCGTCAATCATAATAACATCTTTTCCCTCAACATCACCAATAATGTTCATCACTTCCGACTCATTGGCTTTTTCACGACGTTTGTCGACAATAACCATCTCCATACCAAGATTTTTAGCAAAATAGCGTGCACGAGCCACCCCGCCAATATCGGGGCTGGCAATAATGGGATTGGGAAGATTTTTGGAACGAATATACTCTTGAAATGCAATTGCACCGTAGAGATTATCAACCGGTATATCAAAAAAACCTTGAATCTGTCCGGCATGCAGATCCATGGTCACCACTCTGTCAATCCCCGCCGTCTCATACATATCAGCAACCAGGCGTGCCGTAATGGGAACTCGAGGGGCTGCTTTACGGTCTTGTCGGGCATATCCAAAGTACGGAACGACTGCCGTAATAGAGCTGGCACTGGAACGTCGCAACGCATCGGTCATAATCAGAAGCTCCATTAAGTTGTCGTTTGACGGTGATCCGGTAGATTGAACAATAAAGACATCACGCCCGCGAACGCTCTCGCTGATCTGAACGCTGATTTCACCGTCACTAAAACGCTTGATCTCCGCCTTAGAGAGGGGTACATCAAGATTTTTACACACTTCTGCGGCAAATTCACGACTTGAACTTCCTGCGAATATCTTATATCCCCGCATACTTTTTTCCCTTATACTAAACTAATGGCGCCATTGTAGCTTGTATGGAGTAAAACTTTGCTAAAGGGTTTTAAATCTCTAGAATATTAGGAGCAATACCCCAGCTTGTATGCGGAACCGCCCGTATCATCCCCTGCATGACCGCGGTAAAACGCTCTCCGCCAAGGAGCGTCTTGCACTCTAAGGCACCATTGGCGTAAAAACACAGTGTCACATTTTTGCTGTGGTGATGCCATGTGAAGTCTACTTTTTCTAACAGCAGTGTCTCAGAACACTTCAACAGCGCTAATGTGCTCCTGTCCGTCTGCCGTTGTATTTCGGTAGGAGCAGCATGCTGATTTACATGTAAATGCTGCTTCGAAGATGCCGACTCAGCCACTGCTGCCGAGAATTTTATTTGGATCTGCTCAATCACCGGTATCAGACGAAACAACATAGCCCGTGTAATGAAAAAATCTCTGCGCATCGTAGCTGAATCATAGTTAATCAGCATCTTTAATCGATCTTCAACACGACTGTATTCAAAAGTAAATTTCTCTGCTATCACCATTTACGTACGATAATCTGCATTGATTTTCACATACTCATAGCCCAAGTCACATCCATACGCCTGAAAACTTCCGCTGCCGACACCAATATCACAGGCAATAGTAAATTCACTGCACCGCATCACTTCGGCAGCGCGTGCTTCCGTGGCCGCATCACAATGGATTGTGCCCTTGTCATAAACGCAGACATCACCAAAAGCAATACGCAGCCGCTTCTCATCACAGACAATACCACTCGCACCAATGGTCGAAGCCACCCGCCCCCAGTTGGGATCTTCACCAAAAAGAGCCGTCTTCATCAACAGTGAATTGCTTAACGCCTTAGCCGCTTTTGCCGCTTCAGCATCATTGCGTGCACCGGTAATATCAAATGTCACCAGCTTATTTGCCCCCTCTCCGTCTCTCACCATCGCTTTGGCCAGATGCAGCATCACCTGTTCGAGCGCCTCTTTAAATGCTGCTGCATCGTAACAACCGCTCTGACGATTGGTAAGCAGCAGTACCGTATCGTTCGTTGAAGTGTCACCATCAACACTGATGGCATTAAACGTACGAACCACCCCATCGTCCAAAGCCTCCTGCATCGCCTCAGAGTGACAGTCGGCATCGGTAGTAATAAAACAGAGCATCGTCGCCATCGCCGGATTGATCATTCCGGCACCTTTGGCAATCGCACCAATATGAAATACGCCGCCGTCTTTTAGAGTAATGCGCACTGCTATCTGCTTGGCAAACCGATCCGTCGTCATAATCGCTGCTGCTGCCGCATTGGAGTTTTTAACACGCAAATTAAACTTTCGAATACCGACTTTAATACGCTCTTTGGGAAGGCGCACTCCAATCACACCGGTTGAACTCATAATCGGGTTATAGATCCCCTCAAAACGTGAAGATGCAACCGCCAACACCTCATCTATATCTTCAACCCCCGCATCACCCGTCATGGCATTGGCATTTTTGGCATTTATCACAATAAAATTGCTCTCAAACGTACCGTAACGCCGAAAATGACGTATGGGGGCTGCTGCCATCTTGTTGGTGGTAAATACCGAAGCAATGTCACATAAACTCTCAGAGTAGATAAAGGCCACATCTTTAGCCCCATCAGGCTTCAATCCCGCACTCACACCGTCGGCAAAAAAGCCTTGAGCAGCACAGACACCACCCTCAATCGTCTCTATATTATACATAACTCAACTCTTGGGGTTTTTTACGCAATCGAATGAGGCTTTTGGTCATATTGATTCCCTCATGCGTTCCAATGACCAGTAATTTGGACTCACTCATCACCAGCACATCACCCTTGGGCATGGCAACAAACTTGCCATCTTTTTTCGTGACCCCGACAACCGAGACATTGGCAATCTCGCGTAAATGGGTCTCTTTGAGTTTTTTCAATACCATCCAGCTAAATTTCGGAACAAACAGCTCCTCCATGTCCAACGGGGTATCACTGCGATATAAAAATTCCTCCAGCAAATTCTCCATATCCGGTCTTGCTGCCATAGAACTGACCCGCTGCGCCATGAGTTTTGTGGGAGAGACCACCGTATCCGCACCCAGTTTTTTTAATTTTTCAATATCGCGCAGATGTTCCGCCGAACTGATAACATAGTACGGGCGCGGCAGAAAATGCTCTTTTTCAAAGAGCCGTACCGAGGCAATCAGTGCAATATTGTCTGAAATGGAGCTTGAAATGGTGATGAGTCCTTTCGCCGAACTTAAATGTGATTTTAACATCGCCTTCTCCGTGTGCGGCTCATCCTGCAAAAAATAGGGATATTTATACTGCTTGGAAACAGCCTCCATATCTTCTCTGGGATCAATCACAATAAACGGAATATGATTGGCTCGCAACTGTTTGGTTACTTCGATGGTATAATCGTTATGATAACAGACAACAAAATGGTTTTTCAACCGCGCAACTTGATATAGCATATGGCGCTCCTTTAAGACTTTTACAATATTGCCGCGATTGAGCTCGGCAATCATAATACCAACCGCCATAGAGAAGGTGGCAAATCCGGCAATAATAAGTGTAATCGTAAAAATACGTCCGGCATCTGATATGGGAGCCATCTCACCAAACCCAACCGTTGTAAAAGTAATACCGGTCTGATACACCGCATCCATTAAAGAGAAGTCATCAATAACAACATATCCCAATGTACCGATAAACATCATCAAAACAGTCAATACCAGCGGTAGTCGAAATGCTCGCAAATGACTGTAAAGGTCAGGTAATAAATGAGGGTCAGGTTTGGGAGCAGACTCCCAATGCAGTGTTCTTCGAATCTTTTTAATCAGATTCTTCAAGAAGATAACCTTAAGCGGTTACGAGTTTTTTTTCAATGTGCGAAGTTCTGAAGCTGAAATTTTAATTTTTTTAGTTGTTCCATCTTCTAACATAATGCGAACGGTTCTCAAATTTGGTAAAAATCGTCTCTTCGTTCTGTTTTTCGCATGGGAAACATTGTTTCCGCTCATTGGGCCTTTACCACTGATAGCACATCGTCTTGCCATTTTTGGCTCCTTGCGTAAAATTTGTGGCGAATTATATCTAAGCCAAACCAAAGTAGAACTTAACCATCTGCCGATACTCTCTCTTGATTTATTTAGGTAAAACCATTCTATCAAAGTTCTATTTAAACATTACTTTATATGAATAAAGATAGAATTACTACCAAGCTTAAACTGGAAATAATAATTATGGTTAAAATTGACGACATTAAAGCATATATTGAACAAATTCCGCCCGCACCCGAGGTACTTAAAGAGACCCTTGCCTTTATCAAACAGGGAGAATTAACCAAAGCTGCTGCCTGTGCTGAAAAAGATAACGCTTTACATGTATATTTAAAAACTCTTGTCAATAAGCCTATTTACGGTTTTAAAAATGAGGTCAATGATCTTTCCCAGATTTTTGGCATACTGGGCATATCGGGAGCACAACAAGTACTTTACAACTACATGCTAACCTTGCTCAGCCCTAAAAAATGGGAGCTTTTCAAACTCAATGAGAGTCTCTTTTTTGAACTGCAAGCCCAACTCAACCTGCAGTGGAAACAGATTTTACACCAACTCGGCATTGACGACAAAGATACTGAAAGTGCCGTTACACTGCTGCCTGCTAGCATCATTGTCTGTGAAGCCCTTTTTAAAGAACATCGTGACGAGGTCACGCTGTTGCGTTCGGTAAAAGCGATTGACTACAACACCATATTGCAACGCTTGTGCGGTATGAGTCTCTTTGATATCTGCGGGTTGATTGCGCAAAAGTGGGAGATGCCTGTGAGCATCTCTTCTATTGTCCAAGCCGCTTCAGGCACCGGCATTTCCGATGACGCATCTATTGATCAGCTCGGACGCTGGATGCACCTGCTGCTCTTTTACGAATTCTCCCAAGGAGCCTATATTGAAGCGGGGCTTAATGACTTTTTGGAATTTCATGTTACGTATGCCGAGCCCGTTTACAATGACTTTATGTCACTCATGGAGATCCAATGAGAGCCGTCGTTAAAAATAGAATCGGTATTTTCCATCCTCAAGGTTTTTTAGACGGAACCAATGTTCCGATGCTTTTAAGCCTTGAAGATATTCAAGCGACTGAAAAACTCGATATTGACATACTGCTTGTCTCGTTGAAAAAGGTCATTTTTTTCAACAAAAACGGTCTGGACGTTTTTGTGAAACTGCTCTCAAGTATTCGCTCTAAACTTCACATTATTATTGGTTTTTGTGATTATGATACCAAAAAATATATGGCGATC
>JAJRVF010000101.1 GCA_024277395.1 Campylobacterales bacterium
CGGACATGGAAAACACGGAAAACATGGTAAATCATGCGGTGATCGAGATGGACATGACGGACATGGAAATTGCGGACATCGACACAATCGTTGGTGCGGACACAATGGCGGCTACGGAACATGCGGACATCAACATAACCGCTGGTGTGGTTATGAGGAAGATGACAATGATGACAGCGAAAATGAACACAATTGTCCACCGTTGGATCCGGTTAAAAAACTTAAGGATTCCGATGCAACAAACTACATTGATTGTTTGAACCTGATTAATCCGGTTGGAACATCGGTAGTTGAAGTGTATGATGATATTGTCTATTTCAATGATTACAATGAAAAAGAGGTCGGACTTGCTACTTTTGAGTTGGACAGCGTCGTTGATTTTACCTCAATGTTGACCTTTACAGCGACGATTGATGAGGGACTTTTCATGCCACGTATGAGTGGTGATGATGGACAATATATGACTACTGATGTCAAAGTTACCAAGCAGTACGGATTTATCTTTCCGGATGATATTGACTTGACAGAGTTGAATTTTACGACATGGGGACGTTCGTTTACAGGCTCTATTGAAGATCTTTCGGTAACAGAAATAACGAATGATAATCTTCTTGACTAGATAGTTCTTGTTGTTGAAAAAACATAAAAACTCCTGAATCTGGGCTTGCCCCGGATTCACTCTCTTTATTTATATAGTATGAGTTGATTGACATACGCTCAACCTTTATGCTATAATCTGCATTAAATATTAAACAATTATTAGGAAATCAATAATGAGTAACAGTTTATATGAGACACTGGGCGTTAGCGCTGGTGCCAGTGAAGCAGAAATAAAAAAAGCCTATCGTAAGTTGGCACGGCAGTATCATCCCGATGTTAACAAAGAGTCCGGTGCTGAGGAGAAGTTTAAAGAGATAAATGCCGCGTATGAGGTTTTAAGTGATAAAGAGAAGCGTGCCAAATATGATCAGTATGGTGATGCCATGTTTGGCGGTCAAAATTTTCATGATTTTGCGCAGGGTCAAGGTGCCGGTGTCGATTTAGATGAGATATTACGTAATATTTTTGGTGGCGGCGGATTTAGTAGTGGTGGCTTTAGCGGAGCCGGCGGCTTTAGCGGCAGTTTTGGCGGTGGGGGATTCTCTTCACAACAGCAGAGTATGAATCTTGATGTTGAAGCCAATGTGACCATACCGTTCCATGTGGCTGCTTTAGGCGGTAAGCATTCGGTATCGCTTCAGGGTGATAGCTTTGATATTAAGATCCCTGCCGGTATTAAGGCCGGAGAGAAGCTTCGTGTCCGCGGAAAAGGAAAATCGGCGGGAGGACAAAGCGGTGATCTGTATCTTAAAATACATGTAGCTCCCAGCAGTGAGTATGAGCGTGAAGGTGATGATCTGATAAAAAATTTTGATGTATCACTGCACCATGCTCTTTTTGGCGGAAAAATTGCTATTGATACGCTTGAGAAAGAGATTAAACTTAAAGTTCCTGAAAATACCAAAAATGGACAACGTTTCCGTGTTAAGGGAATGGGGATAAAAAATCGTAAAAGCGGTGATCGGGGTGACTTGTATTTGCAAGCCAATGTTGTCTTGCCTAAAGTTAGTGATTTAGATGACGATCTTGTTGAGATGATGAAAAAGAAACTTCCAAAGGAGTAGGGGAATGCACCATTATGATGAACCGGTTTATCTCATTAGTATTGTGTCTAAAATTTTGGACATTCACCCGCAGACACTGCGCCAATACGAGCGGGAAAATTTAATTACACCGTCGCGTTCGAATGGGAGAATTCGTCTTTATTCACAACGAGATATTGACAAAATAAAGATGATTCTGCGTCTGACACGTGAATTGGGAGTGAATTTGGCCGGTGTCGATATTGCCATTCGACTAAAAGAGCAAATTGAAGTGATGGAGCAAGAGATTGCGGAACTGCGTCATGCTCTTGCGTTGACACGAAACAGCGGTAGCGTTCCGCCTGAAAAGTCACTAGTAACCAAGCGAAGTGTCTATGAGATGATCATCTTTGAAGATGATTAAAACAGTAAGATTATTCTTTAGAGCGTTTCATGATCGCACCCAGGGTCTGAAATTTGCTTTCAAGCTTTTCGTAACCTCTGTCGAGATGATAGATGCGATGAATGTCAGTTTCTCCTTCAGCGACAAGCGCTGCTAAGACAAGAGCACTTGATGCTCGCAGATCAGTAGCCATAACATCGCTTCCCGAAAGTTTAGAAGGGCCTGTGATGGTTGCTATATGCCCGCTAAGTTTAATATCTGCGCCCAAACGCTGCAGTTCGCTGACATGCATAAAACGGTTTTCAAATAACCGTTCTTCAATGGTAGATGTTCCCTCGGCTTGCGTACACAGTGCCATAAACTGTGCTTGCATGTCAGTAGGAAACCCGGGGTACTCCTGCGTAACAATAGTCACCGGCTTAATGGTTTGTGTCGGGTGAATGGTAATGGTATGATCCGTAATATCACAGTAAAATCCCATCTCTTCAAGCTTGGCAATAACCGTCTCTAAGTGTTTGGGCTGTACATGAGTCAGTGTCAGGGTCGAGTTTGTGATGGCTCCGGCACACAGATAGGTCCCTGCTTCAATGCGATCAGGAATAACGTCAAATGAGTTCATCTCAAGAAGGGTTCTGTTGGTACCGTGAATGGTTAGGTAGGCACTGCCGATTCCCTCAATAGCAACACCGCTTTGGTACAATACTTCACATAATTGTACTACTTCAGGCTCACGTGCCGCATTGGTAATCGTGGTGGTGCCTTGGGCGAGAGCAGCTGCCATAACAATATTTGCCGTTCCGGTGACTGTGATTTTATCAAATACTATGGCCGCTCCAGTAAGACCCTTGGGTGCTTCAGCAACAATATAACCACTTTTAATGGTAATGGTCGCTCCCATCTTCTCCAATGCTTTAAGATGCAGATCAATGGGACGTTGTCCGATGGCACAGCCTCCTGGAAGGGAGACGGCGCAATGTCCAAAGCGTGTGAGCAGCGGTCCTAAAACCAATATGGAGGCACGCATGGTTTTAACAATATCATAAGTAGCTTTGGTGTTACGTAAACAGCAGGTGTCAATAGTGATGCAATGATTGTCAAAAGTGTACGTGGCACCAAGATTCTGCAACAGTTTGAGGAGGGTTTTAATATCAACGACTTCGGGTACGTTGCCAATAGAGACCGCATTTTTTGCAAGAAGCGTCATGGCAATCAGCGGTAAAGCAGCATTCTTGGCTCCGGAAATAGCAATGCTGCCTTCTAGTGGTGTATGACGTTGTATCTGCAAATAGTCCATGGTTGCCCTATATAGTAAAAGTTGGGTATTATAATCAAGAGATCTTTAAATCTTCGACCGATTGTCGAATATTTTGGGAATGACGCTCTTGGGCATGCAAAGAGTCAATGTCTAATGTTTGTTTGCAGACAATACGTTTTCCGCGAGATGTTTTGTCAATTCTCTTTACCGTCTGGATATCAAAATCAATGGCTCCTTTGAAGAGCGCGTTCATCTCTTGTGCGATCTTTTCGGTATTGATATTGTCGCCTTCAAGCAAGACGGTTGCTTTGCCGATATCACTTTGGATGTACTGAATTGCATGTATATTCTCAGCAGCCAAGCATGCTCTGTTTGAGGTTGTTGTTGCTGAAGTTATTGATGTTATTGAGAGCAGCCGATGATCTTTGGTTACAAGAAAATCCTGTGTACGTCCTTCAATGTGCTCAATACTGCGGACGATATCACTATGTTGGTAATAGCTAGTTTTTCCTATAGCCCGATCGGCTGTTTTGTAGTTTATAAAGGGCATCACGAAATTATCAAAACTGGTGGTAACCATCTCTTCATCAATAATACGTACCAAGCCGTATGACGACAGAAAATGATAGTGCTTGTCATTGATGCGATAGGCAATGGCATTGCGTTCGGTATGGCCGTAGTGGGTCAGCACATCGACGTTGAAAAAATCTTGAATCGTTCGCAGTTCATCAGGATAGAGTGTCTCTGAAGCGACAATAATACCCTCAAGGGCAATGGGTGAGAGGCTGTATCGTCGTGACTGTTTAATAAAACTCAACAGAGCACTTGGATAACCAATAAAAAATTTGGGTTTAAATCCTAACGCTTTTTTATGAATGAGAGGAAATACATCGGAGTTGATATAGTTGCTGCAAAGAAAAAAATAGTTGTCAACCGGTTCATGTTCCCAAAACGTATTTTTATGAGGTTTGAATACCTCCCGTCCCCGTGATAAAAGAGCACGATCTCGGTACGTATAGCCGATTTTTGAAAAAATATAATTATTATAGGCTTTTTCTTTGGCTCGAGAAGAAGCAGGCAAAAAGTATTTTGTCGGTGTAGAAAGAGAGCCGCCTGAAAAGTAGGCTACAGGTGTTTCTGCGATATCCGTATGCAGGATATCTATTTTGGTTTTAATTGTAGGTTTATCAAGCAATGGGAATTTTTTAATATCTTCTAGCGATTTGAACATGGACGGTGATACACCGTATTGGGAAAACAGATCCGTGTAGTACGGAATATGCTCCTGGGAAAACAGCAGCGTCTCTAAAGTTTTGTTGTATAAAAAATCGAGTTGAAATTGGGATGAGCCGTTTTCAAATTGTTCTATAAGTTTCTGATGGATACTAAAATGCTTTCCAAAACGAATGGAGAGCGGAATATTACCGTAAAGCGACCCCAAAAACGTTTTAAGAGATTGTGGAAAACTGTAATAAACATCTCTGTACTGGTGCAATACCTCTTCGAATGTCACAAAAAAACCTTATCTGTTATTAGGTGAGAGTATAAGCTATATGCTATTAAGGTTATATAAAATTCTTAACTAAAATGATAAAGAAACACTCTTTTTAAGAGATAATGGAAAACTGCTATAATGCAGAAAAACTTTTTGAAGGACTATTGTGAGTTCGGCACTGGATCGACTGAAAAGTCTTACGGCTAAAATTACGAGTTATGAGCTTTCTCGTAAAGAGAATTTAAAAGCACTAGAACATCTGTATGAATCACTCAATATTAACGACAAAGTTGCTTCTTTTGAAGATCTGTTTTACTTTAAAGCCATTAATCTCTCGGGCATCTCACTTCACCGTGAAGATCTTGGCGCCGTTAAAGAGAAAAGATATGTCCAGATTATTGCCATTATTTATGATAAGACCAGTAAAGTAAAAAACAAAAACAGCTCCTTGGGGTATTTCGGACGTTCTGAAAAACTTGATGCTGCACTCAAAGATGAGATTGTTTCTTTTGTGCTGCGGTGGCGCTTTGAGAAGAGTTTTATGACCCTGGAACACTATCATGGTATGATCAATACATTGGAGAAATAGTGTACAATGAGACAAGCACTCTTTAGAATATGGCTACGTTGGGCTGTATGGGCAACCCTTTTTAGTCTTATGGGCGCATTCGTTGTCGCTTTTGGTATGACGCTTGCGTTCTATCTTCTCAAAGGAGCGGTATCGCTAGAAGATGATGTGCTTAATGCATTGGGCGGTATTTTACTGTTTTGGTTCAGCGTATGTTGGAGTTTAGCATTGCCGTTAGGTACTTTTTTGGGGATGAAACAGCTTTTTTCCCGATGTGTCGCAGGCTATAGGCTGCAGCTTTTTACATGTAGTTTGGAGCGTGTTGAGAAAGTGCAATACAGTGACGTCATTAAGGCATGGCGCAAGTGGCTTTTTTTGACGATTTGGGGTGTTGCGGTTGGTGTGCTGATCATTACGGCAGTGCAAATAGTGATGCAAGGCAGAGCAGATATGTCATTGTGGTTTCATAGTTATGTTTTGTACATTTTAATCATGCTCTCATCATTGGCAACACTGGCTTTGATGGTGCGACGATGTCCCTCGATTGTGCTGGAACGATGCTGATCTTTTTAGATGTTGAAACTACGGGCTTGGCGGCTACAGATCGTATATGTTCAGTGGGCGCTATTGCAATGGAGAATAAAAAAGTATCGCTTTGTGACGAACTGATTCACCCGCAGCAAAAGATTCGACCCGATTCAATGATGATACATCATATTACCAACGAAGTTATCCGTGACAAACCCTCTTTTGCCAACTCACCGGCATCAACATGGCTGAACGAACGTAATGAGAGTATGCATATTCTGGTGCTACATAATAGTACTTTTGAGCTGCAGATGCTGCAAAAAGAAGGATTTCTCTGGCAGGGAGAGGTGATTGATACACTAAAATGCGTACGCCACCTTATTCCTGAGTGTGAGCAGTTCTCATTACAGTTTCTGCGCTACGAACTACAGCTGTACAAGCACGAAGCGGCATTAGTGGAGTCTTTGGGCATTGCTGCTGTACGACCGCACCATGCATTAAGTGATGCGCTACATGTAAAAATGCTTTATGACTATTTGCGAGATCTGGCAGATGATGCCGCCTTGCGTACCCTCTCAACGACACCGGTGTTAATACAGAAGTTTTATTTTGGGAAATACAAAGGGCGCTATATTGAAGAGATTGCGATGCAGGACAGACAATATTTAGAGTGGCTTCTGCAGCAATGTGATGAGCATAATGATGATTTGCACTACAGTATTGGTTACTACCTGTCGCTATTGTAGTATAATTCAGAAGATTTTTTAAGGGATTTTTTATCATGATGAAACGACAAGTATTGTGTTTTCTGCTTCTGTTCGGATTCATTGCAGCACCCTTATATGCCAACAATCTTCTTGATGATTTTATTCTCAAGCAGATTGAGACTGAGAAGAGATTCTTAGATCAGAACTTAAGCAGTGATGTGATTGAAACCCTCATTAAAAAACAGCATCACGCCTATAAAAACTTTTTTCTAGAGTTAATTTCTACAAAAGAGACGCTAGCTCCCTACCGTGATGCCTATGCCGATGAAATAGCCGTACTGCAGCGCCGTATGCTCATCAACCAGCAGCGCAACAATACCAAAGCGTACCAAAGAGATGCAATTAAGGTGGGTACCTATCGACTATTGAGCAATATACGTAAAACCATATATGAGGTCATCAAAGCAACGCAATATAAAGATGAGAAGGCATTTTATGATGCCATTGATGCCATCATAGCACATCGCCACCATGATGAAAATCTTCTTGATATGCAGGTATACAAAAAACTGCAACACAGTGATGCCGCGGGTGGTGATATTGCCAACAGGATTCGTGACAATCTCATAGAGTATGAAGCCGTACTGAATGTTAACAATACGCTGAGTTCTGAATTGGTACGCTACAAAAAAACGATGTATGATGCCGTTAAACTGTCATCATTTGGTCTGATCTCCCTAGGATATAAAATTAATAGCAGTGCAGCAGGAGAACTGGTGAACAGTTATGTTTCATGGAGTGGACTCAACAGTGCAAAGCTGGTGTTCATTGTCACTATTTTGTTTATTGTTTATTTGCTAAGAAAAATCATTGTAACATTAACGGGAGTAGTGCTAAAACGATTTTTTAACCGCTCTGCCGATATTACCTATATTGTTCAAAGTGTCTCCGGCGTGTTAAGTTTGTTAATGCTCGTTATTACCCTTGACATTATTGTTGAGATCTATGC
This sequence comes from Campylobacterales bacterium, assembly GCA_024277395.1. Taxonomy (GTDB): domain Bacteria; phylum Campylobacterota; class Campylobacteria; order Campylobacterales; family Sulfurimonadaceae; genus QNZR01. The sequence goes on from JAJRVF010000101.1 coordinate 7,588, forward strand.
CGGATTTTCTGAAGTACTTTGGTTGGATAAAACCTTTAGTATCATTTACACCGTGCTTATTACCTATTTGGTTTATCGCTTGCTTAATGCCGTGGCCATTGTTAAAATGGAGCATTTTCGGCGGTCGCAATATTTGCGTCACGAGGTCATTAACCTAGCCCTTCGTGTGATTAATGTCATTATCTATTTTGTCGGTTTTATTGTCGTCTTGAAACTTTCCGATGTCGATTTAAGTGCGATTCTCTCCGGCCTTGGCATTGGGGGATTTGCCGTTGCTTTTGCTGCAAAAGACACCATTGCCAATTTTTTCGGTTCCGTCTCTATTTTAATGGGCGATCTGTTTGAGCAGGGAGATTGGATTGAAGTGGACGGTTATGAGGGAACGGTTGTTGAGATTGGTCTGCGGGCAACGACCATTCGAACATTTGATAATGCCATGATTGCCATTCCCAATTTCAAATTGGCAGATAATGGGCTGAAGAACTGGAGTAAACGGCAGTTGGGACGGCGCATCAAGATGCATATCGGTGTGACGTATGAATCTGATTTTGAAGATATTAAAAAAGCGGTGCATGAGATTCGGCAGATGCTTATTGATCATGAGGGTATCTCCAATACCAATGAGAAAATATCGTATGCCGAGCGGTATGCCAAACTGGTCTCAAAAGAGGACTACAAAGGAATTAAACGTAATATTTTAGTCTATATGGATCGGTTTTCCGATTCGAGTATTGATATTTTGATCTACTGTTTCAGTAAATCAGTCGTCTGGAGTGAATGGTTGGAGGTTAAAGAAGATGTTATGTATAAGATTGCTACAATTTTAGAACAGAATAATTTAAGTTTTGCCTACCCCGCTATGGCAATACACTATGTCAAAAGTGAGGATGAAATATGAAGGTCGCCGTTCAGTGTGCCTCGCCGCTGCTTCAAAAGTCATTGGAAATTTTCTTAAAGCCCTATTTGAGCTCTCTTAAGCAATGTGATGTGGTATTGCGTGATTATAAGGTCGACGATGATGAATATTGCAGTCTCTATATTGCCTCAAGTGATGATGCTGATATTAAAAAGCCCTTTTCGGAAGTAGAGCTAAAGTTGATACTGCATAAAACACTTCGCCGTGATGAGCCAGATACGAGTGAAGTTTCCGATTTGGCAGAGGCAGTTCAAGCGATCTCTGTAGCAGATGCACACCACTCTTACAAAGAGCTAGAAGCACATATAGAACAATTGACTCAAGAGTATCAGGCCAATATTTTAAAAGCGGTCAAAGCATTTTATGGCGCCTAAATCCTTTAGCAAAAAGATTATTGCCGGAACATTCAAAGGCAGGAGTATTGCACTTCCTTCCAAAACCACAACACGCAGTTCTAAAACCATTGTACTGGAATCGTTTTTTAATACCTTGCAGTTTGACATTGTTAACGCTGCTTTTGTAGAGGTGTTCAGCGGCAGCGGCTCGGTAGGTTTGGAGGCGTTGAGTCGCGGTGCGTCACATCTGTTGTTTATGGAGCAAGATCAAGAGGCTTTGCGAGTCTTGCAGCGCAATATTAATCAGACTGATCCTGCCAAATGCAAGATATTTCGGGGAGATAGTTTTCTAAATATTGCGCAGGTTATCGCCCATTTGCAGCATATTGAAGAAAAAGCCTATTTTTATATTGATCCACCCTTTTCCTATCGGGAAGGGATGGAAGCTGTTTATGATAAAACAGTGACGCTCATAGCGACCCTGCCTCCAAGACAGACGCGCATGATTATTGTTGAGCATATGACAAAACTGACTCTTGAGAGCACAATAGGTCCCTACACGAAACAGAAGTCCAAACGATTCGGAAAAACTACGTTAACTTATTACATGTAGTTTTGCATGGTAATTTGGAACACCATTTGCTTTGGTTACTGATAAAGGTGGTATGATGAAGTTAATGATGTTTCTTGTTTTGATGTTCTGTTTTAACTTAGAAGCAACGAAAATAGGTGAAGTGGCCAATATTATCGGCGTCCGTGACAATCAGCTTATCGGCTACTCTTTGGTAGTCGGGCTGAAAAAGACCGGTGACGGTACCACTTCTAAATTTACCCTGCAATCAATCTCAAATATGCTAAAAGCCATGAATATTGATATGAACCCTGTCGATATTAAGTCTAAAAATGTTGCTGCTGTCGTAGTAACGGCAAAGTTGAAGCCTTTTGCCCATCAGGGAGATAAAATTAATGTGGTGGTCTCTTCCATCGGCGATGCCAAATCGCTAGAGGGCGGTACCTTGCTGATGACACCGCTTAAAGGAGTGGATGGTAAAATCTATGCATTGGCACAAGGCCCTGTTAGTATTGGCGGTAAAAACATACGTGGAGCGGGCTCCGAGTCGCATCCGACTGCCGGTGTCGTCTATAACGGTGCTTTGGTGGAGCGGGAGATCGCGCAAAATCTCTATACCCGCAATGAGGTAACGCTCTCTTTAAAAGAGTCCAGTTTTGCCAATGCGGTAGCCATTCAAAAAGTGCTTAATGATTTCTACAAATTGCATGTTGCCGTAGCAGTGGACTCCCGAACGGTGAAACTGCAGCGTCCTCAAGAGCACTCCATGATAGAGTTTTTGGCACAGGTGCAGTCGATGTCCATCGATTATGAACAGAAGCAGAAAATTATTATTAATGAACGTACCGGTACGGTAGTTTCGGGGGTCGATATCGGTATTAAGCCTATTGTTATCACTCATGGCGATATTACCATTAAAATTAAAGAGCTTTCGCAAATGGTGACACCAAAAGGCGGTGTTGCGATAGATGAGGAGCTGATTGTCGGGATGAATGAGAATGAGCTCTATACCAAAGAAGGAACAACAACGGTTGCTAACGTAACACGTTCCTTGCAAAAACTGGGGGCGACCCCCAAAGATATTATTGCCATTTTACAGGCAATGAAAAGTGCCGGTGCCATTGCTGCCGACCTGGAGATAATCTAATGGAACCTTTACATGTAAATTCAGCCTTGCTGTCGCATCAGACAATTCCAACACTGCAAGAAAATATGGACAGAGCGGCTCTTAAAGAGAAAACTGACGCATTTGAAGCCATTATTGTCAAGATGCTTCTTGACAATGCGATGAAAGATGACAGGGATCTTTTTTCAGCTCAAAATGACCCCGGAGACGCAATCTATAAATCGATGTATCGTGATGAGCTCTCAAAAGTCAGTGCCGGTAGTTTTGGTTTTTCTGAAATGCTGTTTGACCATTTGAGTGCAAAAATTTAAGTTTTTTGCTATAGTGTCGATGTAGCATGTAGAACATCATAAACAATTAGAGTTAAAGGAAAATAAGATGGTTTCGAATAATATTAACAATATTGCGGTGCGCAATGCGTATCAAAGCAGCGACGTGAAGCCTCGAACGCAAGAGGAGGTACCGCCCATTTCACAGCCTAAAGAAACCAATAAAATTGAGGCGCTTAAAGCGTCGATTGAAAACGGTGATTATAAGATTAATCTGGATGCGGTGGCCAATAAAATAGCCGATGAATTAATTTAAAATTTTTGTAGAAACGCTCCGTATCTTCGCAGATTCGGAGTCTCGCAAAGGAGTTTATGATGCTTGCTTTCCATTTACAAAGTGCTTTAGACGATCTGAATGATCTGATTGCGATCTCGCAGCAGGATATTGAAGATATTAAAGCAGCACACCATGAAAGTCAATTTGAGCGTATCGGTCTAAAAGAAGATAAGATTAAAAGTTTTGAGCATCGCAAAGCGATGATAGACCACGAAATCTCCAAATTGATCGCCTCCAATCCAAAAAGTGATATTGCCGCACTCTTAAATGAGGAACAGCAGGCATCACTGCAGCAGCTCAAAGTAAAACTGGCAGAATTGAGTGACGTGAATAAAAAATATGCCAAAATGGTGCTGAGTGTCGGAACTTTTTACAACTCGCTTCTTGAACGTGTCATCCCTACTGAAATGAACGGGTATGAGCGTGTCACCTCAAAAGATGCATCGTTTTTAAAAGTAAAGGTGTAGCATGTCCCTTTTTAATACACTCAATATTGGCTACAGCGGACTTAATGCGGCGCAGGCAAATGTCAAAACGACCAGCCATAATATTGCCAACGCCGAAACCGAAGGCTATACCCGCCAACGTATTGTAACCGCCGCGGCCACACCGTTGGAACATTCCCCCGGATCATACGGAAACGGTGTCTCCATCACGGAAGTCTCGCGCGTATTTGATGCCTACACCTATGATAGATATTTAAGTGCTTCCGAAGATAAAGCCTACTCCGAAATGATGCGCTCGACTATGGAAGAGCTCTCTACCTATTTTCCCGATATTGAGGGAGTAGGGGTCAAAACCGATTTGACCGACTACTTTAATATGTGGCAGACCTTAGCCGACAATCCTGACAGCAGCGCGATTCAGGTCGCACTTGCCGAAGAGACCCAAACGCTGACGCAAAATATTAACTATACCCGTGATCGTATTGACAATTTACAAAGCAGTATGAACGATCAGGTCAAAACCTATATTGACGAGGTTAACAATATTGCCGCCGATATTGCCAAGCTTAACGGTGCTATTGATATGGCAGAGTCTGACGGAATTGTGAACGCCAATGATCTGCGTGATCAGCGCAATCTGTTAGAGCGCTCACTCTCGAAGCTGATCGGTGCCAATGTGTATGAAGACGGGGTGGAAGCCAATATGGCCATTCACTCGCAGGCCACGGAAAAAAGTAGTACCTATACCATTCAAGTGGGTGGCTTTAATATTGTTGATGGCGCAACATACCACCCCATAGGCAGCAGTAATGAGACCAACTCCTTGGGTTATTACGATCTGTATTATGAGCGTCAAGACGGGGTAAAACTCCCTTTTGAATCTTCCATACAGGGGGGGAAACTGGGTGCACTGATGGAGTTGCGCGGCTCTGACTTGAATACAGAATCGGGTGAACCGTTAAACGGAGTGCTTCAGGAGAGCATTAATAATTTGGATGCTTTTGCTAAAGGATTGATTCAAAGTGTCAATAATGTCTATGCGCAGGCATCGACAACGCGCATGGAGTCCAATCAGCTTGAGGTTGACGGAGCTACGGCACTGCGAAACTATCCCGAACTCGGAGTGAATGAAGGAAGCTTTGATCTGATTGTTTATGATGCCGAAGGCAACGAAATCTCGACACGGAGTATTGTGATTGACAGCACAACCTCTATGGATAATATTGCGACACAAGTGGCGGCCAATAGCGACGACAACGGTGATAACAATGCTACCAATGATATTGATGACTTCTTGATCTTTACCTATGACAATGTCTCAGGAAGGGCCCGTTTTGGTTTTAGTGATGCACAATTTGAGAAAGACGGATACACTTTTTCACTTAAAGATAACACCATCCAGGGTGCTCAAAGCGGTACTAACTTTGCAGGAGCGACGGGTCTTAGCCGTTTTTTTGACGGGGAGAGCGCTAAAGATATTGCACTCAATGCAACTTTAAAAGCAGATCCGAGCAATATTGCTCCGTATCAGGAGAATGTTGCCGGCAACAACAGTGTTGCACTGAGTATGATACAGCTGCAATTTGAAAATTTTACCTTTGAATCAAACGGTAAAGATGTAACCGATACGCTTTATGGGTATTATGATACGTTGGTGACAGCGGTAGGAAGTTTTACAAATTCAATGATCGCTCTTGATGATACCTACACGGCGCAGTTTAATGCAATTGAGTTGGAGTATCAGTCCATCTCCAAAGTCAGTATTGATGAGGAGTTGACGAATTTAATCAAATATCAGACAGCTTACGGTGCGGCATCAAAAGTTATTACCACCGTCGATCAGATGCTCAATACGCTTTTAGGCATTAAGCAGTAATGAAACTCCCCGTCGTAAGTATTGTGATACTTGCACTGCTGTTTATACTCTCTTTTTTCGGTCAATGGCTCTACTCCGCAAGTCCGTACGAGCTCAATAAAGATGCCATCCTTTTAGCCCCGTCACTTGAGCATATTTTTGGAACCGATCGATTGGGACGGGATGTGGCCGCACGTATTATTGAAGGAGGAAAGGTGTCATTGAGCATTGGCGTCGGCAGTGCTCTTATTGCTTCATTTTTAGGGTTGATAATCGGTGCGACTGCGGGGTATTTTAGAGGAGCGGTTGACAAAGGTTTTGTCATACTGGTTGATCTGTTCTTAACCTTTCCCACTTTTTTTCTACTTTTGGCACTGGTGAGTTATGTGAATGCTTCGGTTTGGGTATTGATTGTCATTATCTCCATTACGGGATGGATGACTACCGCGCGGCTGATTCGCTCAGAGAGCTTTGCCATTACCCAAAAACCCTTTATCAAGATTTTACGTATCGCACAGGTGCCGACCTATAGAATTTTACTAAAATATTACGCACCGCTGTTGGCACCGATTTTTTTTGTCAGTTTTACGTTTGGTGTAGGCGGCGCTATTCTTTCGGAGTCGGGTTTGAGCTTTTTGGGCTTGGGTGTGGTAGCGCCGCAAATGAGCTGGGGGAGTGTATTGAGCGGCGGTAAAGAGGTAATGGATATTGCATGGTGGGTCAGTTTTTTCCCTGGGTTAATGATTTTTTTAGTAACATTTGCATTAATAAATATTTCCAACTATTTACAAAGCATTACTAATCAAAATCAGGTGCAGGAGTAGCGAATGGCTCACGGCGGCAAAAGTGTCGGCTATATGTTTATTGTTATGGCGTCGGTGGTGATTGTACTAGCGGGAATTAAACTTGCTGCGGTTATTATTGTACCGTTTTTGCTCTCTTTGTTTCTCGCTATTATTTTGGCACCGCTGTTTGAGTGGTTGAAATCGCGGGGACTGCCTGATGCACTCTCTATTTTTGCGGTTATGTTAGTGTTTATGGGGTTGTTGAGTATGGTCACGGTTCTTGTGGGAAACTCAGTACAGGATTTTAACAATAATCTGCCCATATATGAAGCCAAACTTTCACAAAGTATGAATGAGATGATTCTTTTTTTAGAGGGCTTTGGAATTGACCTGCCTAATGAAGAGCTTTTTAAGGTGTTTGATCCGAAAACGACTATGAAATATATTGCCGGTACCTTGAAAAACTTCGGTTCTATCATTACCAACAGCTTTATGATTTTATTGATGGTAATTTTTATGCTGCTGGAGATGTCACATTTTCAAGATAAGTTTCGTGTTACCGATCGTGAGAGTATGCAGCACATGCAAGAGATTGCCGATAAGATCAAACATTATATGGTGTTGAAAACCGGTATATCGATGGTGACCGGGGTAATTGTTTCGTTGATGCTGATGGCAGTGGGAGTAGACTATTACATTCTTTGGGGGCTGGTTGCTTTTTTGCTCAATTTTATTCCCAATATCGGTTCTATAATTGCTGCCATTCCGGCGGTTATTTTGGCGTTGGTGCAGTTTGGTGCGGGAACAGCTGCATTAGTGGCACTTGGCTATATTGTTATTAATATTGTATTTGGTTCCATTGTGGAACCGAAAATTATGGGACGGGGCTTGGGACTCTCAACATTGGTAGTCTTTTTATCGCTCATCTTTTGGGGATGGCTGCTTGGTCCTATTGGGATGCTGCTTTCCATTCCCTTGACTATCATGGTCAAGATTGCTCTGGATGTCCGGCCCAATACCAAGTGGATTGCTACGCTATTGGCTTGATTTACATGTAAATTTTAAGTTATTTTAGCGTAAGATGGACACTATGGATGCTAATATAGATATTGCCAACAGTTCGCAACAGTTAATATTAAAGCAGATTGAAGATTCTGCTTTGGTCGTCTCCAACAGGAAAGATCTCTACTTCAGCAAAGGAGACGACCCGCTCTCCTATGCCGATACCTTGAATTATTTCTACTTTATTATGAGCGGTAAAATTAAAATTTATCAGGTTGATCTGCAGAGCTCCAAAGAGCAGATTCTTTACCTGCTCTCCTACGGCGATATGTTTGATGTTGTCTCGTTGCTGGACAAACAGCCCAATGAGTACCTTTCGGAAGTTCTTGAAGATACGCATATCATTCAAGTGCCTCTGCGTGATGTTGAGAGGATGATTTCAGAAGATGTCCGTTTTCGTCAATACTTTTACCACTACTTGGCACAGCAGCTTAAGTCAATGGAAGATCTGGCGGTGAGTCTCTCGTTTTATGACGTTTACCAGCGGGTGCTGCAGCTTTTTGCAAAATTCACCGAGATGATTGACAATAAATCACAATTGAAAGTGATTGACAATCTCAATCATGAAGATTTGGCTGCGATGATAGGGACGGTTAGAAAAGTACTGAATCGGAGCTTGCAGCGTCTGAAAAATGACGGTATTATTGAGATATCTCGAAAAAAGATTCATATTAAAAACTTTCAAAAACTGCTTGATCAGCTGGATGTGTAATATTCAACTGAAAGCATTACCTTTTAATTAGGCTAAATAGGTTACAATTTTTGCATGATAAAAATATTGATGATTGAAGATGATCTTGAACTTGCCGAGATCTTAACCGAATATTTGGAACAGTTTGATTTTGAGGTTATTACTGAAGATGACCCGTTCAAGGCATTGAGTATTTTGAAGCTAGAGCAGTTTGATCTGGTTATATTAGATTTGACGCTCCCGGGAATGGACGGACTGGAGGTGTGTGAAGCCATCCGTCAACGTCAAAATATTCCCATTATTATCTCTTCGGCACGTTCTGATGTCACCGACAAAGTACATGCATTGGAGTTGGGAGCTGACGATTATCTGCCCAAGCCGTACGACCCGAGAGAGCTTGAAGCACGTATCCACTCGGTACTGCGCCGTTATGAAGCTTTGAGTGATACGGAGGCTGAAGAGCATACCGATTTTAAACTCAATGAATCGGCCATGCAGATTAGCTATAAAGGGCGGGCATTGGATCTGACCAATGCGGAGTACGGCATTTTGGCGTACATGATCAAAAAGCACGGTATGGTTGTTTCGCGTGAGGATCTTATTCACAATGTCAGTGCTATTAATGAGGACTCTTCGAACAAAAGTATTGACGTCATGGTCGGGCGTATCCGTAATAAGTTAGGCGATAAGTCACTCATAGAGTCGATCCGAGGTATCGGATATAAGCTATTAAAGTAACTGTCGTTTGAACGTGCGAAAAAATGCAGTACTGCTGACGGTACTTTTTGCACTTTTTGTGAGTGTAGGAAGTCTGAGTTATACTTTTTACAAAATGTACGGCATCAACAAAGAGAAGCACACAGAAAATATTTTTAAAAAGTATACGGTGATTATGAATATCTTTCGTCAGCATACTCAGACGCAAAGCTCACGAACCATTCTTGAAGCCAATCTTGCCATTTCCCAACTTTACAATATTCCCGACAAAGAGACGGTACGAACTATTTTGCAGCAGGCCAAAGTATTGAAGCGCGAAGGGTTTCGTGCGGTTAATGAGGCACTGTTTTACGATAAAATGTATATTTACCGCCAAAAGTTCATTCAAGATATGCGCGCCTCCATGCTGGAGTATCAAGAAGAGATCTATTTTTACATTGAATCGCCGCGCTACTCGGTGATGCTGTTGGACAAAGAGAACCATCCCTACTCTCCATGGAAGCTTTTGACCCGTTATGCTACGACCATAGGAATTATTATTTTCGCCTTTTTGCTGATTTTGTATCGTTTGCGTCCGTTGCGGGAGTTGCGAAAGAAAATCGCCCGTTTCGGTGCAGGAGATATGACGGTTTCGTTTAAAGTAAAAGGTGATGATGAGATCGCGCTGATCTCCAATGAACTCGATCATGCCCAGTGTCAAATTAATGCACTCATGGAGTCGCGAACTCTTTTTTTGCGTAATATTATGCATGAGCTCAAAACCCCGATTGCCAAAGGGCGTATTGTCACACAGATGCTTGAAGTGCCCAAGCAGCGTGAGCGCTATAACAAGATTTTTGAACGTCTGGAAAGTCTTATTAATGAATTTGCACTTATTGAAGAGGTGACATCGGGTTTTGCTCATTTGCAGAAACAAGAGTATCGTCTTATCGATCTTATTGACGGAGGCATTGACATGGCAATGATTGACCATGACAATGTTACTATTGATGTTGATGCAAACTATAAAATTATTACCGACTATCGTCTCTTCTCTACCGCCATAAAAAATATGATTGACAATGGCCTGAAATATTCGCCGGACCATAAGGTAAGGGTCTATACAAAAGGGCGGGAGATTGTCTTTGAAAATCGTGGTAAAGCACTGACGCATCCGCTCGCCTTTTATGTGGAGCCTTTTACCAAAGATCAGCCGGCTAAGAGCAGTTTCGGTTTGGGGCTGTATCTGGTTGATGCCATTTTGAAATCACATGACATGGTTTTGGCTTATGAGCGTGAGAGTGAGCGCGAAGCAAACTGTTTTATTTTTGTACCGAAATAAATGGAGGAGCACAGGTGAAACATATATTAATCAGTAATGATGATGGTTATGAGTCCAAAGGATTGTTGAAATTAATTGAGGTATTACAGGATTTGGCACGTATCACCGTCGTGGCGCCATCAACTGAAAAGTCGGCATGCGGACATTCGTTAACACTGCACCATCCGCTGAGTTTTATCAGTGTTGATGATGATTTTTATAAACTTGATGACGGTACACCGAGTGACTGCATCTATTTGGCACTGCACTCGCTTTTTGAGAACAATCGGCCCGATCTCATTGTTAGCGGTATCAACCACGGATCAAATATGGGTGAAGATATCACCTATTCCGGTACGGCGGCCGCTGCCATGGAGGGTGTGATTCACGGGGTACCTTCCATTGCCGTCTCTCAGGTAATGGACTATTCGCAGCCCGTACCGAGTTTTGAGCTGGCAGGAGAAACGATCCGTATGTTGGTGAAAAAAGTCTTTAGTAACGGTTTTCCGCTGCCACCGCGTCAGTTTTTAAATGTCAATATTCCCTACGGCGTTGACGAAGCCGAGATCGTCAGTACCTATGCGGGGTACCGACTTTACGGCAACGATGCCCATTTGCATCGTAATCCCCGAGGTTTAGAGTACTACTGGCTTGGGCTGCACCCTTTAGAGTTTCGTACGCGCGAGGGGCGCGAGGGGTTATGTGACTTTGAAGCCATTGAGAACAAAAAGGTTTCCATGTCCCCTATTCAGGTCGATATGAGTGCGTATGAGAGTTTGACGTCATTAGGACGGTGGCTGTGAGGTATGAGCGAACCCGTCAACTTTTTGGAGCCGATCACCACAGACTTCAGAAAGCAAAAATCCTTCTTTTAGGTGTAGGCGGTGTGGGCAGCATGGCACTGGACTGTCTCTATCGAACCGGTATTACGGACATTACCATTGTCGATTTTGATACCTATGACGCGAGCAATATGAACCGTCAGCTTTGGTCGGAATTACATGTAAATGAAATCAAGGTTGAAGCACTTAAAACACATTATCCTGCCGTGACACCGCTTAATCAGAAAGTTGATGCTGCTTGGATAGAGCAGTTTGATTTTGAACCATACGATCTTGTTTTAGATGCCATTGACGATATTCATGCCAAATTGGCACTGGCACAGCGCTGCTACAAAAAACTTATTTCAGCGACCGGTTCGGCAAAAAAGATCGACCCGACCCAGGTGCGGGTGGACTCCATCTGGAGAAGTCAGGGGGATCCGTTTGCTTCAAAAATCCGCAGAGAACTCAAACGCCGAAAGTTTGACCGAAATTACCGTTGTATTTTCAGTGCCGAGACGGCACGTACCAAAGAGAAAGGAAGCTTTATGGGGGTGACGGCGGCATTTGGTCTGGCGATGAGTTCTGAGGCAATCCAACAGCTGTTGCGAAACAAATAAAAGTGCTATAATAGCAGCGCAGGGTATTACAACCCAAGCTAACGAGAGGTTATGCTATGCAAAGTGCCCAAGAGTTGTGTCGCTATCTGCAAGAGAGCGGTCGACTCCATTCACCGTTGCTGATTCATAGTTTTAATACCATCGATCGCAAAGATTTTGTTCCTGAAGCTTTCGCAGATGAAGCGTATGAAGATTATCCGCTCTCCATTGGAGAGGGGCAGACTATTTCGCAGCCCTCAACGGTTGCCTTGATGTTGGAGCTGTTGGAGCTGCAAGAAGATGATGAGATCTTAGATATCGGTTGTGGGTCGGGATGGACGACAGCACTGTTGGCAAAGGCGGTTGCATCGGGCTCCGTCACGGCAGTAGAACGTCTGGAGCCACTGTTGAGAATGGCGCAGCACAATGTAAAAAAGTATATGCTCAATAATATTACCTTTCATTATGCCGGCGAAGAACTCGGCATACCGGGAAGAACATTTGATAAAATTCTTGTTTCTGCTGCTGCAAAAGAGCTTCCTCCGGCTCTTGTACAACAGCTTCGCAGTGGGGGAATTATGGTCATTCCGATTCATAATACCATTGCGGTGATTTATAAAAAAGAAGGCAATACTTTTGAACAACGGGTACTTCATGGTTTTGTTTTTGTACCGCTTGTTCACTAGCGCCATACTCCTTCAATCCGGTAGGAGCAGTAGGGGCATGCACCCTCTTTGTTGAGATGATTGGTAACGAACTGTCCTACATGACCGTGTCGGTCAATGACTTTGTTGCGGCACTGTGGGCAGTAGGTCGATTCGTAATCTTCGTCATCAATATTGCCGACATAGAGATATTTCAATCCTGCTTCTTGACCGATTTTATAGGCGCGACGTAATGTTTGTGAAGGTGTGCGTGGAACATCTAGCATTTTATACATCGGATGAAATGCCGAAAGATGCCATGGAATGGAGGAGTCGAGTTCGGCAATAAAATTGGCAATTGAGCGAATCTCTTCGTCGGAATCGTTTTTTCCTGAGATTAGCAGAGTGGTAATCTCAATCCAGATACCTTTGTTATGAGCATATTGTACTGCCTCAAGAACCGGTTTGAGTCGTGCACCGCAAGTCTCCTGATAAAAAGTATCTGAAAATGATTTAATGTCAATATTCATTCCGTCAAGGTATGGAGCAAGCAGATCAAGTGCTTTGCGAGTTTCGTAACCGCTGGTAACATAGATGTTTTTCAATCCTTTCTGATGGGCTAATTTTGCTGTATCGTAGGTATACTCAAAAAAAACGATAGGCTCATTGTAGGTGTAGGCAATGGAATCGCAGCCGTTTTCAACAGCGAGTTCTACTATGTGCTCCGGAGTTGCCTCTTGACCGACAATATGGTGTTGATGTTCTTGTGGATATTGTGAAATGGTGTAGTTTTGGCAAAATTTACATGTAAAATTGCATCCGACAGTTCCAAAAGAGAAGACCGATTAATCGGGAAGAAAATGAAACATCGGTTTTTTCTCTACAGGATCAATATTGATAGCGGCAGCACGCCCGTAAACCAGGAGTTTAAGCTCGCCATTTTCGACGCGTCGCACTCCACAGATACCATATTCACCTTCATTGAGTTTGCAGGCATGAGCACAGGCTTGACATACAATACTGCCGCTGTCTAATTTTTTATGTAACCACGCTGTTGCAGACATTTGAAACTCCTTAAGTGACTATTACATGTAAAATGTAATATTTATTTTCATTGTTTTCATATAAAATGATATAATAAAAAAAATTAAAGGAGTGTGTAATGGATTTAATGGGAATGGCAAGTGACTTTTTAAAGGGTAATGCAACCGAAGGTGGAGCTGATATTATGGGTGCGCTCTCGCAACTCATTGGTGAAGGGGACACTCTTAATTTAGAGTCACTCTTAGAGAGTATGGGCGGTGCATCGGGTCTGGGTGATATTGCGGCATCATGGTTGGGAAATGGAGAGAACCTTCCCATCTCGGCAGATCAGGTCAGTGCACTTTTTGGTAGTGAGAAGCTCAGTAGTTTTGCATCGAGCCTGGGTGTCGATACGGATTCTGCTATTGAGAAAATCACTCAAGTTCTACCGAACTTAGTAGACAGCAGCAGTCCGGACGGTACTTTGGTTTCTATGGATTCAATAGATGATGTTATGAATCTGGCAAAGCGGTTTTTTTCATAAATTAAGCTATAATCTCCCATAATAAATACGATTATGGAGGTTGTTGTGAAGCAGAACCGATGACCAAATTTGGTTATGAGAGACTATCGAGTGAACTCAACCGCTTAAAAACAGTGGAGCGTCCTGCTGTCGTCAAAGCAATAGAAGAGGCGGCTGAGTTGGGCGATTTAAAAGAGAATGCCGAGTATCATGCTGCTAAAGAACAGCAGGGAAAAATTGATGATCGTCTCAATGATTTGACCGATCTTATAGGACGTGCACAGATTGTTGATCCTTCGGAACTGGAGCATTCGCGTATTAGTTTTGGTTCAACGGTGGTACTGTGTGATCTTAATACGGATGAAGAAGTTACGTATACTATTGTCGGTGGATGTGAAAGCAATCCGGATTTTGGACTTATCTCGTTTCATTCGCCTTTAGCCAAACAACTTTTGGGTAAAGAAGAAGGAGATGACTTTAAAGCAAAGCTTCCCGGCGGTGTGAAAGAGTTTGAAATTCTAGAAGTCAAATATCAAGAGATTGTTTTCGAGTGTCATGAGTAAATCAATTTCGGTTGCCGTTGTCGGTGCAAGTGGATACACGGGGCTTGAACTGCTGAAAATTCTCATTAATCATCCGGTGTTTGCTATTACATATGTGGCAACAAGCGAAGGTGGAGTGACACTCGATGCCTTGCATCCTGCACTCAAAGATGTATTTACATGTAATGTTGAAAAAGCAGACGTCTCAGAGATAGCATCGCGTTGCGATTTGGCTTTCTTGGCATTGCCGCATCAGGCTTCAATGGGCTTTGTCAAAAAGCTGCTGCCCCGCGGTGTCAAAGTGGTTGACCTTTCGGCGGATTACCGTCTCAAACGTGAAACTTATGAACAATATTACTGCCCTCATGAAGATGAAGAGCATTTAAGAAGCGCAGTGTATGGACTTCCGGAGCTCTGTCGTGATGCCATTAAAACAGCGTCGTTGGTGGCGAATCCTGGCTGCTATCCTACTGCTGCAATTTTAGGATTATTACCATTTTTACCGTTTATTGATGAGCAGTTTCCTGTTTTTATAGATGCTAAAAGCGGAGTAAGCGGCGCGGGTAAAGTATGTTCACCCAGCACGCACTTTATCGGTATCAATGAAAATATTTTTGCTTATAAAGTATTGTCACATCGACATGAACCTGAAATTAAAGAAAAACTGCATCTTCACAGCGGTAAGATATTCGATATTAATTTTGTGCCCCACCTGATACCGGCAACACGGGGGGAACTCATTGATGCGTACATGCTCTTAAGCAAAGAGATTGAACCGCTTGAAATACTGAAAGAGTACTATGCCAATGAGCCGTTTGTCCGAATTTTTGATGCACCGGTTAGCATTAAGTCCTGCGCAGGAACCAATTTCTGCGATATTTATGCTCAACGGAAAGGAAGCAAGCTTTACGTGAACAGCAGTGTCGATAATATATTGCGAGGCTCGTCCTCTCAAGCCGTTGCCAATGCCAATTTGATGATGGGACTCAATGAGTCGTTAGCGCTGCCTACTATTGCATATGTCCCGTGATATGTATGAGATTAAAGCGGGTGCGGTTCTTATTGCCGATGCCCACTATAGTGATATTCATCCTGAATTTCTTGATTTTTTAAAGGCTGTTGAATCCGGGGTCATTGTTACACCGCAGTTGATCTTAATGGGTGATATTTTTGATCTTCTTTTTGGCTATATTCCCTTGACGCAGCAGCGTAACCGTGAGGCGATTGCATTAATCAATACGCTTTGCAAGCGTATGGAGATTCTCTATCTTGAAGGAAATCATGATTTCCAACTCCAAACCATCTTTCCTCATATTCGTGTTGTTCCTGTTGAGCAACAACCTCTTCTTTGCCATTACAATAATAAAAAAATACTGCTTTCTCACGGTGACTATCGTGGTACCTGGAGTTACCGTCTTTACCTCTTTTTGATTCGCTCTTCGCCTGTTCTGAGACTGTTGAATATTATAGACCGGCTTACCAATAACGGCATCATAAAACGGCTTGACTCTCATTTGAGTCGTAAAAATCACTGTCGTACGATTCCTCGGTTTCAAGAAAAGATTGATGCGTGCAAAGAGCTGTTTGAACAGGATGCATGCGACTGTATTATAGAAGGACACTTTCATCAAAACCGTACATTTCACTACGAGACATTTCACTATATAAACTTAGCCGCTTTTGCTTGTAATCAAAGATATTTTATTGTACAATGCGAAAACAAACAAGAACTGTTACAAGAGGTTATTTTTAAATAAGGAGCATATATGAAAGCTCATGATGATGTTCTTAAAGTCGGCACCAACGAGATGGAGTTGGTTGACTTTCGTATTTTGAAGCGAGACGGCGATGAAGTTTATGAAGGAATTTACGGTATTAATGTCTCTAAAGTACGTGAAATAATTCGTGTTCCCAAGCTGACAGAACTGCCCGGTGTCCCTGAGTTTATAGAAGGAATATTTGATCTGCGCGGCGTGGTAATTCCGGTGGTCAATCTTGCCAAATGGATGGGGGTTGATGAACCGGAAGAAGCCGTGCGAAATGCTCGGGTGATTATTACTGAATTTAATAATGTTCTCATTGGTTTTGTCGTGCATGATGCTAAACGGATTCGACGTATTAACTGGAAAGACATTGAGCCGGCATCGTTTGCCGGACGTATTGGCGGTGATGCACTCGATCAGAGTAAAATTACGGGCGTCACGCGTATTGAGGATGATGCGGTATTATTGATTCTTGACTTGGAATCGGTGGTACAGGATCTAGGGCTCTACCAGCCAAACTCTGGTGATGTGCCCAAAGATGCGTATGATTTTAGCGGGTTGGTACTGCTCTTGGATGACAGTGCAACGGCACGAAAAATTGTTAAAGATGCACTTGAGAAGATGGGTTTTCAAGTTGTAGAGGCCAGTGACGGTCAGGAGGGGTTGGCAAAACTCGAAGAGCTTTACGATATGTATGCAGAAAGCCTGAGTGCTCATTTGCGACTGATTGTCTCTGATGTCGAGATGCCATTGATGGACGGATTTCATTTTGCCGCTAACGTAAAGGCTGATAAACGTTTTAGCAGTGTACCAATTGTTTTTAACTCCTCTATTAGTGATCACTTTAGTGAAGCACGGGGTAAAGATGCCGGTGGTGAAGCATATTTGGTGAAGTTTGATGCCAGTTCGTTTTATGATGAAGTAGCACGTGTTGTACGTGATCACGTGTAAGAAAGGAGTAGAAGTATGGATGAATTTCAAGAGATACTGCAAGATTTTTTAGTGGAGTCGTTTGAGCTGATTGAACAGCTTGATCAAGATTTGGTAGAGCTGGAGTCAACTCCTGAAGATTTAGAACTGCTCAATCGGATTTTTAGAGTGGCGCATACGGTTAAAGGGGCAAGTTCTTTTCTCAACTTTGATGTATTGACCCACTTGACGCATCACATGGAAGATGTGCTTAATAAAGCACGCCACGGCGAATTGATTATTACTCCTGATATTATGGATGTTGTGTTAGAATCTATTGATCTTATGAAAAGTCTGTTGCATACCATTCGAGATACAAGCAGTGACAGCGGTATTGATGTTTCCGAATGTGTAAAACGACTTGATATTGCTGCCGGTGGCAAGGGTGATGTAGAGGTCGTGGCAGCCCAAGAGACTTCCGAAGAAGCAGCAGTTGAAGTGGAAGCGGCAGCTGATATGGCTGAGGAAGAGCCGAATTATGATGATATGAGCGATGATGAGGTTGAAGCAGAGATTGAGCGTCTCTTAGCCGAACGCAAAGCAGCCGATAAAGCCAAACGTGAAGCCAAAAAAGCGGCTTCGGGTGATGAAGAGAAGCAAGAGGTACCGACACCGTCGGCTCCGCCGCCGCAAGCACCGTCAACGCCCAAACAAGAGCCTAAAAGAGAAAAAAAAGAAGAGAGCAAAGCGGCACCGGCCGTGAAAAAGATACCGACAACGGTCGAACAGACCATTCGGGTTGATGTGAAACGACTTGATCACCTGATGAATCTGATTGGAGAGCTGGTGTTGGGGAAAAACCGTCTGATCAAGATTAATGACGATGTGGAAGAGCGTTATGAAGGCGAAGAATTTCTCGAGGAGCTGAACCAAGTTGTCTCTATTGTCTCTTTGGTAACAACCGATCTGCAAATAGCGGTGATGAAAACGCGGATGTTGCCCATTGGCAAAGTATTTAACAAATTTCCGCGTATGATCCGTGACCTTTCCCGTGAGCTTGACAAAAAAATTGAACTGGTCATTAGCGGAGAAGATACCGAACTCGACAAATCCATTGTTGAAGAGATCGGTGATCCGTTGGTGCATATTATCCGCAACTCGTGTGATCACGGCATTGAGCCGCTGGAGACGCGTTTAGAAGCAGGTAAGAGCGAAACAGGTACGATTAATTTAAAAGCCTACAATGAGGGCAACCATATTGTGATTCAAATTATTGATGACGGTAAAGGATTAAACCCCGATATACTCAAAGATATTGCTGTCAATAAAGGAGTCATTACCGAAAAAGAGGCCGATAAAATGGGAGAGAAAGAGGCTTTTGGTCTTATTTTTCGACCGGGATTCTCCACAGCGGCAGAGGTAACGAATGTTTCGGGTCGTGGGGTTGGCATGGATGTGGTCAAGACCAATATTGAAAAGCTCAACGGTATTATTGATATTGACAGTGAGCTGGGGAAATATACCAGTATCAAGCTCAAAATCCCGTTAACGCTGGCCATTATTCAAGCCTTGCTTGTCGGGGTTCAGGAGGAGTACTATGCTATTCCGCTTGCATCGGTACTTGAGACGGTTCGTATTAGCAAAGATGAGATCTATACTGTAGAGAACCGTTCGGTGATGCGATTGCGCGAGGAGGTTCTGTCGCTGGTGCACATTGGTGATATTTTTGAAGTAGAGCGGGTCTTTGATGATAGCGAATATGCCTATGTTGTGCTGTTGGGATTGGCCGAGAGCAAGATTGGTTTGATTGTCGATTCGCTTGTCGGACAGGAGGAGATTGTTATTAAATCACTTGGCGAGTATCTTCAGGGTATTGAAGGGGTGGCGGGTGCCACTATTCGTGGTGACGGCGGTGTCACGTTGATTGTTGATGTTGCCGACTTAATTCATATGTCAAAAAGTATTAAATCAACAATCAATAATGACGAGAGCGCTACCGTTGCCGCCAGCAATGAGAAAAATTCGGCGGCGGATTACAAAGTGATGATTGTCGATGACTCCAAGACGGACCGAACCATTATGAAAAGTGCGCTAGACTCTATGGGTATCTCACTGATTGAAGCTGCTGATGGACAAGAGGCGCTTAATATTTTAAAATCGGGTGATCATAATTTTGATGCGATGCTTATTGACATTGAAATGCCGCGTATGGACGGCTATTCACTGGCAACAGAGATTAAAAAATACAGTCGTTACAAAAACTTGCCGCTGATCGCCGTAACATCGCGTACCGGAAAATCCGATCGTATGCGGGGCGTTGAAGCGGGGATGGTAGAGTACATTACCAAGCCGTATTCACCGGATTATTTAATGAGTGTTGTCAAACGCAATATTAAGTTTAATTTTTAAGGGTATACTATGAGTAACAAATTGCAAGAGATTATCAGCAAACAGCAAGAGCAGCAGTCTCCGACTATGGAGCTGATTGACGATGTGGTACAATTGGTGGGATTTGAAGTGGGAGAAGAGGAGTACAGTGTGCCGATTTTGAGTATTCAAGAGATTATTAAACCGATTGAATGGACGCGCGTACCTCAAACACCTCCCTATGTGTTGGGTGTATTCAATCTGCGTGGCAGTGTGATTCCCATTATTGATTTACGGTTAAAATTTGGACTCAGTTCAAAAAAGCATACAGAAGAGACCCGCTTTATTGTGATGAAAGATAAAGATGAAGTGGCCGGTTTTGTTATTGATCGTCTGACATCCGCCATTCGACTTAACAAAAAAGATATTGGTCCTGCCCCCGAGACCATTCGTGACGAGGGGAGTTTTATTGAGGGGGTCGGCAAGCAGTCCGATCGTATTTTGACCATTTTGAAAGTCAATAAACTGTTAGAGCGAGATTTCTAGGCGTTGTTCTCATTTAACGGTAAAACCTTGTCACTTCATGCGAAAGTGCAGGGGGATACTGTTGCCATTGTGATCAACGGCATGATGAATGTCAAAAGCATTGCCTCAATCGAACCGTTGCTTCAGCAGTTACTGACACATCCGCTCCCCTCAAAACGGTTTGAATGGCACCTGCAGGAAGTGACGCACTTCGACAGTGCTGCCGCCCTTTTGCTTTATATGTTTGAGAAAAAAGCACGCTCATTGGGAGCTACATGTAAATTTTATACTCAGACGCATCATCAAAACATCATTGATGCTGTTTATCATCGAAATTATGAGAGCGGCAGTGTGACTGATCATCGGCTTAATGCCGTTGCGGCGATTGGAAAAACAGCCGTTGCAAAATATCGTAGTTTTAAAGACTTTTTAGCATTTGTCGGAGAACTTTTTTCTGCACTGCTCATTTATATTCTCAATCCAAAAAGTATTCGTTTTAAAGAGATCTATTATGCTATTGAAGAGAGCAGCATTAATGCGTTGGGCATTATTGCGTTAACAACATTTCTTATTGGAGTGGTGTTGGCATATCAATCGTCGGTGCAGCTGAAAATGTACGGTGCCAATATTTTTATTGTCGATATGCTGGGTATTTCGGTACTTCGTGAGCTGGCGCCGCTGATTGCGGCTATTGTCATTGCCGGACGCAGTGGTTCGGCTTTTGCGGCACAGATAGGGGTTATGAAAATCACCGAAGAGCTTGATGCCATGAAAACGATGGGGTTTGACCCCTATCTGTTTTTAGTGCTGCCTCGTATTATTGCATTGATGATTATGATGCCGCTGATTATTTTTTTTGCGGATGTGATGGCCATGCTTGGCGGTATGGTGGTTGCCAGTATTGAACTGGGTATTAGTGCCCAGCTCTTTTTGGACCGCTTTAATGAAGCCGTGGCAATGAAGCACTTTTTTATCGGTATTTCCAAAGGGCCATTTTTTGGCTTTCTTATTGCTGCTATTGGGATTTTTCGAGGGTTGATGGTAGAGAATGATACGCGAAGCATTGGAATTAACACGACCAAAAGTGTTGTTGAAGCTATTTTTATGGTCATTATCTGTGATGCGATCTTCTCTATTATTTACACGAATATAGGTATCTAAGATGCAGCATGTTATTGAAGCTAAAAACATTGTCACACGTTTTGGTAAAAATGTTGTACATCAAGATCTTAATTTACATGTAAATCGCGGTGAAATCTATGGGCTGCTTGGACCTAGCGGATGTGGAAAAACGACGCTCATGAAAGAGATGGTACTGTTGCAGCATTTTCAGGGCGGAACAATGAAGGTCCTGGGGTGCGATCTTAATAACATAACGCATAAAAAAGCACAAGAACTGCGTCAGCAGTGGGGCGTACTTTTTCAGTTTGGTGCACTCTACTCTTCACTGAATATTTATGATAATATAGCACTGTCGTTACGAGAATATACGACAATCAGTGAAGCGCTTGTTGCGGAGATTGTTTCGTATAAATTGGATATTGTCGGTTTGGAACAGCGTGTTAAAGAGCAGTATCCTTCGCAGATCAGTGGCGGTATGAGAAAAAAAGCAGGTTTGGCCCGAGCATTGGTGATGGATCCTCAGCTGCTTTTTTTGGATGAACCGACTTCAGGGTTAGACCCTATATCGGCACGAGAATTTGATATGCTTATTCTACGATTACG
The DNA here is from genome assembly GCA_024277395.1 of Campylobacterales bacterium. Taxonomy (GTDB): domain Bacteria; phylum Campylobacterota; class Campylobacteria; order Campylobacterales; family Sulfurimonadaceae; genus QNZR01. The sequence continues at coordinate 29,439 of JAJRVF010000101.1, forward strand.
AGAACGTTTTGATCTGAGTATTGTCATGGTCACGCATGATCTTGACTCCATTGAAGCGACACTGGACCGTGCTGCTATACTTGATGAGAAAAGCGTGGTAGCCGAAGGTGATTTGAAGACGATAAAATCGACTAACAATGTTTTTATCAAGACCTTTTTTAAAGGAAGACAGCCATGAACAACCGTGTCAATTATACGTTGGTAGGAACTGTCGTACTGCTACTGCTTGCGACATTCATCTTTTTTCTCTACTGGATGCTCAAACCGACGCAAAAAGAGGTGATGACACCGTATTATATTTACTTTACCGAATCCGTATCAGGACTCAATATCAACTCGGCAGTAAAGTTTCGTGGTATCAGTGTGGGGAAGGTGAAACGGATGCGAATTAATCCCAAAAACAGTGAAGAGATAGAAATACTCATACAGCTGCGTGAAGATACTCCTATTAAGGTTGATACTGTAGCAACACTGATGTCGCAAGGAATTACGGGCTTGAGTTATATTGATTTAAGCAAAGGGGGCAAAGATTCTGCGTTGCTTAAGCCCAAACGCGAAGGTGAGATAGCCGTTATTAAATCAGATAAATCACTGTTTGAGCGGATTGAGAATTCAGTGGACTCCATTGGAACCCGACTCTCTAAGACACTCTATCAGACAGAGAAGCTTTTAGGGGACAAGAATCAAGAAGAGCTCACCAATATTTTGGTACGTACCTCTAATGTTTTGGCTCAAATGGAGCGTGCACTTGATGACAACGCCGTTGAACATTTGCAGCAAACATTGCAAAGCAGTGCAAATATCACCCGTCGTATCGATCGTATGATGGAGCGTGTCGATGCTTTGGTTGCCAAAGGTATAGCGCTTGAAGAAGCTGTCAGTGACTCGATTGCATCGGTTGCTAGAGATTTTGAGGATATTGCCGTGACTATGGAGAGTTTTAGACGTAAGAATGAAGCGGGTGACTATAGCGTGAAAGATGCCATGCAAAAGCCGATGCAGCAGTTTGATATTGCTATGGTAGAGATGGAGCGCTTGATGATCAAGCTTGGTGCTTTTATAGAAAAAGTGCAGCGTAGCCCGTCTGATCTTCTTTTTGTAGAAGAAGAGACACAAAAAGGTCCAGGAGAGTAAGATGCTTTATATGGTATGGATAATCATAGCAGTGGCAATGAGTGGATGCTCTATTGTCAAAACCGTACCAAGCAAAAGCGAATATCGTTTGGTGACGCCTGAAGTGGTGCAAAAGCATCATTCGGCATGTCATCAAAGTACGCTTAAGCTTGAGCCGGTTCAAAGTGCCAATACCTTTTTGAATCGTCAAATATACTATGTGACGAATGATATTGAGGAGCATCACTATACACAGTCGTTATGGGCACAAAGTCCCAACAGTATGATCGAACAGCTTATCAAGCAGGTTTTGATTGAGAGCAATATGTTTGCCAGCGTATTGGACTACCGCAGCAATGCCGATACAACATGGCGGTACGAGGTGCGTCTTTTAGATTTTATGCAATATTTTGAGCACGACATGTCTTCTTACGTTAAGGTTTCTATGGATTTTGTACTTATCAAAAATATCGGACGCCAGGTAGTAGCATCGAAACATATTGAGATGACACTGCCGACACAAAGTGCTGATGCCAGGGGAGGAGTACAAGCGCTGAACCGGCTGCTTTCACGTATTCTTGCCAAGAGCAATGCATGGCTTGAAACACAATGTCATTACAGTGAAGAAGGGGTATGATGAAAATTGACGAAGCCCATTTTGCCAGGCGACGCAAGAGACTCTTAGAGCAGATAGATGAGGGAGTGATACTGATTCCTGCTGCAACATACTGCATTCGCTCCAACGATACGGAGTATCCTTTCCGTCAAAACAGTCATTTTTACTATCTTTGCGGCTTTGAAGAAGAGGGTGCCCTCTTATGGTTGCAACGTACCAAAAAAGGGACAAAGCAGATACTTTTTGTCCAGAAAAAAGATGCAGCTCAAGAACTGTGGACGGGAACACGCTTGGGTGTTCCTGCTGCAAAAAAACGCTTTCGGGTCGATGCGGTTTATGACATGGAAAAATTTGATAAGCTACTCTTAAAGCGATTGCAAGGGGTGCATCATCTCTACATAGATCTCTACGGGAACAAAAAATTTTTACAGCATGTTCACAGCTTGTGTGCCACTTTGCATAAAGATCGCAGTGTTAGGGTGTCACCGCAGAGTTTTTTACATGTAAATGGCTTGATTGAGAGGATGCGACTGATTAAATCCGATGCGGAGATTGCTCGTATTGAAGAGGCGCTTCGTATTACCAAAGAGGCACATGAAAAGGTGATGCAAGCAGCAAGAAAAGGGATGATGGAGTATGAGCTTCAAGCGATCATTGAGCAGGTGTTTACAACACGTGGTGCCAAAAGTGATGCCTATACCGCCATTGTTGCCAGCGGTAATAATGCCAATACCCTGCATTATGTGGCCAATGATGCCAAGCTGCGTCACGGTGATTTGGTTCTTATTGATGCAGGGTGTGAATATCAGATGTATGCAAGTGATATTACCCGTACGTTTCCGGTATCAGGAACGTTTTCCCCGCCACAAAAAGCACTCTACGAGATGGTACTTCAGGTACAAACACATGTCATTAAAGCTATTCGTCCGGGCATAAAGCGCTCAAAACTACAAAAATTATGTGAAACGAAACTCTGCGAGGGGATGATAGCGCTGGGTATTCTTAAAGGGCGATGTAAAACTGTACTTAAAAAAGGAGAACATAAAAAATATTTTCCTCACGGCGTAGGTCACTGGATGGGTATTGATGTACATGACCAAGCGCCATATTATGATGAAGAAGGCAAAGAACTCTGTTTGGAGTGTGGGATGGTGCTTACCGTTGAGCCGGGAATTTATATTGATAAAAACGATAAAAGCGTTCCAAAGAAATATCGTGGTATCGGGATTCGGATTGAAGACAATATTGTCGTCACCGAAACAGGATATCGTAATCTCTCTAAGGATATTGCCAAACGGGTTGCAGAGGTTGAAGCACTATGTGTAGGAGTAACTCCAACCGGTTAAACCTTCATCACGAACTTCTTTAAATTGATCGGCATCGGCTTCAAAATCAAAAATATACATAGGAACATGAGGGATTTTTCGGTCATCTTTTTTATATAAATGCATGGGCATGAACGTGTCATGTTCTGTTTCTGCAAAAGCAACCGCATCAACACCGCTTGCAAGATCAATGACATTGGTAATGCCGTATTGTGAGCAGAATTTGGAAAATACTGCATCTTTGACCTCTTCAGGAAGTGTTTGCGGTGTGTTTAAAAAGATACTAAAGTGAATGGGTGCGGGAGAATCATCACGTACCGATGGTTGCGCCATAATAATGTATTCAACACCCTCAAGATGTGTCTGAATTTCCTCAAGATGTAAATGCCGTGTAGCTTTGATTGCTTTATTGTTAGAGTGCAACTAATATTCCTTTAATGTAAAGTCGGGTTCATCTAAAAAATATCCCTGTACAAATTCTGCACCGCTTTGTTGTGCATAGAGTAGCTCTTTTTCGCTTTGAATGGTTTTAACAACAACGTCAATATTCATATTTTTAGAGAGTTGTATGAGTTTATAGGTGTCATTATTGACCGTAATATAGTCAAGTTTGAGCATATCAGGTCCCAAATAGATAATCTCTTTGAAGTCGGTGGTTTCAATGTCAATATTGTCCAAAGCGATACGAACCTGAAAGGATTTGATGAGATCAAGTTGTTCTTTAATACGCTCTTTGACAATCGTATTGTGGTGATTGAGTCCGTTGATCTCAATGCAGAGATAGGTTGCTATTGCTGGGGCATTACGCAACTCTTCTTGTAATGTTTTCATAAACGTATCATGACAGAGTGTTGTGATATGGATGTTAAGGTGCAGTGTGACATGATGCTTTTTAATCAATATGACAGCTTGTCGTAATATGAATGTATCAAGTGCTATGGCAATGGGGTCATTAATGATAAGATCAATAAAATGGCTGGCTCGAATAACGTCGTGTTCCGGTGTTACAATACGGGCAAAAACTTCATAAGACCGGATACTCATATTGGTAGCATCATAGATGGGTTGAAACATGGCATGAATGCGATTTTCTTTAAGTGCCTCTTGCAACTCAAAAATAATACGGGATTTTTTACTGGAGTTAAAATTACCTTCTTCGGGACTGCTTAAGCTGTTCTTTTCAATTTTTTGAAGCTCGGCCTCCGCTTCGGCAATAGCTTCCTGCAGGGTTTTTTGCTCTTCGGGATGTCTGTTAATAACAATTTGCAAATCAATATTTATATAGAGTCCCTCGGCAATAATAGGCTGTTTGGAAATGGACTCAATAATACGTGATGCCAAAATATCGGCTTTTTCATCTTTTTTACGTTTGTAAAAGACAATGAAAGTAGCATCCTCAAAATGGACAAAAATATCTTGGCGTCGTGTAACACGTAAAATACGACTGGCCACCGATTGTAAAATAATATCGGTAATTTCATTATCATAGCGTGTTTTAATAGCCGTAAAATCGTTAATACGCAGTAAAATAATTTGATAATAATTGGCATCAAGAGTCTTCATGATTTCATGATAGTAGCGTCTGCTAAAGACCTGTGTGGTTGGATCAATCATACCGTCATCACGTTGACGATAGAGGAAGAAAAGCCGGATATAAGCAATAACCAAAAGAATAATCAGCAATAGGGTAATAGTAAAACTCAACTCGTTGAGCGGATTGATAATCTCTTCTATCTTCTGGAGCGGCTTGTCATTAATTTGAAGCAGGAAAAGTAGTGTTACCTCTGCCTCTTGAACCATGGGCAAAACAAGATACTCGTTGTCATTGGTTGCAAAAACAGAGATTTTTTGCGTTGTGTAGCTTTGTAACAACTCTTTTTCTAAGTGTCTAACATCGGGTACATAAGCCCTCTTTGGTACGGTTGTGACGTTTTGAAAATGGTTTCCCTCTTTTTTAATCAGGGTGATAGCAGCAATGGTTTCAGACAAAAAAAGAGAAAGCACTTCATGATTGCTTTGTTCTCTCTCTTTATTGCTTAAATACTGAGTACGGTCATTTTTCAGGTATCGTGCTACATTATAAAACTGTTTTTCTGTAGTAGCAAGAAAGTGTTTGTAGGTAATATTATGAAGCTTGGTCATGGTTGATGTGTAGTCTTGATAAACAAAAATTAACATTAACGCCATCGTTGGCAACAATACTAAAAAGATGACGGAAAACTTACCAAGTTTTAGTGGTGCTAACATAAGAAAACTTTACTTTTTAAGTAATTATAACATACCCTTAACAACAGTAGTGATTCCTACATGTAAATTATAGTGAGCAATAGGAAAATCATCATCTTTGTGTTCTAAATTGATCATATAGCCGCTTAAATAGGTTCCTAGTGTTTCCAATTCAATAGGTATGTAAGTGCTACAGCGCGTTGTGCTGTAGTGTGTATTTTGAAGCTTGCGGGTCTCATTGCTCTCTTGAATGGTAAAAGCCAATAGTTTTAGCGATACCAAATCACACCATTTTAAAAACAGTTCGGGTGTCAGTGAATCAGAAATATTCCCTTCAGGGGTAAACAGCAGTTGTTGCTCTCGTAAAGGTATCAGTACCGATAAAACTGCAGTAACAAAAGGAACGGTTTTCTCCGCCCAGAAGGGAGCCTCGTCACTGCGAACCAATGCTTCAGCAATTGTAGTTACAATTTCCTCTGTTGTAGCGGTGTCAAGTTGTTGAGCCAAAGATGGTGACATGGGGTTACCTTTGTAAAGATTTTGTGTTAATGTAGCACTTTTTGTATAATGCGCACTTAAAAAAATACTCTAAGGTCTCGTATGAACAAAAGTATTGTAACCAACCTGGTCGCTGTGTCAATTGTAGGACTTTCGCAAGTACCGGCACTAGAGAGTATGGCGAAACCGCTGCTTTTTTCCGGACTTTTTGCTCTTTCAGGTGCACTTACCAATCAGCTTGCCATTCATATGCTTTTTGAGAAGGTGCCTTTTTTGTATGGTTCGGGCATTATTCAGGAGCGTTTTGAGGCCTTTAAAGAGGCGATTAGAACGTTAATGATGACACAGTTTTTTACGAAAGCGCAGTTGGAGCAATTTTTTGAAGCTGAAGAGAAGAAGATAGCGTTGGCTCCCGTTGTAGAATCTACCGATTTTTCGCCGGCATTTGATGCTTTGTGCAAAACGGTTATGGAGTCGAGCCTTGGCAACATGCTCAACATGTTCGGCGGTGAGAATGCGTTAGAGCAACTACGCGATCCGTTTACGAGAAAAATGAAACGTGCTGTGATCAATATTGTACAGAGCAAAGCATTTGAGATGCAATTGTCACACCATCTTCAGAACTCCTCATTGAGCGTGGATCTGATTGACTCTATTTAGGAGATCATTCAAAAACGTCTGGATGAGCTTACGCCGGTTATGGTTAAAGATATGGTGCATACGCTCATGCGTGAACATTTGGGATGGCTGGTAGTATGGGGCGGTGTCTTCGGCGGGCTCATTGGATGCTGTTCCGCTCTGCTGTTATCTTGATCGGATCGTTACGACTTTTGGCCGTTTTGTGGCATAATTGGCACATCTATTATAATACGTGAAAGGAGATGACGTGAAGCGATCTGAACCTATCGATGAGGCAATAATACTGGATCCGAAACGCTACTTGGTGAGTGAAACGGATGCTGAGGGTGTAATAACCTACTGCAATAACTATTTTCAAGAAGTATCGGGCTATAGTGATGTCGAATTGTTAGGGCAGCCGCATAGCATTATTCGCCATCCTGATATGCCAAAATTGGTTTTTAAACTTCTGTGGCAGAGTATTCAAAGTGGTGAAAATATTAATGCTGTGGTGAAAAATCTGGCAAAAGACGGACGCTACTATTGGGTCTTTACGGAGTTTCATATTAAAAAAGATGCTGATAGCGGGAAAATTATTGGTTATATGGCATCACGAAAAGCAGTCTCGAAACATATTGTTGCGGTAATATCACTGCTTTATGGGAATTTGCTGCGTATTGAGCAAAATGAGGGCATGGAGGCGGCACATGGGTATTTGAATGCTTTTTTAAAAGAGAAGGGCGAGACAATCACCTTTGCCAATATTATGGAAAATATTCATAAATTTTACTAGAAGGAGTCGTTGATGTCGCAAAAACTCTATTGCATCGCATCGTTTCAACCTAAGAAAGGACATGAATATGAATTGTTTGAAGTACTGCAGGCACTTGAGCCCAATTCCCTTCGTGAAGCAGGATGTCTTCAGTATATTGTGACGCGCCACATCAAGAACCCTTTTGCAACAGGCACAAGCTATCCTATTGTCTTTAATGAAATCTGGGAGAGTGTGCATGCCTTCGAAACACATTGTCAACGTCATGAGATTGTTGATTTTTTCGAACGTCACTGTGTCGATGCGGCAGGCTTGGTCGAAGCATACAATGTCGCTGTCTATAGTGACGAATGGGAACAAGAGTAACATATTTACTAAAAAATGTTAGAGTAAGAGTGCTATTTACTACAGAAATGAAGGATTGTTTATGAAAATAGTGATTGTTTTTATGCTGCTTGCTCTTACGCTTATTGCCTCTTCAGAGCGAAAAATTATTGTTGGTTCGTATACAACCGAAAAACGGGCAGTGCAGGCTTTGAAAACGTTTCAAACGAAGCTGGATGCACCATTTTTTGCGGCGCAACAACGTTTGGGTTTTCGAGTTGTTGCACGACCGTCAGGAGATCAATACATTATTGCGTTAGAGCCGTTTCCTTCTTATAAAGAGGCAAAAAAAGTTAAAAAAATGTTACCCAAAAAGTACGCATCTGCATTTATTAACAAATATACGCCCCCTGCCGTATTACCGTTAGCAATAGCACGTGAAACCGCACAACAACAGAGTCAAGAAGCCGTCGTAGCAGATCAGCAGGATGTAAACAGCAGCAACATGACGGAAGCAAGTGCTCAAGAGGCTCTTGTAGAGAAAAAGGCAAGCAGAGTGATGCCATTACGAAGCGAGTCCAACATGACTGAGAGCAATGAAGCAAATGTTACAATTGAACCGGTTGTCGGCGAAGAGGTTCGGGAGCCTTCTAAATCCAAAGAAGCCTCTTTTATTATTGATGCGGTAACCATGAAGCTCATTGATGCTAAAAAGGCATACTATGCAATAGAAGGGCAAACCTATGGCATTATGAGTCCTTCGGGAAAATTTGCATTTGCTGAAAAAGAAGTTGCTGAAGAATTTATTAAACAATACGGAGGAAGGGTGGTTGACTATGCCACTATGAAAGAGTTAGAGCAGACAGAACCAAAGCAGTAATTTTGACGCAGCCTACCCGGGAAAAAATTTTAGATGCTGTTTTTACACTGGTATATATCAAAGGGTACAACGGTACCAGTATGTCCATGATACTTGAGGCATGTAATATTCCCAAGGGCTCGCTCTATCACTGTTTTGCATCGAAAAAAGCAATGGTTCTGGCTGTGCTTAAAGAACGCATTGCCCCGCGAATGGATCAATTTTATGATCTTGAACACCATTGCAATGACCATGAGATAGATACGCTTATTGCTGCTGTATTAAAAGTAGCAGATAAACAGGAGTTGTTGCAATACGGCTGTCCACTCAATCGGCTCAATCAGGAAATGTCACCGGTCGATACCGATTTTTCCCATGAAATTAATATTATATATGAGAAGCTTAAATATAAAATCATACATCTTCTAAGCAACAGCAACTTGCAAAAAGATGTCAATATTGACTCCTTGAGTGAATATATTATTGCCACAGTCTGGGGTGCACTCTCATTGAGTCCACAGCAATCTTCCAAAGCACGTTATTTACAGACCGTTTCGCATCTTATTTCCTATCTAAATACGATAAAAAGTGATATAGACCATTCAGTCTAATTTAAGAGCTTCTGCTGTACTATGTAATAATTAGACCGGTTGGTCTAATTATTACAAGGAGTCTGGAATGTTTATTATTGAACCTCAAGGGCATGAGTGTGCCCCCAAAGAGTTACGTGGCGTCTATAAAATGATACAAAAAGAGTTGGGATTTGTACCACCGCACTTAGAGCTTTTCGCCACTATTGACAAGGCGGCGCTGATAGAATTTATAGCCTATCAGCAGTCCATGATACATCATCCTGCTATTGATGCGGCATTGCTTCCGTTTTTACGACTCTATATTGCACATAAAGAGCAGCGAACATATTGTCAGGTATTCAATGCAAAACTGCTGCGCTCCAAAAATATTAGTGAGACATTAATTGCCAATATTAACATAGAAGAGATTCCTGTTGCAAAAAAACAGCGCATATTAGCACAAGAGGTCGTGACAGCGCTGTATGATACCTCTGTATTTACAGTAGAAAACATAACCAAGTTAGAAGCATTGGGATTTAGCCACAACGATTTTTTTGATCTGCTTAGCTACTGCTGCAATTTTATAAGCAAGAGCAAGATGATTGAAATCTATTTAACCAAGAAATGTACATAGAGTAAAAAATGTTTAATTGCTAAAAATTATGATATAATGATTATTTTAAAATTGAATTCATAAGGATTTTATATGGGAATTTTTGGCAATGGTTCCAAAGAGCAGAGTAAAATAGAAGCGCTGGAGCGCAGAAATAGCGAACTTGAGGCAGAGATTGAGACGCTGATATCTCAGAAAAACCAACAAGAGTACTATGCCGCGCAAGAATCCAAGCATTCCAAAGACAAAGAAGAGGCTATACACAATGCCGTGAAACTATTGCTAGCGTCATATAAAAATGGTGTCTCTTTTACCATGACGATTATGGCATCGGCAGTTGAGCAGCTCAATGAAGCAGAAGACCTGAACAATAAAACTTCTAGGCGAATTGACAGTGTTCAAAAGGAGAGTCAGAATATCAACAGTTCGATTGAGCAGATCACGCAAGAAACTGTTAACCTCGATAGTGGAGCCAATGCATTAAACGAAAGTGTCACCTCAATCGGCAATATTATTGACTTAATTAAAGATATATCGGATCAGACAAACTTA
>JAJRVF010000102.1 GCA_024277395.1 Campylobacterales bacterium
ATGGTCAATAACCGCATCATACTGTGGCAGAAATGTGTTTATGTAGGCGTTAACAAGCAGCAGTTGTCGGCTTTTACCGACATGCTGAAGTTCTCGCAGTTTGTGCTGAAATTCATTAATACGATTAATCGCGATAGCGGTATATTTTTGTTCAATGGCGACGCGTTCTTTATCTGAAAATTCAAAAGGGTTCTGTGCCCATAGAACAAATGGAAAAAGCCCTATATACAGAAGCTTTTTAAAATACATGTAAATTTATTTTACCTTTTCAAGATACTCCGCATCGACCGTATTGACTTTGATACTGTCACCTTCTAAAATGTGGTAGGGCACCTGAATGGTAACCCCGGTCTCAATAACTGCGGGCTTTTTAGAACCGCTGGCCGTGTCTCCTTTGTCTTTAGGGCCGGTTTGAGTAACAACAAACTCCATGGTTGTTGGAACTTCAACAGAGATCGCCTCTCCCTTGTAAAAAACCATATCGACATTGGTACCGTCTTTGAGCCATTTCATTGCCTCTTCACACTGCTCATAAACCAATCCAAGCTGATCATACGTCTCATTGTCCATAAATTGAAGCATTTCGCCGTCATCGTAAAGATACTGCATTGTCTTATATTCAAGTACGGGCACTTCAAACTTATCGCCCGCATGAATCGTCTTTTCAATCACTTTGCCATTGAGAAAACTTTTGACTTTGGTACGGACAAAAGCTGCCCCTTTGCCCGGTTTTACATGTTGAAATTCAACCACCTTGTACGGCACCCCCGAAATCTCCATTCGGACGCCTTTTTTAATATCACTCATTCCAATAGTTGCCATATGCTGCATACCTTTACTTATTTCAATGGTGCCATTTTAACCAAATCCACTCCGTTTTCAAAGAGCTCATTATGTTGAAATCATTACATTACAAAATTTAATAATAATTATATAAGTAACTTTTTTGTATAATCCACGTATTATTTTGTTTTTTTGAAAGGAGTAATAATGCCCATAGTTTTTATAACCATTCTATCTCTTTTTGTTACTTTTTCTACTGCTGAAAGTTCCCTGCCCTACGAAAATCTTACCATAGAAGATGCCAAAAAAATTGTTATGGGCAATAATCTTGAAATTGATATTGCACAGTTCGATGTTGATGTCGCCAGACTGGGTCAAAAAGTGGCTCGAGGCTACAACTACGGAACACTCGACGCCACATTGATGGGGCTGCGCTCCAATGATGCCGGAAATGTCTTTGGATTTAAACTCCAAAGCCGCGAAGCCAATTTTCAAGACTTCGGGTTTCGTGACTTTTTGGCCGGTGTCTCTCAAGCTATCTCTGCATCAGGAGGTAATTTTAATGCCTTTGGCTCCATCATGCAAAATCCCGCCACAGCAAGCCAACTGCTTCAAATACAACCCGATGACCTGAATTATCCCAATGAACGTAATCATTTTGACGTGACCCTGAAATACATGATTCCGCTCTATACCGGAGGAAAACTCAGCCGATACCAAAAGATTGCCGTCCAAATTGTTCATATGAATCAATATGATAAGCAAAAAGTGATTGCCCAAAAACTCTATGAACTTGAAAAGGTCTATTATGATATTTCGCTGCTTGATGCCTTCGAAAAAGATCTTAATACTATAAAAGAGAATATTGAGCAGCTTCATTTTGCCACACTTGAGATGCAAAAAGAGGGCTATGCCAAACGCACCGACCTTTTAGAGGTAGAATCCAAACTCTCCAATGTGCAACGGATGATTTTTCAAACGCAGGCCAATAGAGAACTGTCGTATCAATTCCTGGGCTTTTTGCTTAATGCCAAGGTCAAATCAATCCAGACGTTACACCTTGATGCTTTCAACTGTAACCTAAGTGTTGATGATGTCCTCTCCAACAACAAAGATATTCAAAAAGCCGAACTCGGATTACAAATTCAAAACAACATGATTGATGTAAAACGTGCATCCAACCTTCCTGAGGTCGGTGCTTTTGCAGAGTACGGCAGCAGTGATGACCGACTCCTGAATGATTTTGCCAAGCACGACCGTTACACCATTGGTTTTCAAGCCAAACTCAACCTCTTTAACGGTGGTGTTGATAAGGCGACTATTGAGCAGTAACGGATTAAAAAACTCAAAGTCAAACAGCAGATCAATCTGGCAAAAAGAGGCATTGCGTTACAATATGAGAAAATTAAAACTGAAATAAAAAACTATGATTTTCAGATAGAGAGTCTCAAAAAAGAGCTTGAATTGACTCAAGAAATTTTTAAAAACTATCAGGAACGCTATAAAGAGGGGCTTGCCTCCATTAATGACGTGGTAATTAAACAGTCACTGCAACTGGAAAAAATGCTCAAACTGCTCCAGCTGCAAAATGAGCGTACCGACAAAGTACTTCAAGTAAAAAAATTGGCCTTTTAAGGAGAAAAGATGAAAAAATTACTATTACTGTGCGTGCTGATATATACTGCGGCATATGCAGCACCCTTTGAAATTGCCGGCAGCGTTGTCTCAGACAATAAAAAAATGCTTACCAGCCGCTATATGGGCTTTATCAAGAGTGTTCATGTTGCCGAAGGAGATCGTGTCAAAAAGGGAGATCTGCTCTATGAAATTGACTCCAAAGAGATTGACAGTGCCAAAGCACAGGTAGAATTAGGCATTCAACAAGCCATCCTGGCGCTCAATATGCACCAAAGTCAACACACCAACGTGGTTCTCAACCTTGAGCGAAACCGCCGACTGTTTGAAAAACATATTGTCTCCAAATATGACCTCGAAAATCTCATTCTTGCCGAAAAAAACCTAAGAGACATGGTTAAAGTAGCTAAAAAGCAGGTAGAGCAAGCCAAAGCACGTCTCAAAGAGGTATTAAATCAATACAACTACCTCCGTGTTAAAGCACCCAATGACGGCGTGATCGTTCAAAAGAACATCAATGAAGGGGAGATGGCAATTCCGGGAATGCCGGCACTCGTACTCACCGATTTAAGCAAACTCAAAATTGTCACCGAAGTCTCTGAAAAGAATCTCAAACATATTAAAATCGGTAAAGAGGTAGGAGTTTCCATTCCCTCGGTAGATATTCATAATCGCGGTACCATCAGCTCTATTATTCCCAGCTCCAACCCTATGACGCATACCTTTAAAGTCAAAGTTTCTTTCGACGATGAAGGCAAAGTAGTCTACCCGGGTCTGTACTCGAAAATAACCTTTGACTAGGAGCTGTAATGTCTCGTGAAAATGATATTTCAAAAATACCCGTCAATGACTATGCCGGGCGCTTGGCAAAAACCTTTCTTTATAATCCGCTCACTCCGATTTTAGCCGTATTTCTATTGAGCATCGGCTATCTTTCCTTAGTGATTATGCCTCGGGAAGAAGATCCGCAAATTGCTATTAGCGGCGGAACTATCTTGGTTCCTCTGCCCGGAGCAACACCCAAAGAGATTGACAATATTATCATCAAACCTTTAGAACGAAAACTGCGGGAGATTGCCGGAATTGAACATATTTACGGTGTTGCGACCGATAATGTCGGTATTATCAACGTCATGTATAAAATTGGAGAAAATCGGGAAGATTCCAATCTGAAGCTTTATGACAAAGTAATGCAAAATATGGAATTGCTGCCTAAGGGGGCGATGCAGCCGCTCATTAAACCTTTTGATATTGATATTGATGTTCCTATTGTCTCCATTGCCTTTTATCTTAAAGAGACATCCAAGCTCAGCAATGTTGAACTGTTTAAAAAGATTCGTAATATTCAACAGGATTTCAATGAGGTTGAAAACGTCTCTAAAACCACTCTTAAAGGCGAACACAAAGAGCAGTTTAATGTCAAAGTTGATCTATTTAAACTCTCCGGATACCATCTTTCACTGGGTCAAATCATGAAAGCGCTTCAATCACTTGCCGTTAATGTTCCCGATGTAAAGAGCAAGGTAAAAGATGGCGGTATTATGATTTTTGGTGTTAAAAATGCCATTGAAAGTATCAAAGATGTCCAAAATGTCATTGTCGCTTCCTACATGGACTCTCCTATCTACCTCAAAGATGTTGCGACCGTAGAAAAATCTTTCGATATGCAAAACTACAAAAGTGCCCAAATTACCTACAAGCAAGATGATGGCAGTTTTTCACCGACACAAGAACAAATTACCATTAATATCTCCAAACTCAAAGGTACCAATGCCGTCAATGTTGCCGAAGGTGTTATTGAGAGTCTGCATGAGTACAGTGCCGAACTTGAAGCAGAAGGCATTGGCTATATTGTCACACGAAACTATGGAGAACGTGCCAATGAGGCGGTTAACGAACTGGTAAGTCACCTGCTTATTACCATTGTGATCATTGCTATTGTCTTAGTAATTGCACTGGGATGGCGTGAGTCACTGATTGTCACCTTTACCGTACCCGCTATCTTGGCAATTACACTTTTTATTGCCTATTTAAGCGGTCAAACTATTAACCGTATTACATTGTTTGCATTTTTACTCAGCTTGGGACTGCTGGTCGATGCCGCCATTATTGTCATTGAAAATATTCACCGCCATATGCATGAGCATGATGCACTTAATCACAACAAAGATGAAATTATGATTACCGCCACCGATGAAATCGGTGCACCAACCAACATTGCCACCTTGGCGATTATCTTGACCATGGTACCCATGGCTTTTGTCGGCGGTATGATGGGTGAGTTTATGAAGCCCATTCCCTATAATGTTCCCGTCGCACTTTTTGCCTCACTCGTTATTGCGTATGTCTTTACCCCATATCTGGCAAATAAAATGCTTAAAAAACCGAAAATGTACCACCATCAACACCATTTTCAAAAAGAGACCACTCAGGAGAGCAGTTCATGAAATGGCTTGAAAATTTTATTTTTAACATCAACGAGAGTGCTTTCAAGCGCTATGTTGTTATTGCAATGACATTAATATCTCTTGTACTCACCGTTATGATGCTGCCTGCGGAGATGGTATTGGCACGAATGCTTCCGGGAAAAAGTACCAATACCTACTCCATCTATGTCGATACGCCTACGGGAAGTTCCATTCAAGAGACCAAACAGGTTACTGACTGTGTTATCGATATTCTCAAGCAGGAGAAAGAAGTTACCAACGCCGAAGTCTTCTTGGGACAGGGTTCACCCCTTGATTATGCCGGACTCGTTAAAGGTTCTTCATTAAAACAGGGTGAAAATGTTGCCGAGATTGTAGTCAACCTTACTGATAAACATACTCGTGACGAAGCATCGTTTTCCATGGTAAAACGTCTGCGTCCTGAGATTCAATCACGCTGTGAACCTATTAAAGCACTGACCAATATTAAAATGATCGAACAGCCTGCAGGACCACCGACACTGGCCTCTATTGTTCTTGAAGTGTATGGGAAAGATGAGCAATCCATTCGTCACATGGCACAACAAGTCGCTGCTGTTTTCAAAGAGACAAAAGGCTTGGTAGATATCGATATTATTGAAGATGAGATCTATCAGAAATTTGAACTCATTGCCGATGCAGAAAAAATCAGCCGCTCCGGAGTCTCGCTAGAGCAGCTGAACAATATTTTATACTTAGCGTTTGAAGGGATGGAGATAGCGGTTAAGAACTCTCAAAACTCTCCCGATCAGATTCCTATTTTCTTGGTACTGAGTGATAGCAGCAAACAGATGAATTCGTTTAGCAAAAGAGCTTTGGAAGCCAAAATTTCAGCGCTGAAACTCATGAACAAAAAAGGGATGATGGTTCCGGTAAATGAGCTGGTCAATGTCGTTGAAGTACAAAGCTCTCCCTCAATTTTTTCTAAAAACCTGCGCAAAATGCTCAATGTTGTTGCCGAAACCGATATGGTCTCGCAACTCTATCCGCTTCTGGATGCACGTAATATGATGATAGAGCGTTTTAGCGAACAGTATGAGGTCAAAAAAGTTGAAGGAATGAGCACCTATATGTTTGATCTCTATCTTACCGACAAATCCAGCGGCAAACAATTTTTACTGCGTTGGGACGGTGAAATGAAAGTCTCTCTCGATACCTTTAGAGATCTAGGGGGCGCTTTCATTGCGGCACTGGTTCTCATTTTCTTGCTGTTGGTCATCTATTATAAAAGTTTTGCCATCAGCGGTATTGTTCTTGGAGGCAGTTTTCTCTCCATTATCGGGGTGCTCATCGGTCACTGGATTGCCAATCTTTTTACTGCAGACACCTTCTTTTTAACAGCTACCTCGCTTATTGGATTTATTGCGTTAATGGGTATTAGTTCACGAAACTCTTTACTGCTTATTGACTTTACTAAATCACTCATCAATGAAAAAGGATTTGAAAAAAACCGTGCCATCGCTGTTGCCACAGCAACACGAGCCAAGCCCATTTTACTGACGGCCGTTGCTATCATTTTAGGAAGTGCCTTATTGGCAACAGACCCTATTTTCGGTGGTCTTGGCGTCGCTCTTATCTCCGGTACGGTTGCTGCCGTCATTATCTCTTTGCTCTTTGTTCCTGTGTTACTGTACAAAACCCGAGCTATTTAGTTTTCCGGACTTATTAATGAGTCCTGAAAATTACATATAAATTTTCGTTTTAGCACCATCTTGCAGGATTTATTAATTTTTTTCAACAAAATGGTTACCGTTTTCTACTTTTTGTGCTACAATAAAACTATATTTTAATGTTTCAATAAAAGGTAAACCAACATGAAATTACGACGCTCCGCAGTGGCTGCACTCATACTGTCACTTCCCTTTACTTTGAGTGCCTTGACCATAGAAGAGATGGTTCAAGAGACAATAGATACCAATCCCAGTATGCAAAAGGCTCTGAGTGACTACAAGGCAGTACAGTACGATCTTGACCGTGCCAAAGCCGGCTACCTTCCGACACTAAACCTCACCGGTGGTATTGGACCTGAACATACCGACAAACTGGCATACGACAATGATCTTACCCGCAAAGAGATTGGTTTGGTAGGCACTGAAAACCTTTTTGAGGGCTTTAAAACCAAGTATGATGTTAAAGAACA
>JAJRVF010000103.1 GCA_024277395.1 Campylobacterales bacterium
ATCCTGAAGATCTTGGGCATTATTGCTCAAGGGTTCTTTTGATGCAGGGCGTGTAGCATAACCGGCAAAAGCATTGCTGTTGATCTGTCGTGCGATTCGCAGCAATGCGTTTAAAACACTTTCGCTTTTAATCGGTTCAATAGCAACAACAAAATAATTCTGTAGCGGGTAGGAGTATACGGCATACCCCTGCTCTTTTTGATGGGTCAGGTAGTAGCTGTTTTGAAGAAGGATGTGTTCTGTGCGCTCTTTTGCTTTGGAGGCCATAGCGGCTGAAGTATGGCTGCTCACTAGTATTTTGTAAGCAGCCATGAGGGAGCCTTGTGACACAAACAGGGCAAGAAGCAACACTGCTATGCTATGACGCATGGTTCTCCTTGAGGATTACGCTGTACTCACTTGGGGGTATTGTAGTAGTTGTGGGCATAACCGTAGCCGTAACCGTAACCGTAACCGTAACCAAATTTTTTACCCATTTCAACACCATTTAAAATAATACCGCAACTTGGCAGCTCTTGCTCTTCAACAAAACGGTTAATATTTTTGATAAAGTCTTTTTTAGAGTAGCCCGCTTTAAAGATAAACAGATTAATATCGGAGAGCTTCATTAAGATCATTGCATCGGTTACAAGTCCGACCGGAGGTGAGTCAAATATAATATAGTCGTAGCGCTCCAGCAGGGTGTTGATTGTCTCTTTGAAGGCATTGGTTAGCAGTAGCTCGGAAGGATTTGGCGGCACCGGTCCTGCGGTAATAACATCAAGGTTTTCGATTTGTGTTGATTGCAGCGCATCTTCAATTGTACTATTTCCTGCCAGCAAGGTACTGATGCCAATATTGTTGGTCAGCTTGTACTTTTCGTGAATACGGGCACGGCGCATATCAAGATCGAGAAGAACTACCTTTTTGTGGCTTTTGGCAATAATACCGGCCAGTTCTGTCGAGACTGTAGTTTTCCCCTCGCTGGGTATAGAGGAGGTGATGGTTAGGATTTTTGAAGCTTGAGAACTCTGCAAAAACTCCAAGTTGGTCCGCACCACCCGAAGCGCCTCTTGAAACGATTGAATATTCTTTCGTGAACTAAGATGAGGAATGGCACCGTAGATGGGAATGGAAGTGAGGTTTTCAATATCTTCAACGGTCGCAATGGTATTATTGCGGAAGTTACGAAGCAGAGCAAGCATAACACCAAGAATAAGACCCAAAATAAATCCGACAATGACAATTAAAGAACGTTTCGGCTTAATGGGTCGATCGGGTTCGATTGCTCTGTCAATAATACGCGTTTCTGAAACGGTTGATGATTGGACAATGGCAGTTTCAGCACGTTTTTCAAGTAGAAACGAGTAAATTTTTTCATTAACCATGAAGTTTCGTGTGAGCTTGGAGAGTTCACGCTGCTGTTCGGGAAGATTTTCCATCTGCCGGGTATGATCGTTAATAATCTTAGTGAGACGATAGCGGCGATCTTTGGTGCTGCGAATACTGCTTTGAATTGTTTTAACCAGAGAGTTGCGCAGTGATGCGAGCTGTTGGGTCACTTTTTGAACATCGGGGTGCAGTTCGGTGAAATCTACCAGCAAAGAGTTGCGCAGACTGCTGGCCTCTTGTATTTTTTGAATGAGCAGATTAATGGTAGAGCTGGTCTCCCTTTGTGTAATACCCAAATCGATACCTGAGATATCATCATGGGTTTGAATATATTGCAAGGTATTTTCCAAGACACTCAGCTGCATATCCAGTTCATAGCGCTGGCTCTCCAGTTCCGCCAATTTTCCGGCAGTGATCTGGGCTTTGTCCTCGATATCAACGACAATGTTGGTTGCTTTATATTTCTCGAGCGTAGAAGCAGAACCTTGAAGGGTTTTGTTGATCGCCTCGAGCTGTGTGTCAAGAAATTTCAGCGTTTTTTCACTGCTTTCGGCTTTGAGATCAATAGTCTCTTGAATGTAAGCGTCGGCCACGGCATTAATGATCTCGGTGCCTCTGAGTGCGACACCATCTTCAAAACCAAGATGCAAGATAGTACTTTCACCTACGGTACTGACAGAGAGACCCGATGCAATGTACTGTATCATCTTTTCGTTGGATGCTATGCGAAAAGAGTAATGCGGCTCCGTAAGCTCGTAAACCTTTTGAATGCTGAGGTTAAACCACGGCGTAATAATATTTTCACCGTATTGATGGGTTTCATTGTAGCTTAGCGGTGTATCTTTTTCGGGAAGCGGAGCAATAAAAGAGCGTATAAAATTGATAAATTTGGTTTTTCCCGAAGGCTCCAAGATTAACTGAAAATGCTTCTCATCGATTGGAACCAGCTCAAAAGGAGTCATAACCCGCTCCCCGATAAACTCTGCTTTGACCACAAACGGCGAGGTTTTGTAGAGCTCTCGTGTTTTGTAGTGCTTGGTGCTGAAGTATCGGGTGTTGATCTGTAGATCTTCCAATGCTTTGGAGATGATATAGCGAGATTTAATAATCTCGATTTCATTGTCAAGATTGTTATTCTGTTTTCCCAGCGCCATCGCCATAAAATCGTCTTGTCCGCCACGCTCGCTTTTAACAGAGATGGTTGTTTCCGCCTGGTAGACATTGGGCGCAAGATAGGCGAAAATCAGGGCAAAGAAGGTAACAAGCAGCGTGACCACTACAATGGAGTATTTGTAGCGGCTGAGTGTTTGAAACAGCTCTTTTAAATCAATCTCATCGTCATGAACCGGTGCTGTGCTGGATTTTTCTTGCGTCATTACGGCTGACCCCAAACATTGCTGCGAATCGTAGTGATTTGTGTAAATGGAGTGAGTATGGCAGAGATTAGCTGTAAAAACGGCATTTTCTCTTGAAAGGCAATATTGGCGGCCTTGCTGTCACGTGCTGTGACAAAGACGATGTCGTTTGGCTGCAGCATAAGACTGGAGTAGCGAATGGAGTTAAAGTCGGTTAGATCTACTTCACGCACTTCCGGATGACGCAGGTTGCCACGAATAATTTTGATATTGGTACGTTTGGCATCAACAGTCAAGTCACCTCGCGAGGCTAACGCTTCAAACAGGGTCATCGTTCCATTGGTGACCAAGGTTACTCCGGGATTGCGAACTTCACCCAGAACAAAAAGACGCTGGTTGAGGATCTTTACGGAAACATACGGATTGCGAAGGTACTTTTTGTACTCTTTCATTAGCTTTTGTGCTGCTTCGTTCTCGGTAAGACCGGTAATTTTGACCATGCCGACAAGAGGCAGGTGTACCATACCGTCCGCTCCGATAAGCGTTCCTTCGTCACCGACTCTCTGGGTATAGGTACGCTGCCCACCACTGCTAAGGAGCTGGTTGAGCTGCCCTGATCCGGTTGAGGATTGATTAAATGCGGTAATTTGCACCCGATCACCTTTAGTGATTTTCCACTCAAACAGTGCTTCTTTTTCATATTGCTCATCCGATACCTCGGTAACAATAGTCTCTTTGTCGATATTATTACTAAAACGATTGTAATCTTTAGTAGAACAGGCAGAAAACAGTAGTGCCATCAGTAATAGCCCCAAAACGTGCTGATGTTTCATTAGGTAAACTCCATTATATATATATTAGCGACGCAATTATATATTGTTTTTTATTAAAATTACCATAGGCGCACGAAATTTTTTTTGTAAACCTAAAAATACCCGTATAAAACTTAACATACTTTAATCTTAAACAAGATAGAATGCCGGCTATGAACCTATTATTATTAACATCTGTGACGGCTGTATTGTCCGGTTTTTTTATTTTTTTATTGATTAAATATGCAGACAAGCTCGGTTTTGTCGATGTACCCAATGAGCGCAGTGCCCACTCCAAAGTCATGCCCAGGAGTGCCGGAATAGGCTTTATGTTTGCCGTACTGCTGACACCCCTGTTGCTCGATGTTAGCTTCTTTTTAGAATATTATTATGTTTTCTTGGCGATAAGCGTAATTTTGCTAGCCGGTGTATTGGATGATAAATTTGAGGTCTCGCCAAAAGTGAAATTCATTTTCATTTTTATAGCAACCGTGATGCTGTATGTTCACGATATTCATATTGATTCTCTGGGGAGCTATTTCGGGTTCGAGCTTACAATTCCCCATTTTTTAATCTTTATTTTCACTTTTTTTGCGATTGCCGGATTTACAAATGCGCTCAATCTCATGGATGGACTTGACGGACTGGCCGGCTCCATTGCTTTGGTAATGTTCCTCTCTTTTTTTGCTATTGGCTGGCTCTATAACGATGTGCTGATGATTAACCTCTCTGCCTTGTTTATAGGAGCATTGACGGCATTTTTGTTCTTTAACTGGAATCCGGCAAAAATTTTCATGGGTGACAGCGGCTCGCTTTCGTTAGGTTTTTCTATAGCCTTGTTGAGCATTCAGTCGCTGCATTATGTGCAGCCGACTGCCGTGCTGTTTCTTTTGGCACTGCCTATTTTTGATACCTTTATTGTGATGCGTCGCCGGATTCAGCGAGGACTCTCTCCTTTTGAGGCCGACAAGACCCACTTGCACCATCTGCTCTACAAAGTAAAATTACATGTAAAATTTACGACCATAATGCTGATTTGCATGCAGGTGACATTTTCTATTATGGGCTACCAGATGCACGATGCCGATAATACGCTGACATTAATCCTTTTCGTTGTCTTTTTCTATATTTTTTTAAGCCTTTTTGATGAGCGTTTGCGTTATCGTCAAAAAGACAAAAAAACAAAACCAAAGCACTCATAACGATGACGAAGAAAGTATTAATAGTATTTGGAACACGCCCCGAAGCCATTAAAATGGCACCGCTAATCAAAGCTTTCGAACAAAACTCGGACTGGTTTGAGACGAAGGTTTGTGTGACGGCACAGCACCGTGAAATGCTCGATCAGGTACTTGAGCTTTTTGAGATTGTTCCCGATTACGATCTTAATATTATGACGCCGGGGCAAGATCTTTATGATGTAACTTCGAGCGTGCTGCTCGGCATAAAAAATGTTTTGAATGACTTTTGTCCCGATGTTGTCTTTGTGCATGGCGATACAACCACAACGTTTAGCGCATCGCTGGCAGCATTTTATCAGCAGATTGCAGTAGCGCATGTGGAAGCCGGGCTGCGAACCGGTGACCTATACAGTCCGTGGCCTGAAGAGGCCAACCGCCGTTTAACAGCATGTTTGGCCGCCTATCATTTTGCGCCGACATTGACAAGTCAGAAAAATTTACTAAAAGAAAATGTTAGTGAACATACCATTACTGTTACCGGAAATACGGTTATAGATGCGCTTTTTTTAGCCCTTGAAAAGATCACAAACACTCCGGAACTTGAGCAAGAAATTGTCAGAAAGCTGCAGCAACTGTACCCTTTTGATTCAACGCGAAAAATAGTATTGGTGACGGGGCATCGAAGGGAGAATCACGGGCAGGGGTTCATTGATATCTGCGATGCTTTAAAAGAGATTGCACAGAAAAATCCGGAGGTTGATGTTGTCTATCCGGTACACCTTAACCCCAATGTTCAAAAACCGGTACAAAGAGTACTCTCCGGCTTGGACAATGTCTATTTAATAGCACCGCTGCAGTATGAGAGTTTTATTTACCTGATGCATGCCGCTTACATAATCATTACCGACAGTGGCGGGGTTCAAGAAGAAGCACCCAGCTTAGGCAAGCCGGTTTTGGTGATGCGGGACACTACTGAGCGTCCCGAGGCCTTGGAAGCAGGTACGGTTAAGCTTGTAGGGACGAGTAAAGCGAAGATCGTCAAGGAGGCTCAACAACTTTTACATGTAAAAGAGGCATATGAGCAAATGAGCAGAGCACACAATCCGTACGGTGACGGCAAGGCTTGCGAGCGGATTGTACAGCTAATGAGAGGGTTGTAAATGGAACAAAAACCAGAAGATAAAATGATGGGGTTGATTAGAGATATCTTTCCGTTGGCACGCCGATTTAATTCACCGGGAATGGATGCGGCATATGAGATCCTGCAAACAAACTACAGCGATCTAAAAATATATGAATACCCTTCCGGTTTGGTTTGTGAAGACTGGACGGTTCCGTATAGCTGGGAAGCAATTTCGGGAGTTTTAAAAGATGAAGAAGGAAGCGTTCTTGTCTCTTTGAAAGATGAGCTCTTGTTTGTAGCTGCTTATAGCGAACCCGTGGAAGGATGGTTTAGTAAACAAGAGATCTTAGAGCATGCTTTGGTGCATCCTAAACTTAAAGATGTCTTTATGTTCCAGCATCGATTGGGTTTTAATCTTGAAACGCCCCAATGGGGGATATCTTTATCGCAAGAGATAGCTGAACAACTTGATGACAATCAAAAATATTATATTAAAATAGAGGTTGAAACCAAAGAGAACACTATGAAGGTTGCTGAGTGGGTGCTTCCGGGAGAGTCGAGCCGAACGATCTGTATAGCCGCACATATTGATGAGCAGTTGTGCAACGATGATCTGAGTGGCTGTGTTGTCGGATTGGAGTTGATGCAGTGGCTGCAGCAGATGCCGGCACGACACTATACGTACCGGTTGCTGATCTTTCCGGAGACCATAGGCAGCTTTGTTCATATGTATTGCCATCAAGAAGATTTTACCAATACCGTATGTCAATTGAACCTGGAGATGGTCGGAGCCGGAGAGCAGCTTAAAATTAAACATTCATTTCATGGAGATACTCCTACTGATCATATATTAAAGATGGCACTGACGCATCAAAATATTGACTACGGATGCCTCGATTTTTTTGACGGATACGGTAATGATGAGCGCTCATTTGAGTGGCCGACCTTTGGTATTCCCGGGGTGGCACTGCAGCGACATCCATTTAAATACTACCATACAAGCAAAGATACCCCCGAGGCGATTGACCCTAAATACTTGCTCGAAGCACTGGAAGTATCGAGAGCATTTGTAGAAATTTTTGAGAAAGACTACATTCCGGCATACACCATGATATTACCGCCGAAACTTTCGAAACGCGGACTCTATTTTGACGCGGTTAATGACAGAGAAAATTTTAAAAAATTCAACAACAACCTGCTCTACATGATTAATGGAAATAATACATTGTCCGATATTGCCTACGCACTAAATCTTGATTTTTTTGAAGTATATGATTATTTAGATCAGTTTGTCTCTCAAGATCTTGTTATAAAAAAGGAACATATTGCATAACGAAAACATCTGTTTTTATGCTCGATCCGGCATCTCCAAAATATTTGCTTATGTTGGAAAGCAGTGTGAAGAGAGAGAAATTAAAACCTGTTATATTCTTCATCAAGAACGAGAGCATCAAAACCTTAAAGAGCAACAGTGCAAGGGTAATGTATATAATCTTACACAATATTTGCGAATGAACTGGAATAACAGCAGTGTATTGGATTCTGTATCACTTGAAGCAGCAGAGAAGCAGTACGGGATTGAGTCGCTATGGAGCTTGTTGTATACGGATCGCTTTTTAATCTATTATGATTATGATGATGTTGTAAAGTTTATGAAGCTGCATATAGCATTTTATGAGGAGCTTGTTACAAAAGAGAAGATCACCTTTTTTGTTAACGAGAACATCGCCTCATTTTCCGCTTTTATTTTTTATAAGATCGGTTTAGCGCACGGTGTGCATTATATTGGAGTGAGTGAAGCACGCAACTTTAGCGATAAAAAATTTTATTTTACCGATGATGAGCACTCAAGCAACTATTTATTAGATGGATACTATAAAGAGAACACTTTTTCTGATCAGGAGATACAAGATGCCAAAGTATTTCTTAAAGAGTATCGACTCAATAAAAAAAGACCGGAGTATATGGACGTTTACGGCAGACGCCCCGCTATTAATATACCCCTGTTAAAAGGGGTGTTGCGGTATCCTCTTTATCTTCTGGAGAAAAGAAAAGACTTTTTTGACTATATGGTCTATAAAGATCAAGACGGGTCATCATTGAAACGATTGAAATATTTCTTAAAATATCAGTATCATAAAGTCTACTATCAGCGTTCTGTTAAAGGTGAGCTCTTTTACCTTTTTGGTCTGCATTTTCAACCTGAAGCAACCACATTGATCAATGCACAAAATTATGAAAAACAGCTCTACGCCATTGATCTGATTGCTAAAAAAATTCCGGTACATGCCAAACTGTATGTCAAAGAGCACTACTCCGACTTGGGACATCGAGAGTTGAACTTCTACCGCAAACTAAGAGCCTATCCTAATATTCGTCTTATTAATCCTTGGGAAAATTCACGTGACCTTATTGAAAAATCTTTGGGAGTCATTGCTTTGTCGGGCACAATCGGCTGGGAAGCCGTTTTGCTTCAAAAGCCGGTATTTCTTTTGGGAAATATGTTTTATGAAACATTTAAATATACCAATAAAATCCATAATATTGCTGATCTCTCAGCGTGTCTGCGGCCCCATAAGCCCTCCAATCTTGCTATGCAGGAGTATGAAAATGAACTTGAACGATATGCGGCTGCCTACCTGAAGTCGCTTCAAGACGGAAGTTTTATTAATTACGGGCAATCCATTTCCATGAGTCAAGAGAACAGGGAAGCTATCTGTCACAGTTTTATGACAGAGCTAGAGCGACTGGTTGCTTTAAAAAAGAGGTCGTAAACCGATGCAAAAAGTCATAAACGATTCTGCTATCAGTGCCGTATTTCAGCTTTTAAAGATCGGGGCGCGTTTTTTTATCGGTATTTTTCTGGTAAAACAGCTTGAAGTTTATGAGTACGGTGCGTATAATCTCTTTATGATGCTAATCTCTTTCGGGGGGATTATTCTTTCGTTGAATACGCACGAGTATTTTAATATTGAGATCTCGTCGTCTAAAAGTATTAAGCAGAAACACCGATATTTCTGGACTATAATGGAATTATTGCTGGTATTGTCCCTCTGCTTTTTTCTCATCATGAACAGCGAGTGGGTCTCAGGTCATATACTGCAGTGGCTCAGTATTGAGTCTTACAGCAAAGCCTATACCTATGTGTTGCTGGTTATTATTATTACGACGGTTTCCATGACGATAGCGCGCTATTTGGCCTACTCAAAATATGTGCTTTTCTTTCAGTCGTGGACCTTCTTTTTGCAATCCATGTGGATTGTGCCTTTTTTCTTTGTGCAGTTGAGTTTGGAGCATATTTTTTTAAGTCAGCTAATCTCTATTGCGGTACTCATTGTTATTGGAATTTATTATATATACCAAAAGGAGCGAGAAGACTGTTTGTTCCAGCCAAATAAAGCGGTACCCGATAAGCATTTTACAAAATCGGCTATTCACTTTGGTTTTGGTACCTATTTTGCCTTGATCGGATCGTTTTTGCTGGAGATTACGGATAAGGTGATGTTGGCTCTGTTGAGTTCAAACAACGATGTGGCCTATTATTCGTTTTCGTCCATAACCTTTAGTATTTTAAACGGTTTTATCGTTGGCACGGTATTTCTCATTGCAATGCCGTACATTAATGAATATAACAGTACAGATAAAGAGAAAAAGTTCAGGCTCTATGTTGAATTGATTAAAGGATTTATTGTCTATTTGAGCGGGGTGCTGATTATTGTTTCGTTGTTAGCAGACAAGATTGTACTCTTTATCGGCAAAGAAGAATACCTGCAGACAGCGACTGTGTTTCCAATAGTATCGCTCGTATTTTTGACCACGCTGATTATTGGCATCCTCAAGCATGAGCTCATGCTTGCAAAAAACTTGAAAAAGCTCAGTATTATCTTTTTTTCCGCACTGTTTCTCAACGCCTTGCTTAACCTTTTTCTTATTCCGCAATATGCCTATAGCGGAGCTTTTATTAGTACTTTGATTACACAGCTGTATATTGTTGTTTGGCTCTATAACAGTGCCAATATAGGACGTTACATTGAATTTAAAGTTAAAAAAGTCATTTTGCTTTTAGGGTGTTTGGGCATAGTGTATTTGACGTATACGGCGACACACAACTACATTGACACCATATTGGAACATGAGACACTCAGTTTATTTGTAATGTTGTTATTGTTCTATATTGAATATTTATTATTAGTGTATTTTTGTGGTATTATACCGAAAAAACATTGGCAGGTCGTACAGCAGACGATACGCAAAAAGATTTAAACAAGAAAGGTATATACAATGACAGTCATAGGAATATTTGACGGACACAACGCTTCGGCTGCACTGACGATTGACGGAGAGGTTATTTGCGCTGTTCAAGAGGAGCGGTTTAGCAAACGGAAAAATGAGACCTGCTTTCCATCACACGCAGTAGCCTATATTATGAAAACCTATCAATTAAACAATGACAATATTGATATTGTTGCCATGTCTACTACAGACAGAACGGATATTAATAATATTCAATATCCAATAGATTCTGTATTTAGTATTGCCGATTATATTGACATGATGGAGGAGTATTGGAAACCTAAGCTTTCAGGAAAGCCTTATGTTAAAGCGTATGCCAAGAAAATTTTTGAAGAAAAATATCCAAACGAGACGACATTTCACAATATTCCCCTGGAATTTTATGACCTAGACAAGCCGACATTGCAGCAGAAAATGCAAGAGTTAATCCGAAATGATGTTGCTGCCTTTATGAATGTAGATAAAAGCAAGATTGATTACTATGACCACCATACTTGTCATGTGATGTACGGATATTTTGCTAACCCAAATAAAAAAGAGAATACCATAGCCATTACGGTAGATGCCAACGGTGACGGTCGCAATCAGACAGTTTGGAAAATAGAGAACGATCGGTTTACACTGGTAGATGACAGTGCTCAATGTGATATTGGCAGAATCTACAGAATGATTACACTCTATCTTCGCATGAAGCCGCTGGAGCATGAGTTTAAAGTAATGGGTTTGGCGCCGTATGCCAAAGCAAGTTATATTCAGGAGGTGTTGCATGTTTTTGAGGAGCTTTTAGAGTTTGATAATCTAAAAATTCTCTATAAAAACCGACCCGAAAATTTGTATGAGTATTTCAATGAAAAATTGAAATATTACCGGTTTGACAATATTGCCGGAGCTGTACAGCAGTATACGGAGAATATGTTAAATGAATTGTTTGAAAGGGCATATCGAGAAATTGGTTTTAAAAACTTTGTTTTTAGCGGCGGAGTTGCGATGAATGTCAAGGCAAATAAGGCGATTGCCGATTTGGATTGCGTAGAGGATCTTTTTGTAGCCGGATCTTCTTCTGATGAATCACAAAGTATTGGTGCCTGTTATTTTGCCAACTACGAGAAAGGTATTGAGAACAAACCGTTGAAGCATCTTTACTTGGGCACAGAAATTACCAATGATGAGGTGGCGCACTATATTAAAGAGCATCGCCTTGAGCGTCAATATGCTATAGGGCAAGCCGACAGCAGGTCTGTTGCCGAACTGTTGGCAAAAGGTGAAGTGGTGGCCAGAGTCGCCGGACGTATGGAATTTGGTTCACGAGCCTTGGGTAATCGCAGTATTTTGGCCGACCCTTCCAATCCGGGAATCATTCAATATATTAATGAATTGATTAAGGGCAGAGATTTCTGGATGCCGTTTGCCGCAACGGTACTAGACACTTTTGAAGGTAGATATCTTGTGAATTCGAAAAAGATATCCTCTATCTATATGGCAGTTGCTATGGACACTAAAAAAGAAGCACTGCATGAGATTAAAGCCGGAACGCACCCGTATGATGAGACTATCAGACCTCAAATCTTGACGAAAGAACAAAATCCGGAGTATTATGAATTAATTCAAACGTTTTCAGATATAACGGGTATTGGCGCTTTGCTAAATACCAGTTACAATCTGCATGGCTTGCCAATGGTCAATGATGTTTCAGATGCCATGCATGTTTTTGAGCACTCGGGCTTAAAATACCTTGTGCTAAATCAGACGCTTATTTCCAAAACCTAATGAATACAACGGCAAATATTGGATCGACCATGTATCGGTGGGCATGCGACCTTTTTCCTATAAATCGAAGCATTACAGGAGAGGGTGTCAGGGAGACACTGCAGTATATCCAAACCGTTGTTCCGGAATTAACAATACATGAGGTTCCTGCCGGAACCCGCTGTTTTGATTGGGAAGTACCGGAGGAGTGGAGTATTCACGAAGCTTTTTTGACGGATGAATCAGGAGAAAAAATTATTGACTTTCGAAACAATAATTTACATGTAGTCGGCTATTCGGTTGCCGTCGATCAGGAGATGTGTTTTGAAGAGCTGGATGCGCATCTGCACTATCTTACAGAGCTTCCCGATGCGATTCCGTATATTACTTCGTATTATACGAAGCGGTGGGGCATCTGTTTGAGCTACAATCAATACAAGCAACTTGACCGCACCCAAAGCTATCGTGTTAAAATTGATGCAACACATTTTAAAGGTTTTTTGAACTACGGCGAGGTTTATATCCCAGGAAAAACTCGGCAAGAGATCTTTTTATCTACCTACATTTGTCATCCCTCAATGGCGAACAACGAGCTCTCGGGTCCTGTGGTGGCAATGGCACTGATAGAGTACATTAAATCATTAGCGAACAGAAAATGTTCATATAGAATTGTTTTTATTCCTGAGACCATTGGCTCTATCTGCTATATCAGTAAAAATCTGGACGTATTAAAGCGCAATGTTATTGCCGGGTTTAATCTGACAACCATGGGTGATGACCGAGTGTACTCGTTTCTTCCTTCACGAGAAGGTACCTCACTTGCTGACAGAGCTGCTCGACATATTTTAAAACATAGTGGAAAAAAAGTTATCTACTACTCTTTTCTCGATAGAGCCAGCGATGAACGGCAATACTGTTTTCCCGGCGTGGATCTTCCGGTAGTGACTATGTGTCGATCCAAGTATCATGAGTATCCGGAATATCACACCTCTTTGGACAATTTGGATCTGATCAGTCCCTCGGGGCTGGAGGGTGGATTTACTATGGTCAAGAATACGATAGTACTGCTGGAAAACAATGAAACATACAAAATTAAGACATTATGCGAGCCACAGCTTGGTAAGCGGGGTTTGTATCCGACCATATCAACAAAAAACTCCCGAAAAATAGTTGAAGATATGATGAATTTCATCACGTATGCCGACGGCACTAAAGATCTTATCGAAATTGCCGATGTCATTAAAGTTGATGCACGAACACTTTACGGTATAATTGAAAACTTAAAAAGTGCAAACTTATTAGAAACGGTAGATAATTACGATGTTTAACAATAAAAATATTTTAATAACAGGCGGCACGGGAAGTTTCGGTAAGAAATATACCGAGATGATATTGAAACAATATAAGCCCAACAGGCTCATTATTTTTTCTCGGGATGAATTAAAACAGTACGAAATGGCGCAGCAGTTTGATGATGAGTGTATGCGTTTTTTTATTGGTGATGTGCGGGATTTGGAACGTTTAAAAGAGGCTATGATGGGGGTGGATTATGTGATTCATGCCGCTGCTTTAAAGCATGTACCGATTGCAGAGTACAATCCGATGGAGTGTATTAAGACCAATATTAACGGCGCTGAGAATGTTATTAAAGCAGCGCTGCACAGTCGGGTAAAAAAAGTTTTAGCACTCTCTACCGATAAGGCGGCCAATCCGGTAAATTTATATGGAGCGACCAAACTGGTTTCAGACAAACTCTTTGTGGCTGCGAACAATATGACGGGTTCTCGAGACATTCGATTTTCGGTGATACGCTATGGCAATGTTATTGGATCAAGAGGCTCGGTAGTTCCTTTTTTTCAACAGCTTATTGACAAGAATGCTACGGAACTTCCGATTACCGATACAAAAATGACACGATTTTTAATTACCCTTGAAGCGGGTGTCAAGTTTGTATTGAAAAACTTTGAACGGATGCAGGGTGGAGAGATTTGTGTTCCAAAAATCCCTTCAATGAAAGTAACGGAAATGGCAAAAGCATTGGCTCCTGAATTGCCGCACCGAATCATTGGCATGCGCCCGGGGGAAAAGCTTTATGAGACAATGTGTCCTTCAGATGACAGTCATTTAACGTATGAGTTTGAAGATTTTTATGTGATTGCGCCTAGTGCCGACTTTTCGGGAGAAGACAAAGACTATTCTACAACGATATTGGGAGAGAAGGGTGTGCCGGTAACACCGGGGTTTGCATATGACTCCAACAGCAATACGGAGTGGCTGACACAAGAAGCCTTTATGGAGCTTGTAGGGAACTAGTATGAATTTCATCCCTTACGGCAGACAGCATATTGATCAAGATGATATTGATGCTGTTGTTCGTGTGCTTAAATCAGATTTTTTGACTACAGGACCCGATGTAACAGCATTTGAAAAGGCAGTTGGGGAGTATTGCGGAGCCAAATATGTTGTAGCGCTCTCCAGCGGTACGGCAGCGTTGCATCTTGCTTCGTTGGTACTCTTGAATCGCGGTGACAAAGTATTGACAACCCCCA
>JAJRVF010000104.1 GCA_024277395.1 Campylobacterales bacterium
TAGGGTACGGTTCCCCAAAAACGGCTGTCGTTGGAGTGGTCACGGTTATCACCCATCATAAAAAACTCATTCTCCGGAACCGTGACAAAAGGCATTTGAAAAATTGGTTGCGGATACCTGCCGTCGTTAACGATTTTTGTATCATGATGAATGCCGGGGTGTGTTTTCATATAAGGATCTTTTACCCATAGCTTACCGGCATACTCAAGCAGTTCATAATCTTTATAATGCTCTTTAATATAGTCATTGCCTTCAAGCGGGTGCAGATAGAGTGATTTGTCCAAAATAAAAAGCTGATCACCCGGAGTGCCGACACAGCGCTTGACATAGTGGAGTTTGGGATTTTTCGGATAGCGAAAAATAACAATGTCGCCGCGCTCGGGCGCATCACCGTCAATAATATGACCATCGGTTCCGGGAATTAAGGGAATTTCCAAAAAAGGAATGTGTGGCGTAGGGGTTCCGTAAACAAATTTTTTGGCAAAAAGATGATCCCCGATGAGCAGCGAATCTTTCATGGAGCCGCTGGGAATCCTAAATGCTTGTGCTACAAAAAAAATAATGAACAGAACAATAATAATCGTTCCCGTCCATGAGTTGGAAAATTTATAGGCCTTATGAGCCGCATGCAACGCTTTTTCTTTCAATTAATCCTCTTTTGCGTGTGCCGTAGCGGCACGGAGTGTATTTTGTAATAGCATGGCTATTGTCATGGGACCCACACCGCCGGGTACGGGCGTAATAAATGATGTCTTAGGTGCCACCTTGGCAAAATCGACATCACCGACAAGTTTACCCGTGTCAGTGCGGTTAATGCCGATGTCAATAACAACGGCTCCCTCTTTGACCATGTCGTCGGTGATGAGATTGATGACTCCCGCACCCACCAAGACAATATCTGCCTTTTTGGTGTATGAGGCGAGATCTTTTGTGTGGATATGGGTAATGGTTACCGTGGCGTGGGCATTGAGCAGGAGTGCTGCCATGGGTTTACCGACAATATTGGATGCACCGACCACTACAGCGTCTTTACCGTGAACATCAATATCGTAGGCGTCCAGCAGCTCCATGACACCCAGCGGCGTACAGGGCACAAACCCCTCAAGTCCCGTGGTGAGCCGCCCGACATTATAGGGGTGGAAGCCGTCAACGTCTTTTTCGGGGGCGACCAGCTCAAGCAGTTTGGTTGTGTCAATCTGCGTGGGCAGGGGCAGCTGAATCAAGATACCGTCAATATTGGGGTTGGTATTCATCATGGTAATGGTATTTTCGATGGCATCTTGGGAGATGTCTTCGGGCATCTCGTGTGTTACCGAGTAAAATCCCACACGGTCACACGCTTTTTTTTTCATACCGACATAAGCGGCACTGGCAGGATCTTGTCCGACCAGTATTACGGCCAGACCCGGTACGCGACCGGTCGCTTTTCGCAGGGTTGTTACTTCAGAGGCAATACGGGTTTCAATTTTTTTTGAGAGCGCTTTTCCGTCAAGAATCTGCATTTAATCACCATAAAATAATTTTTGGATATGATACCGATATTAATATAATGATTGGATAAAGAACGACCGTGGCGCACCTACTTTTATTGCTCATACCGCTATTTTTGTATGCCGAAAGCTCTTTTATTACTCAAGAGGAGTACTCAACGCAGCTGTACCACTCACCTCGGGGTATTGGGTGTCATCTGTGTCACGGTGAAAAAGGGGAGGGAAAGATCGTTGCCAAATACAAACATAAAAATCACCTCAAAGACTTCAAGGGCCCTCCTATTAACCGGTTGTCATATGCGGAGTTCTATCGTGCATTGACGGAGCGACAACGCGGTATGCCGCGCTATTTTCTTATTGAAGAGGAGATTCAAGCACTGTACTACTATCTGGAGCAGAAAAACCGACCTAAAAAAAAGAAGAAAAAGAAAAAGCGCCATGCAACGAAATGATTTTGAACGGTTTACATGTAAAAGCATGGAAGAGCTGGATGCGTTGATTCAACCCCAACCGAGAGTCCTCAACCGTTTACGCCATTTTCGCTCGGCGTTGATGCTCTCAGCACACAATACAGAACATTTGAGCAAAATAGAACGGCGTGATGCCGACTGCATTGTTTTAAATCTTGAAGACGGGGTTGCCAAAGAGCACAAACCCCTTGCGTTACGTTACTGTGCCTATGTATTGTCACAGCTGAGAGCGTGCCGGACAAAACTGGTGGTGCGTGTGAATGCATTAGATGAGGGCGGCGCTGATGAGATACGTTATTTAAATGCTTTTGAGCCCGATGCCATTCGCATTCCCAAAGTCCGTACTGTTGCCGATGTTGACAACGCACTGGAGTTGCTCGATGAGACCATTGAGCTGCACCTCTCCATTGAGACCAAAGAGGCATGGCTGGAACTTGCGGCGTTTGGGAGAGACGAGCGGGTGACTGCATGCTATTTGGGCATTTTGGACCTTTTTGCCGACTTGCAGCTGCCTCAAGAGTTGATTGAGCCGAATAACCCGACTCTTCAAGCAATGTTGGCACACTTTTTAATTACATGTAAAAGCGTTGGGGTCGAGCCGGTTTCGTTTGTTTTTCAGGATTATCACAATATGAAGCGCTTTAAAGAGTGGCTCGCATTGGAAAGGCGCATGGGGTATCGCTCAAAGGGGTGTCTTTCTCCCTCGCAGGCTACTCTGGTCAATGAAGCATTTGCTTTTGATGACGCAGCTATAGCACGAGCGCAGTACATTGCAGAGCTTTTTGAAGCCAAACGTCAAGAGGGTGTTTGCGGATTTAGCGATGCACAGGTCGGCTTTGTTGACGAACCTGTCTACAAAGGAGCATTGGCACTGCTTCGCCTTGCCGGAGTGGCAACTTAAATTTATATCGACTCCCGGAACACCTGTGCAATGTATAGTACATGAGACAGGTACATTGCGGATAGATGCTTCTCTTGGATTATATAAAAATTCACTTTGAGTTTATAGAGTATAGATAGAATGGTTGGGATCATGCCAATCCTCCGGTAATCTCTGAGCTAAAAAGATATAGAGAGTTTTCCGGATCGTTTTCAAGAGATGGTACGGACAATATTTTCAAACAGTGACAAGGTGATAAAGATAAAATGAACAGATCAACACTTATCAAAACAGGTGCAGCACTTTTGCTTTTGGGTCTGGGCGGTATGGTTTTCTACAAGAAGGTCTATGTCCCCAAATCGACCTATGAGAGCTATCGGCCAAGCAAGGGAACTACTGCCGTAGAGGTATTTGGTATCGGGCAGCTTGATGCAAAAAATATCTACCCTGTCGGTACGCCGACGGGAGGGAAGATACTCACGGTGCAGACCGATCAGGGCAGAGATGTCAAAAAAGGTGATGTAATCGCCACGATCGATCCGGTGGATCTTAACAAGAAACTGGACTCGGCAAAAGAGGCGCTCAAACGTGCGAAGATCGACTATGCTTCGGTGCAGAAAGAGTTAACCATCACAAAAGAGCAGGCGGCACTGACGCTGAGTACCTACCAAAAAGACCTGCAGGTCTACAAAGCCAAGGGGATCTCCAAACTCGCTTTCGAGAAAAGCAGAACGGCCATGTTCACCTCCAAAATAGAGGTAACACTTGCGCAGAGTAAAGTTGATTCCATGAAGATTCGTCTCGCAGAGGTACAAAACGACATCGAGGGGCTGCAGAAGCGATTGGCGCAGATGACAATCGTCTCTCCTGTTGACGGTTATGTTATTGAAAGAATCGTACAGCCTGGTCAGAGTGTGCCTCCGGCATTTACACTGGTTAAGATAGTTGATCCTAAAACGCTATGGATCAAGGCATGGATTGATGAGCGTATCAGTGGCAAGGTGAAGGTGGGGCAGAAAGCGAAGATTGTATTGCGCTCAAGAGAGACACTGCCTTACGAGGGTATTGTCCGCCGCATTGCAGCGGTCAGTGACCCTGTAACACAGGAGCGGGAAGTCGATGTCGGCTTTGTGACGATCCCTGATCCGTTCTACATGAACGAACAGGCTGAGGTCTCTATTACGGTCGAGACCTTTAAGGGACTCTACAAGGTTCCGTTGCGCTATATCGTTACACATAAAGGCAAAAAAGGTGTATGGGTGGCACAAAACGGCAAAGCACATTTCGTAGCACTCCAGATCGTCGCCAAAGATAATGAATTTGCCGGAGTGAAGGAAGGTGTGAATGAGAATATGCCCATACTTATTCCCGATGAAAAGAAAAAACCTCTCTTTGAGGGGAGCCATATCTCGCTATGATCAATCTTGCCGCAAAGGATATCAGACATTCTCTAAGTAAGTTTATCATTACCGCTGCGGGTGTAGGGATGTTGCTTGGTATTGTACTGATCATGCTAGGAGTCTACCGGGGGATGATCAATGATGCGACCAGCCTCATCGACGATATTGGTGCAGATATCTGGGTGGTTCAGGAAGATACACTCGGTCCCTTTGCCGAACCGTCAAGGCTGCATGAAAACTTTAAAAATACACTGCGCAGTCTCGACGGCATCGACCTTAGCAGTGCTATGACTTTTCAGAACCTTCAGCTTCCCCATGCAAACGGAAAGATGACAAGAGTATTTGCCGTGGGGTATGACCCCTTTGGCAAGATGATACCGCTCAACCCAAAGCGTATTGTGGAAGGGCGGGGACTCAAGCACGACCACTATGAGATCGTCGTCTCCAAAAAGACCGGTTTTACATTGGGTGAGCGTATTCCTCTGGGACGCGATATGTATACGGTTGTGGGGATCACCGAAAAAACCGTCTCTTCGGGCGGGGATCTGCTGGTCTATCTTTCGCTTAAAGATGCGCAGAAGCTCCAGTTTCTCTACTCCAATGCACGCATACGCAATGACCGGGCACGCGGCATCAGAGGTATGGACTCCCATATGGTCAATGCGGTGGTGGCGACGCTCAAAGCGGGGCATACGCCCGATGAAGTGGCAGCGCAGATCAGACGCTGGAAACACAAAGGGGTCTTTACCAA
>JAJRVF010000105.1 GCA_024277395.1 Campylobacterales bacterium
AAGAGTACTGCCCTTGTGCCTTCTGCTACGGCGCCGCAATGCATGTATGGGTCTGGTTCCATGATTTATGTGGTAGTAGCAGCGTTTTTTTTATTGTTTGCTGTCATCTATTTTAGCCTAAGAAAGCGTATATCACTGCTGCGTAAAGAGAATGACAGGCTACAGCAAATAATGCGTCAAAAAGATGAGGTGTTTGCAAAAAATATCCATGAGCTGCGTACGCCGATTCATGGTATTATTGGGATGACGCATCTGCTGAAAGAGAGCGGTGTGAGTGAGCTTTATACCACACCCATTGAAAAAATCTCCAAAGCTTCTGACCGCATGTTGCAGCTCATCAACGACTTCTTGGATTTTTCAAAACTTGGAGCAAAAAAAATTGAACTGGAGCATATTGAATTTGATCTCAATGATGTGTTGGAGAGTCTTTCTGACAATATTGGTATTGAAGCCAATAAAAAAGGGATTGACTTTCTCTATCAGGTAGATAATTCGTTGCCTAAAAAATATATTGGAGATCCACTTCGTATCTCTCAAATACTGCTGAACCTTATTTCCAATGCTATTAAGTTCACCTCAGAAGGCGGGGTATATTTAAGTATTAAAGAGCTTGAGCGTGATGATGCGCTCATTACGTTGGAGTTTGAAGTTGAAGACAGCGGTATTGGGCTCACCCAAGAACAAATTGAGCGTGCTTTTAAACTTTTTTCGCAAACAGAGAGTTCTACATCACGTGTTTACGGCGGTACGGGTTTGGGACTGGCTATTGCCAAAGAGTTGGTTGAGCTGATGGGCGGTACCATCCGTTGTCAAAAAGCACGCAAGGGGGAGGGTGCCTGCTTTGTATTTACCATCAAGCTGCAAATGTACGATCCCAATGAGCAGCGTATCTACAGACTGCCTTCAAAATCAATGATGTTTAAACGGGCTCTGATTATAGATACCAATGATCAGAGTATTGAGTTTTTAACGCGCAAACTGGAGTATTTTCACTACAACGTCGTGGTACTGGATGCTCTTAGTGAAGTGACAAAAAAAGAGACCCATTTTGATCTGCTGTTTTTAGATGAGATGCACTTTGATGAGCGTTCCGTGGGCTATTTAAACAGTATTAAGGCGTCATATGCCATAAAAACTGTTTTGGTAGAGACCCTCTATAACAAGATGAAAAACAGCAAGATCCCCTTTAAATTTGACCATCAATTGATTAAGCCGTTTTCTCAGCAACGTATCGTCGATATGGTGATTGAGCTCTACAGCAATGCCAAACAAGTCTCCGAAGCGCCTAAAGCGGCCGGAGTAACGCTTAAAGAGCAACTGCATCAACTGCCGCCATCTACCATTTTACTGGCTGAAGATAACGAGATCAATCAAAAGGTGATTTTGGGACTTTTAAAGAAAACACCCATTGAGGTCGTGGTTGCCGCTAATGGTGAAGAAGCGGTGGCAAAGGCGAAGGAATATCGTGATATTGCCTTGATTTTTATGGACTTGAGTATGCCGGTTATGGATGGTTTTGAGGCAACGCGACAGATTAAGAAGATGCCGCAATATGAAGATATTCCTATTGTCGCACTCTCAGCCAATGTGATGAGTGAAGAGCTTGAAAAGATTTTACATGTCGGCATGGAGGAGTATCTGCCAAAACCGTTTGAGATGGATACGTTCTATAAGCTTTTGTTGCGCTATCTGTCATAACCGTTGTATGGAACAATTTTTGCACTATTACATATCTGTAAGTATTTTTTACCTAGAATAAGCTTATGAGAATTGATAAATTTTTGAATGCAGTAAATATTACCAAGCGGCGTGCTGTTGCTCAAGACATGATTGCATCACAGGTAGTGCTGCTCAATGACAGAGTGGCCAAGGCAAGTAAAAATGTTGAAGTGGGCGATATTATTAAAATCCTCTACCTTAAAGGTGAAAAGTCTTATAGGGTACTGGGCATTCCTACAACTAAATCTACACCAAAAAGCAGACAAGATGAGTATGTTAAGGAGCTTTCATGACCTATTCTGAGACACACCAACAGTTTGAATCCCTTTTTAACCATGAAATGTCCGATGAGCAGATGCGTGATTTTTTATACACAATACGTCTGGATACAGCGACTTCAGTAGAATCTATTGCCGCAGCGGCAGAGGTAATGCGCTCTCATGCACTGCAGCTGGATATCGATTTGGCATTGCGTCCCAAACTTATTGATATTGTCGGTACCGGCGGTGATAAAAGCGGCAGTTTCAATATATCGACAACCACCTCCATTGTAGTGGCGAGCTGCGGTGTCTATGTAGCAAAACACGGCAATCGTTCCATTACATCAAAGTCAGGAAGTGCCGATGTTCTTGAGGTACTGGGCGTTCGGCTCGATCTTGACACGAAACAAACAGCTACAATGCTGCAAGAGTGCGGATTTTGTTTTATGTTTGCACAAAACTACCATCCTGCCATGAAGTTCATTATGCCTGTGCGCAAAACCATTCGTGAGAAAACTGTTTTTAATGTATTGGGTCCTTTGACCAACCCTGCAGGAGTTCAGAAATTTCTTTTGGGTGTTTTTGAGAAGAGTTTTGTTCCTAAAATTGCCGAGGTGTTGAAAATAAACGGAGCAGCATCCGCCATTGTTGTGAGTGCAGCAGAAGGTATGGATGAAATCAGTATCAGCGGTATTACGTATGCTGCATTACTGAAAGAGGGGAGAATTCGTGAGTTTGAAATTGATCCGGAACACTACGGTATTGCCAAAGCCCCTTTTGAAGCTATTTTAGGAGGTGATGCCAGCGACAATGCCGCCATAGTACATAATATTTTAACCAACAGAGCAACGGATGCGCAGCGTGATATCGTGCAACTCAATACAGCGGCGGCACTGGTAGCCGAGGGTATGGCACGTGATATTCAAGAAGGCATGGAAATGGCCTCTGAAGCGCTGCTAAGCGGTAGCGCTTTTGCAAAGCTGCAAGAGATAGTATCGGTATCGACAACGCTGTGATCGTAAACACTCCCGCTGTTACATTTACATGTAAATTGAATGAGCTTGATATCGTGGTGCAGGCGGTGTTGTCTCGCTTGAAAAAGGGCGGTGTTGTACTGCTTAAAGGAGACCTGGCAGCAGGAAAAACTACATTGGTACAACAGGTTGCTGCCCATTTAGAGTGTGAAGATGCGGTCACCTCTCCAACCTTTTCCATTCAGCAGTGTTACGGTGAGATGCTTTTTCATTATGATGTTTACAATAAAGGGCTGGAGCACTTCATGGCATTGGGATTGTTAGAAGAGCTGGAGCGTGAAGGGTATCATTTTGTAGAGTGGGGCGATGAAACGCTCTTTAATATTTTAAAAGCGGCTCGACTTCGGGTATTGCTGGTAGAGATTGAAAAAATTAATGCAGCACGATGCTACAGGATTATAGAACATGCATAAACTTCAAGCAAAAAATCTAGTCAAACACATTAAAGATATACAGATTGTCAATGGCATCTCTTTGGAGGTGAAAAGCGGTGAGGTTGTTGGACTGTTGGGGCCTAACGGTGCGGGGAAAACCACTACTTTTTATATGATCTGCGGGCTCATTGATGCAACCGAGGGAGAAGTATTGCTTGATGATGAAAATATTTCTCAATTACCGCTACATCGCCGTGCCCAAAAAGGGATCGGATATTTGCCGCAAGAGGCCTCTATTTTTAAAGACTTGACGGTTGAAGAAAACCTTATGGTGGCAGCACAGGTTTCTATTGCAGATGTATTAAAACGAGAACAGCGTATTGACGAGCTTTTGGAGATGTTCAATATTGAGCCTATTCGTAAGCGTAAAGGTATTAGTTTAAGTGGGGGAGAGCGTCGCCGTGCTGAGATTGCCCGTGCTTTGGTCAATTCGCCGCGTTTCTTGCTTTTAGATGAACCCTTTGCCGGTGTTGATCCGTTAGCGGTGAGTGATATTCAAGATGTTATCTCTCAGTTGGTATCTTACGGTATCGGTGTACTTATTACCGATCACAATGTGCGTGAAACATTAGCTGTATGCGACAGAGCATATGTCATTAAAAGCGGCAAGCTGTTAGCATCGGGTACGAGCGAGGCGATTGGGGTGAACGATGATGTACGCAAATACTACTTGGGCGAAGCCTTTAAGTTATAATCATGCTTAAAGTCAGGCAGAGTGTTGAGACCAAAAATAAACTTTCCAATACACTGCGTAACTGGCTGCCCATTTTACACTCGAGTTTAAGTGAACTTAACGAGGTTATCGCTCCATTTGTCGAAGCCAACCCTCTGATTGAAGTTGAGTCAGGTTTTGAAGAGAATTTTGAAAAGAAAATACCTAAAAAAATTTTAGGTGGATATGTCAGTAACTCTAGCAGCGAAAAAATTGAAGCACTAACCATTGCTTCAAAATCACTTTATGATGTTCTTGAAGAGCAGCTGTCTTCACCGTTGTTTCCTACGCCGATTTCAGAGAGAATTGCCCGTTTCATTGCCGAAAATCTTGATGAAAACGGCTATTATGAAGGCGACACCCAGGCTTTTTGCAGACAGCAACATATTGAAATGAGGATGTTTGAGAAGGTACGCCAACGTTTTCGGCATATTGAACCGCTTGGCGTTGGAGCGCGTGATTTGCGCGAGAGCTTTCATTTTCAGCTAGAATCCAGTGGTATTGGCGATGATGCATATGTATTGGCACAAAAGATGATTGATGCACTCGAGGAGATACACACCTTTTCTAAAGAACCCTGTTTTGGTGAAGCGCTGCATGTGATTCAGAAATTTAAAAATCCACCTGCCATTGATTATTTGGAAGATTCGCCGCAAATCATTCCCGACTTGATGATTTTTTTTAATGATGAGAATATAGAGGTACAGCTTAATGATGCCTATTATCCGACCATTCGCATTGATACGGAGTATGCCGTTGAGCATGCATTTGTTACCGAAAAAATCAAAGAGGCAAAAAGTTTGGTTGATGCACTTGATATGCGGCGTGCCACACTTTATAAAGTCGGATTGATGATTGTCGAGTATCAGTATGATTTTTTTGTCGGTGGCGATCGAAAACCGCTGACACTCAAAATGTTAGCCGATGAGTTCGGTCATAATCCCTCAACCATTTCGCGTGCCATTGCCAATAAATACATTGCATGTGAACGGGGGATCTTTGCTATGAAAGAATTTTTTACCACGGCAATTGACGAGGATGTCTCCAATGCAGCCATTAAGGACTATTTAGGTTCACTTATTAAAGAGGAACCGCGAGACAAACCCTTAAGTGATATGAAGCTCCTGGAGCTCATTACCAAAAAATTTCAAATTACGATGGTGCGCCGCACCATTGCCAAATACCGTAAACAGCTCAATATTGCCGGCTCATCAGAGCGTAAGAAGCTCTATAAGCTGCAGGGTTCATAGTCTGGCTAGGGAATGAAGTCTTCGTAAATCTCAGTTCCGTTGGATCCATCATGGCATCGACAGGCGGCATCCAGTGTATAGGCGTGGGTTAAACGGTTAAAAGAGACTTTTTTGACATACCCTTGAAGCTTTAAGGAATTACCGTTAAAGTTATAGGGCTCGGGAAAACCCTGGTAGCCAATAAGCCGTGATTTGGTAGAGCCGTGAGGCACGGCAACATGACAGGTGACGCAGGTTGTCAGCTTCAGCTGCTCCACGCCTGCATAATTTTCAAATCCGGGAACCTGGCCTGCTTTGAATTGATGTACTCGTGCTTGGGTCAGGTCATGACAATTTGTACAAAAAAGGTCGTTGTCGCCGCCATTAAAAATATCAATAACGGCATAAAGCTCTCCACTTGGCTTGGCCGGCCAGTAGTTATGTTCACCTTTGAGCATAAATTTTAAATTTGATCCGTGCGGCCCACGCGGATCTCCTCCTATTTCATTATCGGCACCGTGACAATCAGAGCAATACATAGCGGTAAATCCAGGAGTAGCATTCCAAGGTGCTAATAACTGATTGGCCGGCAATGCTTTCGGTTCGCTTGACCCGGGTCTGCTGTTTAGCGGCATGACTACCGGATGTGCTGAACGATTGTTGGGATTGAATTCCCATGCCTGATCGGTAGCATAGATGCCTTCATTTATAAGAAAGTGACCGGAGACACCATCTTGAGCCGAACCAACACCCCAGTAAGAGTGACATTTAAGACAGATCTGGTACTCCTTGTCTGCCGATTCTAAGGTAGTAAAGGCAGTAGGTTGGGTGCCTCGAGGCGTCCAGACGGGCTCAACTCCAGTGACATTGCGCAAGACGTCAGAAACGGCATTGGTCGGCGTATTGGGATACCACTGCCCCTTAGGGACGTGAGCATTGCTGCCGAGTCGGTGTGGATTGTGACAGTCCATACACTCCGCATGTTTTGAGTCATCCCAGCTGAGACCTTTGCTTCCGGCAGGAAAACGGGTTGATCCGGTTCCGTAAAAGACATCAAGGTTAGTATGAACACCGTTGGTAGTGTTTACAGGATGGGCATACGATCGATTGAGTACTGATTCAATATCAACCCCGCCGACAGCACCGGTACCATGACATGATGAGAGTTCAGAAGATGATGAAGCTCCTTGAAAACAGGTCTGCTGCTCTACTTTTCGCAGGAGGTAGTCACCCTCTCCGTTGTGGGGAGTATGGCAGTTTACACAGAAAAAATCACTAGGTGAAGCAGAGCCGTATTTGCTGATAACCGCGGGATCTGTATAGGGCATACCAATAACCTGATGCGTGGTCGGCCACGGGTCACCGCCGCTCTTGTCATGACAGGACATGCAGGTATCACGCATGTTTTTGGCATGATTGCCGCCCGAGTCAACTCGCAAAAAAGCTTTGTTCTCTTTATGGGGATCATGGCATGAGGAGCATTCTACATATTTTTTACCGCCGTAATTAAAGAGTTTAATAGGAGCATCGGGCAGCACTTTAAGCTCTGAAGAGCGGGTGCCGATATCAAAATTTTTAGTAACAGCGGGGTTGTACTCAACACCGACGGGGTGATGAACCGAGAGATCGGTACCTATAAAACCGGCAGAAGTTGCAGGAATATTACCGGCTCCGTCGGTTCCGACCATGGCAATAGTATTGCCGTTCATATATTCGCGGCGTAATTTGAAGACGGCACCCACAGCGACCGTACCGTCATGACAACTTAAGCATTGACGTGAAAGGGCACCGGGTGTATCATTGGCGACTCCAAGGTTTGTTGGTGCATCGGGATAGCCTAAACGACGTAAATATGTACTGTCGTACATGGTATAGCTAGAGGCCGGCATACTCCGATTCCACAGGGGCTTTCCCAAAGGGCGAGATTGGTGGGGAATGTGACAAAAGACACAGATTTCCGTCTCTCCTTGTGCCTTAATAGTTCCGGCAGTATTGGAAACAGAAAGATTATGCTTTGTATTCATAATCCCGGCGCTTAGATGGGTAACACCTAAAGCAAACAGGCTAAAAAGAGATATAATAAAATAGTTCGTTGTAAGTTTCATTTTTTTGACTCCATACTATACCACTTATTATATCATGTTTTTCATTAGGTATGTTTTTTCGATGGGTATAAAACTATAATTAATAGTAATACGTAAC
This sequence comes from Campylobacterales bacterium, assembly GCA_024277395.1. Lineage (GTDB taxonomy): Bacteria > Campylobacterota > Campylobacteria > Campylobacterales > Sulfurimonadaceae > QNZR01. The sequence goes on from JAJRVF010000105.1 coordinate 7,591, forward strand.
ACGAAAGAGTCAAAATGAAACTATTGCTCTTTCGACTTCGATTGGCTTTATTGTAACAGGTAGAGCATCAGTGCCGCAGGGGGTGATGATGTGAGATGAAAGAGTTGAACGCGATTGTTTTCACTGTCGGCTGTATAAAGATTCTGCTTGCTGTCGATTGCAATTCCGATGGGTCTGTTAAGTTGATTCATCATAGAGCCATAGCCGTTTCCTCCGGCGACCGTGACACCTTCATTGTTTCCCGGAGCAAACTTTTGAATACGGTGATTGTTGGTGTCAGCCACATAAAGGTTTCCTGTATGATCCAACGCTATGCCTGAAGGTTTATTGAGTTGATCCATACCTGATCCGTAGGCAAGCGTCCCTGCCACCGTCAGTGCTTGGCTCTGTTTCAGTAGCAGTTTTTGTACGCGATGTCCTGTTGTAACATAGAGATCGTCGTTGCGGTCTATGGCAAGGCTGCTGGGATCATACAGTCGTGTTATGATATAGCCGTTACCATTGTGCCCTGTAACGGTAGTGCCGTAACGATCCTCTGAAGTAAATTTTTGAATTCGCTGATTTGCGGTATCGGCTACATAAAGATTACCATTGGTATCGAGTACAACACTGCGAGGATAGCGTAACTGGTTTGCGGCTATGCCTTCCCCGTTTCCTCCGGCCACGGTGATACCTTCAGTAGTATCGGGAGCAAATTTTTGAATACGATGATTGCCGCTATCGGCGACATAAAGATTTTCATTGGAATCGAGAAAGATACCCAAAGGATTGTTTAATTGATCTGCAGCTGAGCCCTGAGCATTCCCGCCGGCCACAACAACTCCTTCCATACGTTCAGAAGTAAACTTCAGTACCCGGTGATTATGAGTATCGGCAACATAGATAGATCCGGAAACTCCGACAGCAACACTGCTGGGAGTATGGAAAGGAACTGCACCGTTGTTTGAATGAGGCACACCTGCAACGGTAACACCTTCAGTGGTATCAGGAGCATATTTTTGGACTCTATTGTTCGCGGTGTCTGCAATATAGAGTGTTCCATCAGCTTGGATCGCAATGTCGTCAGGATCGGAGAGTTGATTGGCAGAAAAACCGTTGCCGTATCCACCGGCAACGGTAGTGCCTTGACTGTTTCCAGGCTCAAATTTTAAAATACGGTGATTTTCACTATCGGTGACATACATATTGTTATTGTGATCAAAAACAATACCTTTGGGAAAAGAGAGTTGATTGGCAGCATCGCCTTGACCATTGCCTCCGGCTACGGTAATTAGTTCCATGTTGCTGGAATTGAATTTGTAGATACTGTTATTTAAGGAGTCTGCAATATAGAGATCTTCATTGGCATTTAAAGCAATATTGGTCAGAAAGTAAGATGGGCTTCCCGGCATGACCGAACTTCCTTTTCCAATAAGAATATTTCCCTGAGTACTTCCGGGTGAAAATGTAATAATACGTGAGTTAAAAACATCAGCAACATAGAGCACTCCGTTTTGGCTGATGGCAATATCGTAGGGTAAATTGAGCTGATGGATTGCACTGCCTTGACCGTTGCCACCGGCTATAATGCTTCCTTGGAGGCTGCCTTGAGTAAATTTTAAAATGCGGTGATTAAATGTATCGGCAACATAGAGGCGGTCATATTGATCTATGGTTATACCAAAGGGAGTATTGAGCTGGTTGGCTGCATCGCCTTGCCCGTTTCCACCGGCTACAACAATGCCTTCGGTACTTCCGGGTAGAAATTTTAAAATTCGATGGTTGTGGGTATCGGCTATATAAATATTACCGTGACTGTCAAGCGCAATACCTTTTGGGTCTTGAAGTTGTCTGTCATCTTGAACAGCCTTGTTTTCAAGAGAGTAATAGGCATCTGGTGCGGCACAGAGCCACCCTGACAACACTAAGAGCAGTATGCAAAAACGGGTAAAACTACGAAGCGAAACAGAGTCTGTTTTTTTCATGATACAATCCTTTTTTTAAGCCATGATGCGCACTTCCTCTTAACTCAAAACCAACAGCTAAAGCATTGGTATTCCTTTTTTAGTCGGAGTTTTGTGACTCTTGTACAATTTCAATATCAGCTTCATCACGAAGTTTTTTGATATGTGACATGGTATTATTGATGATTTCTCTCTCTTGCAAATATTTACGAATAAACTCTTTGACCTCTTCAAAGGGAGCAGTCCGCTCGGGAAGTTTTTCGGTGACCTTAATAATATGATAGCCAAATGGAGTCAGTATCGGCTGGCTAATCTCACCTTCTTTAAGAGAAAAGGCGACATTTTCAAAAGAGAGAGGCATGTACCCTTTTTTAATAAATCCAAGACTGCCGTTGCTTTCATTGGCTTCTCGGCTTTGAGAATATTGTTGTGCCAGTTTTGCGAAATCTGCACCCTGAATAAGTTGATCACGCAGGGCATTGGCTCTGTCCAGTGTTTCTTGTATAGTTTGGGCATTATCACCTTTATGAAGACTCAACAGAATTTGACTCACCTGTACCAGCTCTTCTCTTCGAAAGTTTTTTTTGCCGTTATCATAAAAAGCACGCAGTTTTTCTTCAGGTATATCCGGGTTGTCCAAACCGTATTTTTTAAAGTACTCTTTGAGATGCACTTTCTCTTTTAAAAAGTTTCTAAACTGTGCATCATTCATACTCATAGAGCTCATATAATGCTTTAGCTTTTCATCACTGCCAAAATTTTTTTTGATGTATTGGTACTCTTTTTCAATTTTTTCATCAAGATTTTCAACATGTTCCTTGAGACTTGCTTGGCGGAGAACTTCATCGTTAATCATTTTATTAAGTATTTTTTTCTCAATGACATTACGTTGTGCCGGATGAGAATTGGCCGTACTAAAGCGCTTGTCTTTGTGAAGCTGCTTTTGAACCAATGCATTGAATTTATCTGCATACAGAGGAACACCGTTGACGCGAGCCACTATTTTTTTGTCAACAGTTTGTGATTGAGCACTCTTTTGTAAAAGCACGGGCTGTTTTGCTGTCTCTTGTGCTACTATTTCAATCTGCTCTGCACTTTGTGTTGTTTTGGTATCACATCCGCTAAAAAGCCCGCTTAAGAGTAGGCTTGAGAGAAGGATAGAGAAAGATGGCCTGTGTAAGGTTCTAGTGGTGTGTTTCATATTGTAGTATCTCCGTAATTATGGTGAGAGTGTGATAGATGCTGAGGCATCAACCTGTCCAAAAGGAATGAAAAAGAGATTCAATTTGGTATTGCTTGCGTCCAAATGAACTGTTAGCAGATCATCCGTATTATGAAAAAAATAAAACTTCGTTAGATCAACACGAAAATTTTCATTTTCATAGACTATCATAACCACAGCATTAAGACCATGGTTTTGCATTGCTATTTCGTATGCGGCGTTACTTATTACAGCTTCTTTAATGTCATTGTCGAAAGGGTCTCGCTTTTTTAAATCTATAATTTGAGCTTTAGATGCGCTAAAAGCATTCTGTAGATTCAAAAGACCGTATCCAAAGTGATCGTCTCGTCCGAGAGTACCCAAGTAGGTTACTGAAGTTTGGAGCTTGATACGTACATCACGATTGTCTATTTTGGTGTCATTGTTCAGATCTTCAACACCAAAAGAGAGCATGAGTGCCGCTGCTCCACTGACAAAGGCAGCTGATTGCGAGGTACCGCTTAATTCCGCATACGTATTCTCTTGTGCTGTAGAGTAAATGTTAAGGCCCGGTGCTGCCAGTTCTAAAACAGCATCAATCGGTGAGAAAAAACCTTTAGAGTCATTGTTGTCGGTTCCAGCAACTGCAATAACCGAGTCGTACGAAGCAGGGTATTGTGCGGCACCGCTATAAGTATTACCCGCAGCAGCAACAATAAGAAGACCGGCCTGTTCCGCAGCATCACAGGTGGCTTTTAATAGGTCAGAATCAACGCCGGCAATACTGATATTGGCAATGTCCATGTCATTGTCAACAGCCCATTGAATACCCGCAATAATATCACTAAGTGAGCCAAAAGTACTGCCATCAAGTACTTTGACCGCATAAATAGAGGCTTCAGGAGCTACACCGATAACACCAACTCCATTGGACTCTGCTGCTATGATACCGGCAATGTTGGTTCCATGCTGATTGTAACTGTCATCAAAAGGATCATCATTGGCACGACCGTTGGAGATAAAGTTGTATCCGCCGCGATAGTTGGCATCGAGATCTTCATGATGATAGTTGATTCCGGTATCTAATATGGCGATTTTAATGCCTTTGCCGGTAATATTGTTGTCGTGTGCCACTTTAGCACCAATATGCTCCACACCCCATGAATTTTGATATTCAATATCGGATGCAAGGCTTTGTGTTGCAAGCGGTTTGGTAGATAGTTGTTTGGAGGAACCCGAAGGAGTGGGATCAACAGCGTTTACCGTTTCATCATTTTCAATATAGCGCACTGAGGGATACTGCAAAAGAGCAGCACGACTCTTTTGAGGGAGTTCAGCGGCAACTGCAGGTAGCAAGGTGTAGGTGTGTTTAATGGTACCGCCAAGATTTTCTATAAGTTCTTTTTCGGTGTTTCCGGGCTGTTGATGA
>JAJRVF010000005.1 GCA_024277395.1 Campylobacterales bacterium
AACAAGTGACATCTCAGAATAGCTGTAGTTAGGAGCTTTGGCACCATAAATCATCTCACCGTCTATCCATCTTGAATTAGGAAAACCTAAAATTATTGCGCCCTCAGAGGTGAGGTAAGTCTGCACCAAAGACATAAACAGTGGCTTAAAATCAACACCTGAACTCTGAAGTGTTCCAATGCTAATAATAAGTTGAAAACGTCCAAGGCCGAGCGTTTCTAAGTGATTGATATCATGTTGGATCATGTTAGCATTAGCACATCTGAAGCGTCTGATAGCATGAGAGATGGCTGAGGCAGAGTGGTCAATTCCTGTAAAATGTGTTTGAGAAAAGTTTTTAGATACATGTTTGATAAGCTCGAACTCATCGCCGCTGTTCACCCCCAAGTTTAAAATGCTGTTTCGTTCCGATATATTGACAGCATGAAGGGCTTTGGTGTAAGCATAGACAAAGCTCGGCTCTTCATTTTTATGGATTCGTGCAAACGGTGAGTTAACGCCATATTTTTCGGTAATATCATCTGCATGTGTGTGATGAAATGAGTTATGGGTATTGAGCCGTTGAAAACGAATCTCTACTGTATGTTCATCATATCTGTGAGGTGTCAGCATTTTACAAAAGAGAAGCTGTGCCAAATCAGTCCATGCTTTGTAACCACGGTAAATATAGCTGATGCCATTATATGTTATGATGCTGCCTGCATAAGTAGAGTGACAGCAGTCCGGATTGATGACTATAAAAGAGAGGATGCCATGAGTCTGAGTATTTACAAGCTCAGACTCCAAAATCTCAATAATCTGATGCATCGGCTCAGTCGTGAAACGTTTCATAAAAGGCATCTTACACTATTTTGCATGTAAAAGGAGCAGGAATTGGCATTTAATTTGGAGAAAACTTTGGTTATCGGAATCTCTGCTACAGCGTTGTTTGATCTATCGGAGTCAGATGCACTCTTCAAAAAAAATTGTGTAAAAGACCCTGAGCACGCCATTGAGGTGTACCGAGAACATATGCGAAACAATGAGGATATTCCGTTAGAAGAGGGTATTGGTTTTCCTCTTGTTAAAGCACTTTTAGGCTTAAATATATACCGCCAGGAGGATGATGCACCTCTTGTGGAAGTCGTCATTATGTCACGAAACAGCCCTGATACCGGCATTCGCGTGTTAAATACTGTTCGCAATATGAAATTAGGTATTACCCGTTCGGCATTTACAGCAGGCGAGTCAACGGTTGATTATCTCGAAGCATTTGATGTGGATCTGTTTTTAACCACCAATGAAGCTGACGCCCAAAAGGTTATTGACAGCGGTGTATGTGCCTCTGCCGTACTCTCAACACCGCCGCAATATCAGTGCGACACCTCTGACGGCCAGGTGCGCATAGCGTTTGACGGCGATGCAGTACTGTTTGATGAAAGCAGTGAGCTGGTCTATAAAGAGGAGGGGATCGATGCATTTCACGAAAAAGAGAGTCGCAAACAAGATATTCCCATGAATGAAGGCCCCTTTGCCGCATTTTTAAAAAAACTTGCTGCACTGCAGGAGCGGCTTCCCATGAAGGTGGAGCACTCTCCCGTTCGTATTGCCATTGTCACTGCGCGAAACAGCCCTTAAGAGATGCGCGTTATTAAAACTTTGCGTCACTGGGGGGTTTATGTGGACGAGGCATTTTTTTTGGGCGGTGTCGAAAAAAGTAAAATATTACAAGCGTTTAAAGCACATATATTTTTTGATGATCAGGACCTTCATTTAAAGTCATCGTCTTTAGTGGTTCCGTCAGGAAAAGTGCTTTATCCGTCCCATTCAGCGTTAAAGAACTTACCATGACAAACAAGACGTTAATGAAAGAGGATTTGCGCTATATTTTTCACCCTTGTTCGCAGATGAAAGATCATGAAACTCTGCCGCTCATTCCTATTAAAAAGGCCAATGGGTCTTATATTGAAGATTATGACGGCAATCGCTATTTAGATTGCATCAGCAGCTGGTGGGTCAATCTTTTCGGGCACTCCAACGCATATATTAATGCTGCCGTGCGTGCGCAGCTTGAAGAGCTGGAGCATGTTATTTTTGCCGGATTTACACACAAACCCGCTATTGATCTGTCACGCCGACTGGTAGCACTTACGCCTGAGCCTCTGCAAAAAGTTTTTTTTGCCGATAACGGATCGAGTGCTATTGAGATTGCGTTGAAAATGTCCTTTCAGTATTTTAAAAACAGGGGTGAGAGCCGACCTCTTTTTGTTTCGCTGGAAAACTCCTACCACGGAGAGACCATGGGTGCATTGGCGGTGAGTGATACGGGACTGTACAAAGACATTTACCGAGACATTCTCATTACTACCGTACAGGCGGCATCACCGGCGCTGGTGAGTGAAGATGAGGCTATTGAGAGTATGCGCACTCTCTTGCAGCATCACCAGGGAAAAGTGGCTTCTGTTGTGATTGAGCCGCTGGTACAGTGTGCCGGTTCCATGCAGATGTACAATGCCGGCTATATAACGCGCCTAAGGGATTTATGCGATACGTTCGGAGTCTTTTTAATTGCCGATGAAGTGGCGGTCGGTTTTGGACGCACGGGAAGCATGTTTGCTATAGAGCAAGCAGGAGTCTCTCCCGATTTTCTCTGCCTCTCCAAAGGTATCACCGGCGGCTATATGCCGCTGTCGGTAGTACTGTTTAGCAATGACATCTACAACGCTTTTTATTGTGACTACAGCGAGGGAAAATCATTTCTGGATTCGCACAGTTACACGGGTAATACTTTAGCCTGTGCCACGGCCAATGCAGTGCTGGATATTTTTGAAAATGAAAATGTCATTGAAGCCAATAGGGAAAAGATTGCCTTTATGGCACGTGAAACAATAAAATTCAAAGCTCTAAGCAATGTACTTGAGGTGCGTCAGCGTGGTATGATCTGCGCCATTGAGCTGCACGGCTACGACGCCAACGAGCGCATCGGCTTACATGTATTTCAAGAAGCATTGAAGCAGGGTGTGTATATACGACCCTTAGGCGGTGTGATCTACTTTATGCCGCCATACTGTTTTAGTGAGGCAGAGTTACGCCATATGATAGATGTGACCTACGACATTGTTGCCGACTTAACAACGCGATGACGCACAACCTTATTGTTATCGGCGCGGGTGCGGCGGGTATGATGGCCGCCATTACGGCGGCACGCCGAGGCAGCAAAGTGCTGCTTATGGAAAAACTTCCCAAAATCGGTGCCAAACTCAAAGCAACCGGCGGCGGGCGTTGCAATCTTACCAATACGCTCAGCAATGATGCCTTTATGGAGTGTTTTGGAAGAGAGGGTCGTTTTATGCGTGATGCTTTGAGTGCCTGCAGCCATGAAGTACTGCAGGCATTTTTCAGCGATCTTGGCGTGCCGACCCATGCCCCCGACGGGTACCGTATTTTCCCAGTATCGCATAGTGCGTTGTGTGTGGTTCAGGCTTTGGAGCAAGAGATGCGGCGTTTGCATATTACGGTACGGTGTGCAGAGGCGGTCGTGGCACTAGAGCAGGAGAATGGAGTGATCTGCGGTGTTCAGACTCAACATGAGCGCTATAGAGCCGATGCGGTTGTTGTCGCGACCGGCGGTTTGGGGTATCCGCAACTCGGTGCCGAAGGGGATGGCTACACACTGGCACAGAAGCTTGGACATACAATCAAGCAGGTCTATCCGGCAATGATGCCGCTGCATACCAAAGAGCGCTGGGTGGCACAGTGTCGTGCCGACACCGTTGCCAAAGCAGAGCTCACAGTGAACCTGAAAGGCAGTAAAAAACTGCGGGCTGCAGGGGATCTGATTTTTACAAAAAACGGTATTCGCGGTCCGGTTGTGCTGGACTTTTCTCGTGATATTACGCCACTACTCCAATGTTACGGCGAGGTGCCTTTACATGTAAATTTAGTACAAGGAAAGAGTGAGACAGAGCTTCATGAGTATTTTAAAAAGAGACGGCAAGAGTATGGACACTACAGTACGTTAGAGCTACTGCAAACAGTGCTTCCGGAGTCCATAAGTCGTGAACTCTGCAGCATGAGTGCCGTCGATCCGCTCTTGGGCTGGAACAGACAAGAGGGCAGGCGGCGAGATATGCTGGTGCGCCTCATGGCGAAGATGCCCTTGACCGTAGTGGGACATGATGGTTTTGCTAAGGCAATGATTACCCGCGGAGGCATTGCACTCAAAGAGATTGACCCGCGTACCATGCAGAGCAAAATAGTAAGAGGGCTGTATTTCTGCGGTGAGGTCATGGACCTGGACGGCCCGTGCGGCGGCTATAATTTGCAGTGGTCGTTTGCAAGCGGATTTGTGGCGGGGTTAATGAGGGGGTAACAGAATTTTTTATTGAGCATCCGGTGTAGAAATTTTACATGTAAAACTTCTACCGCAACAGAATGTTTTAGGCGAGCTGCGAGCGGATCTGTTCTTGAACCACATTGATGTCTTGCGTACCGTCCACGCGAATGTATTTAAGGCTCGTGTTGGTTTTAGCGAGACTGGTATAGTAGTCAATCAGCGGGCGTGTCTGCTCGTGATAGACATTAAGGCGATCTTTGACGATGGCTTCGGCGTCGTCATCACGCTGAACGAGTGTATCACCGGTAATGTCATCTTTGTTTTCAACTTTTGGCGGGTTATAAGCAATATGATAGGTGCGTCCCGAGGGCAGATGTACCCGACGTCCCGACATACGCTTGACAATCTCATCGTCAGGGACATCAATTTCAACGACGGCATCAATGGCAATACCGGCATTTTTAATGGCATCGGCCTGCACAACGGTACGCGGAAATCCGTCGAAGAGAAAACCGTTCTTGCAATCTTTTTGAGTAATGCGCTCTTTGACCAGACCAATGATGATTTCGTCGCTAACAAGCTGTCCGCTGTCCATAGCTTCTTTAGCCAGCGTTCCCAAGGGTGTCCCTTCTTTGATGGCAGCGCGCAACATATCTCCGGTTGAAATTTGCGCAATACCGAACTTTTGAGTTAAAAACTGCGCCTGCGTTCCTTTGCCTGCACCGGGTGCTCCTAATAAAATAATATTCATAATAACTCCATTTTTAAGTTAGATTTTTGATGTAATGCATGTTTCCATCTCATGAACAACATTGTCAATGCTGCGTTCACCGTCAATGACATGTAAGAGGTTTTTGTTACGGTAGAATGCTTGGATTGCCTCTAAAGGCTCGACATAAATGTGAAGTCGCCGCTCAAAAACCTCACGGGCATCATCGGCACCGCGGGCACGCCCTAAGACACGCTCACGGGCGACATCATCGCTGACTTGAACCTCTATGACACCAGCGAGGCCTATGTCGCCGTTGTCGCTGAGGTACTGCTCCAGTGTCTTCATCTACTCAATGCTGCGCGGGTATCCGTCGAGTAAAATAATTGAAGTTGGTGCCGCTTTAATAGCTGTCACAATAGTCTCAATGGCAATGTCAATGGGAACAATACGCCCCTGAGAGATATAGGAGTCAATAACGGCTCCCCGATCACTTCCGCTTGCAACTTCGGCACGGAGCATGTCACCGGCAGAGTAGTGGGTAATGTGCTGCGGGTTTCTAGCGGCAATATGCTCCGCATCAGTTGTTTTTCCGGATCCGGGTGCGCCTATAATGAGAAAAAGCTTTTTCATGTTTTGGTGCTTTCACGCAGCCGAATGTGCAGGTCGCGAAGCTGTGTATTGTCTACGGGACTTGGCGCCTTGGTCAGCAGACAAGAAGCTCTTTGGGTTTTTGGAAAGGCAATAACATCGCGAATGCTCTCTTTTTTCGCCAGGATCATAATAAGCCGGTCAAGTCCCAGGGCAAAGCCGCCGTGCGGCGGTGCGCCAAATTTGAGAGCATCGAGTAAAAAACCGAACTTCTCCTGCTGCTCCTCTTCGTCAATGCCCAGAAGGTTAAAAATTTTACTCTGCATCGCCTCTTGATGAATACGAATGGAACCGCCGCCAAGTTCAACACCGTTTAGAACAATATCGTAGGCAACAGACTCAATATCTTCAACATGCTCGTGATTCAGATTACGCGGCATCGTAAAGGGATGGTGCAGGGCTTTAACGCGTCCGTCTTCAATTTCAAACATGGGGAAATCGACCACCCAGACAAATTCAAAACGGTCAGGATCAATAAGGTTCATCTTTTCATGGTTGGCCAAGAATATGCGAAAGCGCCCCATGTAGTCGAGTACAACTTTTTTTTCACCGGCACCGAAAAAGACGACATCGCCTATATCGAGCTCGGTCCGTTCAATAATGAGGGCAATGTCCTCTTCACTAAAGAACTTGGTTAACGGTCCTTTGAGTCCGTCCTCTTTCATTTGAAAATAACCCAAGCCGTGCGCACCGAATTTGCGTACATACTCTTCAAAGCCTTTCATTTCGCGTTTGGAGAAGATGGTGTCGCCTTGCGGAACCCTCAGTGCTTTAATGCGGTTGGCTCGCGGATTTTTGGCAATATTGGTAAAGATCTCGTTGTCGCAGCGCTCAAAAATGTCAATCACATCAACCATGCGAAGGTCGTAACGCAAATCGGGTTTGTCTGAGCCGTACTGCTCCATTGCTTCGTGGTAGGTCATGCGCTGAAACGGTGTTGCAATATTATGCCCTGTCGCAGTAAAAATATCTTTAAGCAGGGTCTCGGCTACTTCAATGACCTCTTCTTGGGTGCAAAAGCTCATTTCGACATCTATTTGGGTAAATTCGGGCTGACGGTCGGCACGAAGATCTTCATCGCGGAAGCATTTGGCTATTTGAAAATAGCGGTCAAAACCGCTGACCATAAGGAGCTGTTTAAACAGCTGCGGTGATTGCGGCAGCGCGTAAAATTCGCCGTCATGCACCCGTGAAGGTACCAGGTAATCGCGTGCCCCTTCGGGCGTGGACTTGGTTAAAATTGGCGTTTCAACCTCTAAAAAACCTAAACTGTCCAGAGTATTACGCGTGGCAATTGATGCTTTGGAGCGCAGCTTAAAGGTGCTGTACGACTCTTGTGAGCGTAAATCCAAGTAGCGGTACTTGAGTTTGGTCTCTTCACCGACACTTGTATCGCCAATGACAAAAGGCATGGGCGCACTGCGGTTTTCAATAATGAGCTCATGAACGACAATTTCAATGTCACCGGTTTTAAGACGCGGGTTGATCAGTCCTTCACCGCGGGCACGTACCGTTCCCTTGGCTATGAGTACAAATTCATCACGAACATCATTAGCGACTTTGTGTGCTTGAGCATTGTCCGCCGGATCGCAGGTGAGTTGAATAAGCCCGCTTTTGTCGCGCAGGTCAATAAAAATGATGCCGCCGTGGTCACGGTAGCTGTTGGCCCAACCGCACAAAGTGACCTCTTCTCCAATATGATTCAGTGTTAAATCGGTACAGTAATGACTTCTCAATAGGGAGTCCTCTTTAGTAAAATTTTCGCGATTATAGCGTAGCGATGCTTTTGCTTTTCTAATGAGATAAAAATCGTCTCAAAGATGCTAACGGCTATAGAGATGATTGTCGTAGAGATAGCCGGCGCTTTGGTAGTAGGCAATAGCACGGAGTTCGTCATTACCGTTGAGCGGTATCTCTTTGTAGGTAACACCATTTAAACTCTGTTGTATTACCGCGTAGTTTTTGACTTCTCGGTTGGGAAAGAGTACGGTTAATCGCTTGTGCTCTAAATAGCCGAGTTGTTGATAGTTCCCAATAAAAGCGCGCTCTCGAAAGTTCTCGGCGAGTATATTGTTACCATAAAACATACTGTCATAGTTAAAATTGAGTAATGCCATTAGAGTAGGCATAACATCAATCTGGGAGGCCAGTTTGTGTACGATTTTTGGATGAATAAGTTTTGGCGCATAAACAAGCAGAGGAATTTTGTAGCGCCATAAAGGTAACGTGTTTTTTCCGGCACTGCCTCCGTTGTGATCGGCTACAATCACAAAAACAGTCTTATCAAACCACGGTTTTTTTTGTGCTTTTTGTAGAAATTGATCAATGGCATAGTCCGTATATTTTACACCACCGTCACGACCGGTATGTGAAGGAATATCAATTTTTCCTTCCGGATAGGTGTAGGGACGGTGGTTGGAAGTGGTCATAATAAAATTGAAAAAAGGCTCTCCTTTCGCATAGCTGTTATCGGACACTTTGAGTGTTTTGTCAAAAAGATCTTCATCGCATACACCCCAGACGTTAGCAAAGTGTATTTCATTGTTGCTGAAGTCAGTGCGATCGACAACATCAAAACCGTTGCGGGAAAAAAAGGCGTTCATATTGTCAAAATAGCCGTAGCCGGCATAAATAAATCTGTTGTGGTAACCTTTGTCCTGAAAGATGAATCCGCTAGAGAACATATTGTGATTGTCCGGACGCTTGACAATACTGCGTCCGGGTGTGGGAGGAATACTTAGTGCAACGGCCTCCATACCTCGAACGGTGCGCGTTCCGGTGGCATAGAGATTGTCAAAAAACAGCGATTGCTTACTCAGAGCATCGAGATGTGGTGTGAGTCCTTTGGTATTGCCGTAGATTCCCATATATTTTGCACTGAGGCTTTCTACCATAATAAGCATAATGTTATAACGGTGCTCAGCACCTCTGCTGCGTATGGGTTTTTTATGTGTCGCATTGAATCCTTCAAGTGCTTCAAGCTGCGCCATAACGGTGTGGAGTTCTTTGGTTTTGTAAAATTCGGTATAGTCTAAAGTGTTGTTACGAAATGCGGAAAAAAGTGAGTAAAGTCCGTTTTTTGCCAATTCGTTGTGAAACGTATTATTTGAAATCTTGCTCATATGCTGCTGTTGAAGCAATATAAAAGCGAGCAGGGGTATAACGAGTAAAGTCAGCCCTGTGACGAGATTGCTTGGTAGCGACGTTTTGCAAACAAAGGCATGGTGAATGAGTCGGGTTTTACGTATAAGAATATAAAACAGTAGAGTGTTCACAGCGGCGATGATGCTCAGTAGCAGTACAACAGGATAAGACTCTAAAATATTGTGAATGACCTCATGCGTATAGACCAAATAATCAACGGCAATAAAATTAAAACGTTTGCCGAATTCTTCCCAAAAAAACCATTCGCTTACACCGTTGAAAATAATAAAGTAACTCATCATAAACAGCAAGCCGTACATAAAGCGACGATGCCATAGAGTATGGAAAAGTGTTGCGGGAACAAGTGTGAGATACAGTGTAAAAGGAATAAAATAATAGCTCGCAGCAAGTAGATCATAAAAAAGTCCGACACCAAATATCTTCATAAGTTGCAGTAGTGACAGATCAACGTTATTGAGGCTGTCAATGAGCAGCACAGTTCGAGTTATTGTGTTGACTCCTAAAAATATACATACCATAAGAGCTAAAAGTGAAAATCTTCGGGACACTGTGTTGAGCCTTTAGCAATGTGATTTTGAGAGGCGAACAGTATAAAAAAAAGATGAAGATATGATGAAGATGATTAATATTACAATGCCACAAAAATACATGTAAAATAGAAGTTAAGATATAATTAACAAAAAAATCAGGGAATGTTACATTGAAACTCAAGCGTTTTACCAAAGTCGGCATTATTCTGCGCCCCTCGACTCCTAAACTTAAAGAGGTGTTTTTACAGAGCAAGGCACTTTTTGAAAAACATAGTATTGAAGTCCTTATTGACACGAACAGTGCAAGTATGATCGGTGTTTTGGGGCAGCCTTTTGAACACCTGTGCAAACATTGTGATATTCTCGTTACCATCGGCGGTGACGGAACGCTCATCTCCGTAGCGCGCCGTTCCCACCCTTTTGGCATTCCGGTTTTAGGGGTTCATGCCGGAAAATTGGGATTTATGGCAGATTTGCATGTAGCGGAACTGGAAGATTTTATTCAAAAGATCTGTGAGGGCGAGTACCGTATTGACAAGCGCGCCATGCTTGAAGCGGTCATTCAGACGCAAGAGGGGGAGCGCAAAGTAATTGCATTTAACGATATTGTTCTGACTCGTCCCTCCATCTCGAAAATGATCCATCTTGATGTCACGGTTGATAGCAAATCGTTTAATACCTATTACGGTGACGGCGTTATTGTCTCAACACCGACAGGCTCAACTGCTTACAACCTCTCTGCAGGCGGCCCCATTCTCTTTCCTTTAACCAATGTCTTTGTGCTGACACCCATCTGTCCGCACTCTCTTACGCAGCGCCCCGTAGTGCTTCCGGGACATTTTAAGATGCAGGTGAAAACACTGGATTCAACGGTGCTTGCCATTGTGGACGGACAGGATATTTACGAGTTTCACGAAGGTGATTGCATTAGCATTCAGCTGGCTGATGCTCAGGCACATCTGATTCATAAAAAAGCGTTTAACTACTTTGATGTACTCAAAGAGAAACTGAACTGGGGTGAGTAGATGATAGAGCGCTTTTACCTTAAAGAGCTGTTGAGTTTTCGTGAGTTGCATCTGGAGTTTTCCAAAGGGCTCATTGTCTTTACCGGACCCAGCGGGAGCGGAAAGTCACTCTTGATGGACGCGCTTTTGGCAACGCTGGGAATCCGTGATGCCAAAGCCACTTTGAGTGAAATGGATGTTTCATGGCCCATTGATGAAGAGCAGTACGGTATTGAGAACAGTCAGAGTAATACGTTCCGCCATATAAAAAAGGAGAAGGTGCGCTATTTTATCAATGCCCAAAGCATTCCGAAAAAACGGCTCAAAGAGTTAAGTTTGCAGCACGTTAAGCATCTGAGTTTGCGAGATTACAGTGATTTTGAAACCGAGAAACTATTGGTACTTGTTGATGCTTTTGCAGCAAAAGAGATACCGCAGCACCGTGAGCTGCTAACGCATTACGGTGCACTCTATGAGGAGTACCGACACGCCGTCAAAGAGCTTGCTGTACTTACGGAAGAGCAAAAAAAAGTGGTAGAACTTCAAGAGTTCGCCCGTTTTGAAATTGATAAAATTGCAAATATTGATCCTAAAGAGGGTGAAGATGACCTACTCTTGGAGATGAAGCGGGAGCTCTCAAAAAAAGAGAAGACAGAGGAGTGTCTACGTAAAGTCGAAGCGATTTTTGAGTACGAATCTGTCGTTAATGAACTGTTGCATCTCATAGAGCACGAGAGCGGCTTTTTTGATGATGCCATGAATGAGCTGCGCGCTACGTTTGATGCGGCACAAGAGCGTCTTGAAAGCCTCGAAGAGACCGATATTGAATCACTCCTTGATCGCATTGAAGCACTGGCGTCACTCAAACGACGTTACGGAAGTATTGAAGGTGCTTTAAGCTATCAGCAGCAAAAAATGCAAGAGTTGCGGCAGTATGATACGATTGATACGACCATTGAGATCTTGCAGCAGAGCGTTGACGATTTGCATGCAGCAATGACGGAGTCTGCGGCAGCAATTTCACACAACAGGGCGCAGGTGCTGCCCCGTTTGGAGCGTGCTTTAAATAATTATCTTGAACAGCTCTATTTGTGCAATGCCTCGTTTCAGTTAAGGCCTGTAACGTGTGGGAGTTGCGGCGGTGATGATATAGCATTGGAACTCAATGATACAATATTAAGTAATATTAGTACGGGAGAGTTTAATCGCCTGCGTCTGGCGCTTTTGGCGGTAGCCTCAGAATTGACGGCATCTCAGAGCGGCGTGTTGCTGCTTGATGAAATTGATGCCAATTTAAGCGGAGAGGAGTCGATGAGCGTTGCACGTGTGTTGCGACAACTGAGCCAAACATATCAGATTTTTGTTATTTCACATCAGCCGCAGCTGACATCGATGGGCGAAGAGCATTTTTTGGTGTACAAAGAAGATGGGGTGAGCAGGGTTAAAAAACTGCAATCTTTAGAGCGCGAAAATGAAATTGCCAGAATGATAAGCGGAACCTCTATCTCCGACGAGGCGCGTCTGTTTTCCAAAGAGTTGCTGGAGCGTGCTTCATGTGCTTTGTCATAGCGGTTATTGGTTTGGTTCTTGGTGTCTCATTTGTTTTAAAAGGGCTCTATGGGTATGCTCTGTTTTCCGGAGTGATAGCGCTGGTGTTTGTGGTGCTGATGATACGAAATATTTTACATGTAAAAAGAACACGTTCCAAAAGGGAGAATGACCATGATAATTGATACCCATATTCATCTTGATGACCGGCGTTACAGAGATGATCTCGATACCGTACTTGCTCGTGCAGCAGAGCAGGGTGTGAGCCATTATATTATTCCCGGAGCCGACCCCAAGACTCTTGGTAGAGCCGTAGCCATTGCCGAGCAGTATGATGCGGTCTATTTTGCTGTGGGGGTACACCCCTATGACATGGAGGCGTATGACGAGGCCGAGCTGATTTCTTATATAAGACATCCCAAATGTGTTGCCGTAGGCGAGTGCGGCTTAGACTATTACCGCTTAGAGGGAAGTCCTGAGGAAAGAGAGCTTGAAAAAGTACGACAACAGGAGATTTTTCGTTTGCAAATTACCCTTGCCAAAGAGTATTCCAAACCGCTTATTGTCCATATTCGTGATGCAAGCAGCGATTCTAAAATCATACTCGAGCAAGAGGGAGCGGGCAATGCGGGTGGGGTATTGCACTGTTACAATGCCGATGAGCAACTGCTCTCTCTGGCAGATCAGGGGTTTTACTTTGGCATTGGCGGTGTGGTGACGTTTAAAAATGCCCGAAAACTCGTACAGGCACTGCCTAAAATCCCGATACATCACCTTCTCATTGAAACAGACGGCCCTTATCTGACGCCCCATCCGCATCGCGGAGAGCGTAATGAACCGGCCTATACGACGTTGATAGCTCAGAAAATGGCAGAACTTCTGAGCTGCTCACGTGCCGATATAGAGAGATTGACCACGAAAAATGCCAGAAAACTCTTTAAAATATAGGGTTTTAGGTATCTCTAATAAGATTATTAACACTTTTTCGATAGAATATTAGCTTTAAATTTAGCGTTGAGGAACCATATGTTTAAAGCACTTATTTTGAGTATATTGTTTGTTTCTTACCCCCTGACTGCAGCCCTTATTTATGATTCTAATTATCATAAAGATATTAAAATTGTTGAGTCGTTTGACATCGACTCCACTTTTCTGAATGACAGCGTATTAAATGAGATATTGCAAAAAAATATCACTCAGGCCCGTCACCGACATTTTTTTAACTCCATGATGGACGCGTATCTGTTTATTCCGACGATCAAAAATATTTTAACCGATGCCGACGTTCCTTCGGAATTTCTCTATTTGGCGATGGCAGAGTCCAACTTTTATTTGAAAGCCAAGTCACACAAGAGTGCGGCAGGCCTGTGGCAGTTTATGCCCAAAACAGGCAAATTGCTCGGACTCAATATTGATGATTATGTCGATGAACGGCTCGACCTGATCAAATCAACCAAAGCGGCGGCAAAATATTTAACTTATCTGCACAAACGCTTTGGAAAGTGGTATTTGGCGGCGCTGGCTTACAACTGTGGAGAGGGGCGCGTCAGCTCGGCTATTAAAAAGGCGGGTACGGATGACTTGAAAGTACTGCTTGACCCCGAGAAGAAATATCTCCCGTTGGAAAGCCGCATCTATATTCGTAAAATTGTAGCATTTTCCATGATGGCGTCCAATGAACTTTTTTTACTCAAAAGCGAGTACCGCTATCTGCTAAACCGTGCCGGCGCCTATTCGCTTTCGGTGGTAACGGTTCCCAAAGGCTAGCGTATCAGTCGGGTGGCAAAACTTATTGATATGCCCGTTGATGAACTCAAAGCACTCAACTCGCATCTGAAATATGACTTTATTCCTCCGTATGAAGAGCGCTATGATCTGTATATACCCTACATTAAACTGGCTGATTTCAACCAAAAATATCAACCGGCCGATTTGCAGCAGATTTACAAAGTGCATACAGTTGTTTCGGGTGAGAGTCTCTCTAAAATCGGCAAGAAATATGGTGTACGTTACGGCATTATTAAAGATTTCAACAATCTAACAAGCAATAAACTCTCATTAAAACAGAAGCTTATTATTCCAATTGATGCCAAGAAAAAAACGGCACGGCATCATACCTATGTTGTCAAAAACGGCGATACACTCATCTCAATTGCACGACTACACAACCTTTCCGTCAAACATTTGAAGCGGGTCAACAACAAAACCGGAAGCATTGTCC
The DNA here is from genome assembly GCA_024277395.1 of Campylobacterales bacterium. Classification (GTDB taxonomy): domain Bacteria; phylum Campylobacterota; class Campylobacteria; order Campylobacterales; family Sulfurimonadaceae; genus QNZR01. Next base: position 14,144 of record JAJRVF010000005.1, read on the forward strand.
GCATTGGAGAAAGGCTGCGTATTAAATGATACGGTACGCTCTGTTACTGTCGCCGCTGTTACTGTTTGTCGGCTGCAGCACCCGAACGTCAAATACGCTGCCGCCGTATGCCTACTCCTCCAAACAGGTTAAGCATACCAAGGCGACAATGCGCCCATACACTATTCGGGGCAAACGCTACTACCCTACCGTTGTTGAAGTGGGCGAGGTGATGCGAGGACGTGCCAGCTGGTACGGTCCCAATTTTCACGGTAAAAAAACCTCGAACGGCGAAACCTACAATATGCATGCCATGACGGCGGCACATAAAACATTGCCGATGAACACCATTGTCCGTACCACCAATCGCAGCAACGGAAAATCGGTTGTTGTGCGTATCAACGACCGCGGTCCGTTTGTTGACAACCGTATTATTGATCTCTCCAAAGAGGCGGCACGTCGTCTTGGAATGATTGGTTCGGGTACGGCACCCGTTACGGTAGAAATTTTAGGATTTCAAAAGAAAGA
>JAJRVF010000106.1 GCA_024277395.1 Campylobacterales bacterium
ATCAATCGAGATTGGTGTCAACAGTTTTATACAAAAGCCAATTGATACCAAAAAGATCATTGAACTGCTCAGCAATGTCACTGCGCTTGTAACGAAAAAGAAAAAAATAGAGACCAAGACATTCTCAATTTCACTTCCGCTTGATCTTTACGAGCTCGTAGATTACAATGCCAAAGCGGAGAGCATCTCAAAAAATGCGGTAATTATCCGCGCGCTTCGTTCATTTTATAACGAAAAATAAAAACCAAACAGTGTTTATTTAGCGGGGACTTCTATAGTGAAGTTCGCGCCCTCTTTCGTATTGGCAACGGAGAGTTTCGAATCTTTGTTTTTCTCAATAATTTGTTTGGACATGTATAGGCCTATACCGGTTCCTTGCGATTTATGTTTGGTTGTAAAATAAGGGTCGAAGATTTTGTCTATATTCTCTGTTGCAATGCCTCCTGCGTTATCCTGAATGGATATGATAATTTTTGAATCACGGTGCGTTGCAGCAATTGTTATTGCTCCTTTTTTAATATTGTTCAATATTATAGCATCTTGCGCATTTTTTATAATGTTTAAAATGACCTGCAGAAATTCATTGCGATTTCCCTCTATATGAAGTCCTTCAGCCTGAGGAAGCGCAATACTGATATTGTGCGCCTTTAGTGACGGCACCATAATATGCTCAATAGATTGAAAAATATCATTTAAGGCAAAAACTTCGATCCCATCCGATTCTTTAAGAAAATTTCTAAAATCATCAATAGTTTGCGACATGTACTGCAACACATTGTTGGCTTTAGAGTAATTCTCTTCGAGCTTATCAGCATCCAGGGTTCCCAGCTGTCCGGCTATGTAGATGTCTTGAATAACCAAAGCAAGGATATTAAGCGGCTGTCGCCACTGGTGTGCAATATTTTCTATCATTTCACCCATGGAAGCGGAACGTGACTTTTGGTTTAGCAGATGGTCTTTTTCAAGGCTGTTCTTTTGCTCCCTCGCAAGACTCTCTTCAAGCAATCTGTTTTTTTCTTTTAGGGTTTCAATCTCTTTTTTTAATGCTTCTATGTTCATAATTGTATCTTTTTTGTTTCTTATATGGGTATTATCTACTAATAAATCTTTTTTACGGATTAATTTTTAATTTTTTTTTGTTTTTAGTCGCCTTTAAGATTGTGATGATTATAATTCTGGCTCAAGAATTACTTGTTTATCTTTAACACGGCCCCATCGTCTAGCGGTTAGGATCCATGGTTTTCATCCATGTTACCGGAGTTCGAGTCTCCGTGGGGTCACCATATTTTTACACAAATTTCCTGCTTCTACAATGTTTTTTCCCACGCCAATGCCGTTTGACAAATTAATGCCAACTCATCACAAGAGGCACTCCAGCCGAGCACTTTTTTTATTTTACTGTTATTTGAAATCAGCACGGCCGGATCGCCGGCACGCCGCGCTGCCGTAAACACCTCAAAATCAACCTGGCTAACCTCCTTCATGGTGGCAATCACCTCTTTGACACTAAAACCGTGTCCGTAACCGACATTGAATGTGTTTGAGGCACTCCCCTCTTCAAGATAGTCCAATGCTTTTAAGTGTGCCGATGCCAGATCTTCGACATGGATATAGTCGCGAATACAGGTGCCATCAGGCGTTGGATAGTCATCACCAAAAATCATCATGCTCTCTCGAGAACCGATGGCCGTCTGAGCTGCTATTTTAATGAGATGGGTTGCATTGGGAAAACTCTGACCGATACGATTGGAAAGATCAGCGCCGGCAACATTGAAATAGCGCAATATCACATGAGAAAAGGTACTGTTTTCTTTAGAGGCATCCTGGAGTACTTGCTCACTCATTAGTTTGCTTCTGCCGTAAGGGTTAATTGGCAGCGTCCGTGTGGTTTCGGTTACTTGAGGTTCGGAAGGCTCCCCGTAAACCGCAGCTGTCGACGAGAAAATAAAGTGTTTAATGCGGTATTGGTTACACAGGTGTATGAGGTGTGTTGTATTGACCGTGTTGTTCATATAATACTTCAGCGGATTCTCTACCGACTCAGGTACAACAATACTGGCTGCAAAATGGATCACCGCATCAAAAGAGGCTGTTTTAAAAATATTCTCTACGGCACTGAAGTTTTTGAGATCTTCAATATAAAACGCAACAGGATCTCTCTTGTTGGTGATACTGATACTTTGAAGCGTATCAATCGTGCTCTGATGTCCTGTCGAGAGGTTGTCTATAATGGAAATGCGATGTTGCGTCTTTTCAATTAACTGCTTAACCACATGAGAGCCGATATAACCCGCTCCTCCGGTCACTAAAATATGCATCCGTTTTTATTCCTTAAGATGTGAAACTGATATAATATTCGAAGTATAGCCAACTCCAGCCAAATAAATATTTAATAGACTCGCCTCAAATCTTTGGTATGATTATGAAAAAGTTTCAGGAATATTCATGCTACGTTTTGCACCCAGTCCTACCGGTGATATGCACATTGGAAATCTTCGTGTCGCCCTATTCAACTCCATCTGTTCCATACAGCGCAACGAGCCTCTTGTTGTCAGAATTGAAGACACCGATGCAGAGCGCAATATTGCAGGTAAAGACAAAGAGATACTGGAGCTTCTGGCTCTGTTCAATATTGAGTATGAGCATGTTATTTACCAAAGTGCCCATTTAAAATATCATCGCGCTATGGCCATTGAGCTTTTGCATAAGAAGAAAGCCTTTAACTGCTTCTGTACTCCTGCCGAGCTTGATGCCAAGCGGGAACAGGCCAAAAAAGAGAAAAAACCGTTTCGCTATGATGAGACCTGCAGCCGCTTAAGTGCTGAAGAGACCATAGACAATACCAACCCTTTCACCATACGTTTGCGACGCCCTGAGCATGATATTACCGTGGTCGATAAAATCAAAGGCAACGTCACGTTTAGCGCATTCGATATAGACAGTTTTATTATTATGCGTCAAGAGAAATATCCGACCTACAACTTTGCCTGCGCCATTGATGATATGATCAGCGATATCTCCTTGGTTATTCGTGGTGAAGATCATATGAGCAACACCCCCAAACAGATTGCCGTACGCGATGCATTAGGTTATGACAAAGCAGTCGAATATGCTCACCTTCCTGTTATTTTAAACAAGGAAGGTAAAAAGATGAGCAAGCGCGATGATGCTTCGAGTGTCAAATGGCTGCTTGAAGAGGGGTATCTTCCCGAAGCCATTGCGAACTATTTGATTCTCATCGGCAATAAAGTACCCCAAGAAATTTTTACATTCAAAGAAGCTTTGAAGTGGTTCACGCTTGATAGTATTTCAAAATCACCGGCACGATTTGATCTTGAAAAACTCAAGTTTATCAACCGTGAACACCTTAAGCGGCTGGATGCCAAAGAGTTGTCGCGCTATGTAGGTTTTGCCGATGATGAGATCGGCGCATTGGCACATCTCTATTTGGAGGAGTCCGGAACACTCAAAGAGCTGCGCTCCAAAATAGAACCGATTTTTGCCAAAAAGTCAATTCCTCCTGCGTATGAAGAGAGCGTTAAAACCCTAAAACCCGTCATTCAAAACGCACCGTTTTTTGAGAATTACAGTGATTTTCAGCGTTATACCATGAAAGAGAGCGGCCTAAAAGGGAAGCTCTACTTCAAATCACTGCGTCTGCTCCTAACCGGCGCCGAACACGGTCCTGAAATCTCAGATATTTACAAATACCTTAAAAATTATTTAGCGGAG
>JAJRVF010000107.1 GCA_024277395.1 Campylobacterales bacterium
CATGGACTCATGATACTATTTTGTAGCCGACACTGCGAACGGTGGTAATAATGGTTTTGTCATTGAGTTTTTTACGAATATTTTTTACATGTACTTCAATGATATTGCTGGTTATTGCAGCATTGTAATCGGTGTGAATAGTATCTAAAAGCTCATGTTTGGTAAAAATTTTGTTAGGATTGGATGCAAGCAGTTCTAGCAGATTGTATTCGGTTGGGGTGAGGGGGATCGGCCTGCCGTCTAATGTAGCCTCTCGGCTGTTTTTGCAGATGGTAACGGCTCCAAGCGTTATGGTGGTGTTTTTATTGCTGTCGGTACGACGCAGAAGTGATTTGACGCGGGCAAGAAGCTCTGCTTGGGAGTAGGGCTTGCAGAGATAGTCGTCAGCACCGCTGTTAAGTGCTTTGACGCGGTACGAGACATCGGCATTGGCAGAGAGCATAAGAACCGAAGCGTCAATCAGCAGCTCGCGGGTCTCTTTGAGCAGTTCGTATCCGTCTCCGTCAGGAAGGTTCCAGTCTAATACAATCAGATGGTAACGTGTACGGTCAATACAGTCGACCGCAGCAGCGTAGCTTAGAGCCGTGCTTACACTGTAGCCCTCCTGTCTTAAGAGTTTGTCAATACGTTCGGCATTGGCCTGATCGTCTTCTACAACTAAGATATCCATAAGAAGATAATATCATATTTTTATAAACAAGGTGGCGCAGCAGCCGCTGTTGATACCCTCGCTCTCAAGGGTAACATCGCCTCCAAGAAGCAGTGCCATTTTTTTACTTAATGAGAGACCCAGTCCGGTACCTTTTTGTTTTTTTTGCATTACGCCGGCTGCCTGGGTGAAATCATGGAACAGTCCTTCGATTGCATGCGGTTCAATGCCGATGCCGGTGTCGGTTATGCAGACGGTTAGGGTATCGCGGTGTGTTGCAAGTTCTAGAGTGATGCCCCCGCTTTCAGTAAACTTAATAGCATTGGAGAGCAGGTTGACAACGATTTGTTGCAGCAGTTTGGGATCGGTTTGATACTGCCCGTGGGTATAGCGGGTATGAATAAGCTCTACATAGAGCGCTTTGTCTTCCGCAAGAGGCTTGAGCATACTGCAGACATTTTCTATAATTTTTAGCAGATCCGTCTGTTCTTTGTGTACTTCCATTTTTCCGGCTTCAATTTTGGCAATGTCGAGAATGTCATTGATCATACCAAGGAGATATTGTGCCGAAGACTCAATATTGGCAATACTGTCTTGCTGCTCATCGCTTAGATCTTCATAGGTGATGAGGTATTGGGCAAAGCCAATAATAGCATTGAGCGGTGTACGCAGTTCATGAGACATGTTGGAGATGAATGCAGATTTCGCTCGCGATGCCGACAGGGTATGCTCAATTAAGCGAATACGGTCAAGTTGCAGCATAATCATGGTGCTGATAGAGCGGTAAAACTTCCGTTCGTTGGCATCATCGAAGCGACTAAGATCCAAAGAGATAAAGCCGTAATAGAGTTTAGTGTTATGTTCAAAATCATTGACATGCAGTGCCATGCAGGAGGGGCACCGTTGCGGCTCTTTAGAAAAAAGAATATGGTTTTGGGCACTCAGCTCTTTAAGATACGCCACAGAGACTGCAATGCAGTCGGTCTCGCTTTTGGTCTGAATAATGGTATTGAAAATATCTATGAGCTGCACAAAACGCTGCAGACGCATCTTGTTTTCATGTTCTAGATGCTGCAGTGCCTCTTGTGTCGTTCGAAGCATGTTGTTAAACGAGTTGCTCAATCGGGCCGTTTCATCACGCGTGGAGAGACTGAGCGTAGCAGAGTAGTCTTTGGTGCGTATAATGGTGTCTGTAATGTGGGTGAGCTGCTGAATGGGTCTGACAACATGTGTAGAGTAGCGAATAGCAATAAAAATTACCGCTGCCAAAATAAAGGGTGAGAGGTAAAGCATAAAACGAATAAAGTCATACAGAAACGCCAGAGCAATATGTATGTCAACTCCATAGACAAAGTACCATCCTTGCAAGATACCCTCAAGCCGCTTGTAGACAATGAGGTGCTCCTCGGCAATAAAGCTCCGCGAACGGTCTGTTAAGGCGATGTCAAACAGGCGCTGATCTCCGATGGTGACGTTGCTATAGGGGTTTTGAATGTAGGCATGGCGATCTGACTGATGAATCAGATAGGTGTCAAGGTTGTGTAAATTGTATTCAAGAACAAGGGTACCTAACGTCTTGTTGGCATCAAAGCTTGCGGTAATGGGAGCGTAGATATACAGAGTGTTATGATGAATACGGTACTGTTTTAAGGGGTCGTTATTTACATGTAATTCATAGGGTTGGTACAGCAGTGCCTTGTCTGAGGCAGAGACAACCACCTGTTGGGTATTGAGTGCCAACAGTGTCAAATCCAGTCCGTAGTCTTGATGTTTTTGCGTTAAAAGTCGCGAGACTCTTTTGTCAATGTCATCGGCAATAAGATCGTCCATAATGTCGAGTTTGCTTAAAAAGAGTACTTCTTTCTCAAGCAGGTGCAAATGGGTCTGCATGACATGGATGATCATGTCGGCCTGATTGTATTGGTCGAGTACGGTTTTATTAAGGATTTTTGTCTCACTTAAGAGCAGGACATATGCTAAAAAGATAAGATAAGGGACAAAGCCAATAACAATAAAAGCGAGCAGAAGTTTGTTGCGAAGAGAGCGGTGAAAAATGTCAAGCATGAGAGGACCCGCCGTGCACCGTATCGGCAATGCAGAGACGAAAGGCGTCAATATTATAGGGTTTGGAAAGGTAGGCATCTGCTCCGAGCCGCATCCCCTCTTTAACGGCATCGGTATCCGAAAGTGCCGAGATGATAATAAGCGGAATGCCGGCAAGCCGCAGATTGGCTTTAATGTGTCTGATGGCGTCATAGCCATTCATGAGAGGCATCATCAGATCCATCAAAATAAGATCAACCGTATGGGCTGAGAGCAACTCCAGTGCCTCTTGACCGTTAGTTGCTTCGATGACGACAAAGCCCTCTTTACGCAAGATTTTAGAGGCAACCTTTCGGTTCATGAAATCATCGTCACACAAGAGTACTTTTGGCATTAGCGGCTCCATCAGTAGAGCGTACTTCCACCATTGTTGACAATGGCGGCACGAACACAGCACATGCCCTCACGGAGCGAGAGAGCACCAAGGAGACAAAGCAGTAACAGGGTTTTGAGCGGCACTTTCATCTCCCAAGCGGTGTTGATAACAGACATATTGTATCGTGCCAATATGAAGCCAAGATGAAGGTCACGCTTTCAGCAGTCTTAGCCTACAGTGATATCGCTGGATCTCTTTTTAAAATATTCCTGCTCGGCGCGACAGAGCGGACAGGCTTTGGGAGGTTTTTTACCGCGGTGGACATGACCACACACTTCACAAACATACTCCTGTGTCTCATCGCTCTGAAAGAATCCTTCCTCTTCAAGTGCTTTTTTGAGTGCCAAATACTCTGCCTCATGTTCCACTTCAACTTTGCCGATAGCCGTAAACAGACGGGCAATCTCTTTGAAATCCTCCTCTTTGGCAATTTGTGCGAAATTGGGGTACATCTCTTCATGCTCGTAGCGTTCACCGTCTGCGGCATAGATAAGATTTTTTTGAGTAGAGTCGAGCTCCACACCGTGAACGAGCTTATTGTATGCTTTGAACTCAGCCATAGCATGGTACTTTTCATTCTCAGCTGCCTCTTGGAAAAAGCGGGCAATGCGGTGCAACCCTTCGCCCTGTGCCACTTCGGCAAAAAATTCATATTTATTGCGTGCCTGGGACTCTCCGGCAAATGCCTTCATCAGGTTGACTGCGGTCAAATCGGCAGTAATGCACTCCATTGCCTCGTCACAGCAGGTTAAAATACCGCCGCCGACACGTTGTATTTCAACCTCGTTACCACATTTTCTACATTTGTAAGTCTCATATTCTCTCATTATTGTAACTCCTAAAATTAATTCAATAAAGGATAATTTTTTTCCTTTGAGAAATTATAGTAGAAATTAGCTTAAAGGAAAATTATTATTATTTAGACAGCTCCGCCATCTGCTTTTGGGTTAATATGCCCAGTGTCTCATAAATACATCGTACATGGACATTGGTTGCCTGAGCTTTGAGCTGTGCTAATTTCTTCACCATAGGTTCTATTATTTTCGGGCTCTCTTTAGCCATGGTTTTGCGAATAATGGTCTTTTCCAGTCCTTTTATGCGCGGTGTGATGCGTTTTACCTCTTTCATAGTATTGTCTCGAACAACCAGAAGCCTCTTTTTCTGTTCCGGGCTCAGCGCCAACGTCTTGTTCTCCCATTGCTGCATGAGCAGTTTGGTTAAATGCGGCATGCCCGAAGCAATCAGAAATTGAGAGCCGGTTGCTGCTTTAGATGTTTTAGCACCCTGTTTTTGTTTGCTGTGACACTGTTTTTCGGATTGCTTTTGGGTTGCAGCAGTATCATACATCCACTCGGCAATTGTGTGCAGCTGCGCTGGGGTCACACGGCCTTGTTGTGATGGCATCAGACCAAATCGTTTGATTTTATCAGCATTGCAGAGTGCTTTGGAGATATGGGGGTTGAGAGCATAATCAACAATAAAGGCGACGGCATCGTCTTTGCTTGGATAGCGCATTTTCACATGGCGCATGACTCCTTGAATAGGGGGCGCAACAAGCGTAGAAAGGTCGTCGGGTTTACTTAGAGTGTGACAGCTAAGACACTTTTGTTTGAAGAGTGTTTCACCGCTGTTGCCGGCATAGACGCTACTCATAAGCGATGCTGTGAGTGTGGCTAAAAGCAGGGATTTTAGTGGGGTGTTCATACAGTGCTCCTGAAAGTTTTATAATGATTGTAGCGTGCTGATATGAACCGATTGTGAATCAGATCAGGGTACTGTTCATCAGAGCGTAGGCTGTATTGGTAACAAAAAGAGCAACAATATGCCGCATTTTTTCAATTTACATGTAAATTAGTTGTAATAGTGCTGAACTCCCTCAAGGGTGCGCCCCATATTGAGCAGGAGCATATCGGCGATGACAAGAGCAGCCATTGCCTCACAGACAATAGAGCCGCGAATAGCGACACAGGGGTCGTGGCGCCCTTTGAGGGCGATACGGGCCGATTCGTTTTGTGTCGTCACTGTAGATTGTTCAATAAAAATTGAGGGAGTCGCTTTGAAGTAGATTTTCATCGTAACATCCTCGCCGTTGCTAATGCCGCCGAGTATTCCGCCGGAGTGGTTGCTTTCAAAACCTTTTGGGGTTATGGTATCGTTATTTTCCGAACCCCGCAGACGTGCACTCTGCATCCCATCGCCGATCTCTACGGCTTTGGCCGCATTAATGCCCATCATGGCATCGGCCAAAAGAGCATCAAGTTTGTAGTAGAGCGGCTCGCCCAGACCGATCGGCAGTGCACTGATGGTAAGAGCGACCACGCCGCCAACAGAGTCATGCGCCTCTTTGGCAGCGAGAATGGCTCTTTTTTGCGCCGCTTCAACCTCTTTGTCCAAAGCATAAATGGCGCTGGAACGGGCATATTCAAAATCGTAATGCGAGGCATCAACATCGGCAACGGAGCAGATACCGCTTTTGATGGTTATGCCGAGTTGTTGAAGCAAGCGTTTGGCTACGGCACCGGCGGCAACACGAGCCGCTGTCTCACGCGCCGACGCGCGACCGCCGCCGCGATAGTCACGAATACCGTATTTATGCCAGTAGGTAAAATCGGCATGACCGGGTCGAAACAGCTCTTTGATGTTGCCGTAGTCCTTGCTTTTTTGGTTGGTATTGTAGATAATCATGGCAAGGGGTGTGCCGGTGCTTTTGCCTTCAAAAGTACCGCTGAGAATCTCGACGGCATCGTACTCTTTGCGTGCGGTAGCAAACTCATTTTGTCCGGGACGACGGCGGTCAAGCTCGTGCTGAATGAGTGTTTCATCAATCTCAAGACCGGCAGGAACTCCGTCAACAATACAGCCGATGGCCTTGCCGTGTGACTCACCGAAGGTTGTAAAGCTAAAACGGATTCCAAAGCGGTTCATAGACGCTCCTCTTTCAATTTTTTGAGAGCAACTTCTGCCGCTTCTTGCTGGGCGATTTTTTTACTTTTTCCTGAAGCGGTGGCATAACATTGGTTGTCAATATACAGAGCAATTTCAAACTCTTTTTGATGATCGGGTCCCTTGCTGCTAATGAGACGATATTCCGGTGTAACGCCGAAATGAGCCTGTGTCAGCTCTTGCAGGGAGGTTTTGTAATCTTTGAAAAGAGATTCAAGGGAAATTTCTTTGTAATGCTGTTCCAGCAGTTTAATGGCAATATTGGCAACCGTCTGAAGCCCCGCCTCCAAATAAATGGCTCCCATAACAGCCTCAAAAGCATTGGAGAGCAGTGAAGACTTGCTTCGGCCATCATTGTTTTCTTCGGCGTTGGACAAGAAGATAAACGTTCCGAGTTGAAGCACATTGGCCAACTGGGTAAAACTGCTTTCATTGACCAAGGAGGCGCGCATCTTGGAGAGCTTGCCTTCATCATGTTGGGGAAAGCGTTGGAAAAGGTACTCTCCGACAATCAGATCCAGTACGGCATCACCCAGATATTCAAGGCGCTCATTATTGTAAGGGTGTTTATAGCTTTTGTGAGTCAGTGCTTCAATAATGAGCTTCTTGTCTTTAAATGTGTAGCCAAGGTTTTTTTCTAAACGCTTAAGATGCTCCATTGCCGTCCTTTTTAAATTGTTCTGCTTTTTGTCGTGCCATTTTATCACAACGTTCGTTTTCTTCATGCCCGGCATGTCCCTTGACCCAGAATGCCTGGACTTTATGTGGTTGCGACACGTCAAGATACTCTTGCCATAAATCGGGGTTTTTGACTTTTTTAAAGCGTTTTTTGACCCATCCTTCAAGCCATTTGTTGATGGCATTGACTACATAGGAGGAGTCTGAATAAACATCGATATCGCACGGTTCGTTTAGGGCTTTGATGCCCTCAATGACCCCGCGAAGCTCCATACGATTGTTGGTAGTATGTGCTTCGCCTCCTTGCAGGGTCTTTTCATGATCTTTATAGCGAATAATTGTTCCGTATCCGCCGGGTCCGGGGTTCCCTAAAGAGGAACCGTCGCTAAAAAGTGTAATTTTCTTCACAGCTCTCCTTTGTCAACAGCATTTGGGGCATCACCGAATCAATGCAGTGGCAGTTGGGGCATCGCTGAAATGCAAACGGGAAAACGTGTTTGCACTTGTGACAGAGATACTCAAATTGCAACCGGGCGCCCGCATGGCCGCTTTGATGCAGCTTAATCAAAATATCGAGTTCAAAAATATCACTTGATGCTGCAAGCTCAAACGTCCCTTTGGCACTGAAAAGTTCCCGAAGATAGGCATGAGAAGAGATGGTTTCTGCAAGCAGTTTTTCTTGAGGAAGATACCATAAAATATCACTGATGCGCGCATAATCGGAATCGTTAAGATGCTCCCATGCCAGCAGATGGTCGGTTCGAAACAGGTATTCAAATACCAGATAGCAGAGTTGAGCGTTTTGCCTGTAGATATGCAGCAGCTTTTGGGATTTTTCTTCATGGGTAATATCGAGACATTGCAGTAAATAGACACACTCCAAATACTGTTTTTCATGTTCAATATCCTGCTCAAGCTCATGAAGGGGTTCGAGGACTTCGAGCGCTTTTTTATACTCTTTGAGACGGTCATATACCAGCAATAAAGAGTACAGGGCATTGGGCGTTCGTGGGGCATGCTTTAAGATTTTTAAAAAGATCTCTTTGGCACGTTCTAAAAACCCGGCTTTAAAATAGGCTTGAGCGAGTAGCATCGCGGTGTTTTGCTGCTGTTGGGTATTTTTCTCTATCTCAAGAAGTGTATGGTAAATCTCAATGGCTTTCTCATAATAGCCCTGTTGAATATAGGATTGTGCCAAAATAAGCCAGGAGCGGTTGGAGATATTGCCTTCATGAATAATCGTCTTAATCTCATCATCGGAGGGCGGGGTATTGAGATCTTTAATAAAGCGGTCGAGGTATTTGGTATCATCTTTAGCCTTGTATCTGCCCCACCAATAACTAAAGAAGGTAATGACAAAAATAAGCGCAAAAAATACAATGATCCCAAAAAGCGGGTCGCGCGTCTCAATATACAGATTGTTCAAAAGGAGCCACTCTCTGTTTTTGGAGTAATTATACCATCATTCATGATGCTTCTGCGGGTCGCGCATGCCATATAATTTCTTTGAGGATATGATGTTCAAAGAGGTATTCCAGCAGAGGGACCGAAGGTAAATTACATGTAAATTGCTCATTTTCAGGGTGTTCGCATTGAGGCTGATAGGCTTGAAAGAGTTCAAAACTGGTGCCGACACGACCGTATTTATGAGTAACTTTGGCACTGGTAACGGTAATGGATACAATGGACTCTTTGTCATCTGAAGGATGAATGAGCATTATCTCTTCACGATTGTGTGTAACACGTATGACCGGATGGGCTACCCCTGTTTTAAAAAAGGTGAATTGCTGCAAGTCAAATCCTAAAAGCTTGGAGTTGATCGTAGCGACGTTAAAGGGAGTCTCTTTGGTGAGCAGTGCAATGCCTTTGCCGGAGAGCTCCAGCGGGTAGGGGAGCGATTGTTGCGGCGATGAACAACCGCTTGTCAGTAGCAGTGTTATGAGAAGCAGAGTAAATGATTTCATGTCGGGAGTATAGCATTTTTGAAATAATCAGAGTAGGGAATGTGAGCTAAAAGCCCACTGCCGTTTAGGCACGTCCCGATACCATGCCGTAAATGGTCATCGGCTTAAGGGCATAGACCTTCAAAAGCCACCAAATCCAGCGCTCTTTGGTAGGATCAAGCGGGAATGAAGGCGTCGGTTTTTTCGTCCAGTTAAACTCGGCAAGCATGACAGTGCCGATGCTGGTAATGAGCGGACAGACGGTATAACCGTCATAAGCTGCCGGAAGTGACGACTTGTTTTCCATCGCTGCAATAAGGTTTTCTACGACGACGGTGTACTGTTTTCGAGCACTGCCGCCGGTCTTGCCCATAGGAACGGCAGCGACATCGCCCAAACAGAAGATATTATTGTATTTAACATGCTGTAGCGTCTCTTGTTTGACCGGAACCCATCCTTTTTTAGAGCCGACTTTGGAATGGGCAACAACATCAGGTGCTTTCATTGGCGGTGTTACGTGAATGAAATCATATCTCTTCTCAATTAACTCTGATTTATTGATAGTGGCATACTCTTCAATGTCTTCGTCCCACTCCCCTTTTTCAGTCCAGTGGTGCTCAAAGGTTGCTATTTTGGCATCGGTATCGATCTTGACCAGGTTGTGTTTGTAGTGCCATTTGAAACCACGATCTTTAAACTGCTGTAAAATGGCCTCATGATACTCGGGAACACCGAACATCTTGCCTCCGTTTGGTAAAAAGACCAGATCGACTTTATCGCGTACGCCGGCTTCAACCAGGCGGGAGTGTGTCAAGTAGATCATCTTTTTGGGTGCGCCGCCGCATTTGATCGGAGTATTGGGATGGGTAAAAAGTGCTTGCAGTTTTTCAGATCCTGTATGTGCTTTGGCTTGGGCGATCAGCTCTTGCATCCCTTTCCAGGTATCGGCGGAACCGTCTCTAAAATAGACGGAATAGACACCGTTTTTGCCGACTTTCTCTTTGACAACGGCATTGTCGGCACCAGAAGAGGTGATGACCCCCTCAAGCCCGTCAATGGCTCCATAGTCAAGCACTAAGCCGGTAGCAATAACAAGATAATCGTAAGGCACCTCCTGTCCACCGACGGTGGTTACTTTATTGTTATCCGGATCAAATGAGGCTACGGCATCTTTGATCATGGTGACTCCGCTGGGCGTATGCTCGTCTCGATTGTAGATAATGTCGTCTTTTTCCCAGACTCCGGCACCGACAAGGGTTTGTCCCGGCTGGTACGATACCGAAGTGGGATCAGGTTCAATCACTGTAATATCGGGATTAGAAAGGGTACGATTGAGTTTTGCCGCGACAGCCATACCCGAAATACCGCCACCCACAATAACAATTTTTCCGCTTGCATCAGATGCTTGAGCCTCTGCAGTGCTTCCTGTGCTTGCGAGCATTCCCGCGGCTAACGGAGAGACCGCTAAAAACTTCATGGCATCACGACGGTTCATCGATCCTTCATGCTGTTCTATCTCAGATAGAATCTCTTCAGATAAGTCATCCTTATTCATTATACTAACCTTATGTGTGTGTTTTAATAATTTACTATTTTACATTGTGAATCTAAAACTATCCTTGTGCCGATTAAAATATCAGTAAATTCGCTCAATTATCATTTGAATTGATACATTTTCACCATATTCGTTCCGATTAACAGTATAGGAGCAGGTAAGTTCCTGATGTTGTAAAAGCGAAATTTTTTGACGAAACGCAATCATCTGGTGGGTTGCAGCAGCATCGTCATGAAGAGATAATTGTAAGCGAGAGTGATCTTTGTCTGCTCCAAAATAGCTTATATGATGTACCTTGGCTCCGGTGGCAAGAAATTTTGGACGGGGATTTCCCTCTCCGTAAGGTTCAAAAGACTCCAGAATATGCAATAGCTCAAAGTCAATACTTTCCGCTTTGAGTTCACCAATAATGGTTTCTGATTCAAAAAAATCCGAAGGATCAAGCAAGGCGGCGTTTCGATTGAGCTCTTTTTTAAACAAGGCGATATGCCCGACACGAAGCGAGAGTCCGGCTGCCATTTTGTGTCCGCCAAACTTCTCTAAAAGTGAAGACTGTGTTTTTAACAGTTCATAAATATCGATATTGCCAATACTGCGAGCACTCCCCTTGGCCATATCTCCAGCGATGCTAAGCACAATAGCTGGCTTTGAAAAACGTTGTGCCAGACGTGCTGCTACAATACCGACAACCCCCTCACTCCAGCCCTTGGCGGCAACGACAATGACAGGGTCGTTCAAATTTACATGTAAAAGAGCTTCCTCGGTAAGATCTGCCTCGATGCGCTTGCGTTGAAGATTTAATTCCGTAAGTGCTTCAAAATAGGTGTATGCCTCCTGGGGAGTTGTTGCGGTTAGAAAGCGAAATGCTGTCGAAGCATCATCGAGTCGTCCTGCCGAATTGAGGCGAGGTGCTATTTGAAAAGCGATATCTTCAGAAGTGACAGAGGATTTGTTAAGGAATTCACACATAATTATGGAGGCAGGGCGGCTAGAGTGCTGCATCTGTTTGAGTCCGGCTTGCACTATTGCACGGTTGATATGGGTTAAGGGCATGACATCGGCGATAATGGCAAGAGCCAAAAGATCGAGATACTCACCCATGTTAACGTCAATACCGAGTTCACGTTTTAACAGTGCCATTAACAGCCATGCTACCTGCGCCCCGCAGATATCTTTAAAGGGGTAGGGACATCGCGGTAGTTTGGGATTGACAATAGCATAGGCTTCAGGCAGGATCTCAGAAGGAGTATGGTGATCAGTGACAATAAGATCAATACCGCGTTCTTGGCACAATGCGGCAGCCTCGAGGGCATTGATGCCGTTATCTACCGTCATAATAAGATCGGCATCGATACGTTTTAGCACGGAAGCAGAGATGCCGTAGCCGTCACGAAAACGATTGGGAATGGTGACATGCAGGGGACAGTTGATATGTTGAAAAAAGAGGGAGACGACGGCGGCGGCAGTGACACCGTCGACATCGTAGTCACCGACCAGGGCGATGCGCTCCTTGGTTTGAATGGCGCGAGCCAATCGCTTGACCGCATATTCGGCATTAAGCAGCAGCGAGGGATCGGGGATATCGCCAAGTTTTTTGAAGCCGTCTTGAAAGCGCTGTGAAAGCAGTGTCTTGAGCGCCTCTTTGTCAATTTTGGGTACTTTAGGTCTGTTTGACATGGCGTAATGTGGCATTGACAAAAGCTAAAATAACCGGATTGGGTGTCTGTAGGCGGGAGGTGAACTCCGGATGAAACTGCACTCCTAAAAACCACGGATGATCTTTGACCTCTACCGCTTCAATAAGACCGCCGGATTCACCGGTAACGATCATGCCCTTGCGCTCTAGTGCTTCTCGATAATCGGGATTGGCTTCATAGCGGTGGCGATGGCGCTCATAGATGGTGGGTGCATTATTGTATGCAGTGCGCAGATGGGATCCTTCTTTGGTATCACAAGGGTACTCTCCTAAACGCAGGGTTACTCCCATGGGAGATTCATGGGTGCGCAGTTCGGTCTGTCCGGATTGGTTAATGAAGTTATCAATGAGGTAGATGAGCGGATGCGGAGTGTCTGGATCAAACTCAATGGAGTTGGCATTCTCCAAGCCTAAGACATTGCGAGCATACTCCACTAGAGTCAGCTGCATGCCCAAGCAGATACCGAGATAGGGAAGCCTGTTGGTGCGAGCATATTCAATTGTCCGAATTTTCCCCTCGATGCCGCGTGAACCAAAGCCGCCGGCAACCAGAATGGCATCGCAGTCACCAAGGAGTGTTTCGGCATCTTTATTTTCAACTTCTTCACTGTCAATCCAGCAGATATCGACTTTGGTGTCGAGATGGGCACCGGCATGAATTAGGGCTTCGGTGAGAGATTTATACGACTCTTTGAGTTCCAGATATTTTCCGACGAAACCGATGACGATACGTTCGCTCGGCGCGACAATTTTTTTAACAAGCGAGTCCCATTGTATCATATCCGGGTGGAGCTCTCCGAGGTTCAGCTCTTTGGCAATGGGGGTTAAAATATTTTGTTGCAAAAAACTCATGGGAACAGCATAAATTGTCGGTGCATCCAGAGCTAAAATAACGCTCTCTTGTGCCACATCACAGCTCATTGCCAGTTTTTTTCGGAACGTTTTCGGAAGCGATTCTTCAGAGCGTGCAATAATCATTTGCGGCGTAATTCCAATGCGGCGCAACTCTTGAACCGAATGTTGGGTCGGTTTGCTTTTGTGCTCTCCGGCGGCTTTAATGTAGGGAATCAGCGTGACATGAATAAAGAAGGTGCCGGCAACGTCTTCATCATGTTTCATCTGGCGAATGGCCTCCATAAAAGGCAGCCCTTAAATATCACCGACAGTACCGCCGAGCTCGACAACCAGCAGGTCATGTCCTTCTCCCGCCTGTTTGATGCGATTAACGATCTCGCCGACAATATGCGGCACCACCTGAATGGTTTGACCTAAATAACCGCCGGCACGCTCCCTCTCAATGACAGAACTGTAGACCTGCCCGGTAGTAAAGTTGCTGCTTTTTAAAAATGAGGTATCTAAAAAACGTTCATAGTTGCCGATATCCAAGTCGGTCTCAGCCCCGTCCTTGGTCACAAAAACTTCACCGTGTTCAAGGGGGCTCATAGTGCCGGGGTCAACATTAATGTAGGGATCAATTTTGAGCATACCAACATTCTTACCGGCATGTTTAAGAAGTGCTCCCACACTTGCGGCGGTAATTCCTTTGCCCAAAGAGCTCAAGACTCCTCCGGTAACAAATATATATTTGGTCATTTGGTTAGTTCCTTGTCACATTTCATGCGGGGGTATGTTTTGTAGACCCGATTATATACCAACTACACTATATAAAATCTAAAGTGACTTGGAAATTATCGGCATCGAAGCAATTGCAGGGGTTGTCTTAAAGGGGTTTATTATATACTATTAGCATATATTAATACGAAGAAGTGAAACGAGACGATGGATTTAGCACTGTATTATGGATTATTTGCCCTTACTGTTTCTGTTGTAATAAATTTGATTCTGAAAAAAATGGGTATTTCTCAAATTATTGGCTACATCATTACCGGAACGGTTTTGGTCTATGCGTTTGACTTGCACCATTTGACAGACTCTCATGTTTTGGAACTTATTGGTGAGTTCGGTATTGTTTTTTTGATGTTTACCATTGGTTTGGAGATATCGCTTGCCAAGATGAAGCAGATGCGTCAAGAGGTTTTTTTCAACGGATCCCTTCAAGTAGGGGTAACAACGGTACTGTTTTATCTCATCATCCACTATCTGTTTCATATTGATACCATCTCATCACTCATTATTGCTCTGGCGCTATCCCTCTCTTCTACGGCAGTGGTGCTGACGCACCTGAAGAACTCGAAGGAGATCCACCTTCCCTACGGACAGCGCTCATTGGGTATTTTAATCTTTCAAGACCTTGCCGTAATTCCCATTCTTCTGTTTTTGGGCTTCTTGACATCCGAAGAGATGTCTCTTCAGGCGGTGCTGGTTGAGACACTGATGAGTGCTGTTGTGGTACTGGGACTGCTGTTTATATTGGGCAAACGGGTGATGACGTGGATGTTGCGCTTCTCTGCGGAGAGCGGGGTTGAAGAGCTTTTTATGGGTTCGGTCTTTGTAATTGTTTTTGGTGCGGCGCTGTTTGGACACAGCATGGGCTTTACCTACTCTTTGGGTGCCTTTGTTGCCGGCATGATTATTGCAGAGACACGCTATCACCATAAAGTAGAGGCGGACATTGCCCCCTTTAAAGATCTGCTTTTAGGCGCCTTTTTTGTTACGGTAGGAATGAAGATTGATCTGAGCTATTTTGCTGCTCACATCGGTACGATTGTCCTACTGCTGTTTCTGGTGTTTTTGATTAAAGCCATTATTATTTTTGCAACGCTGATGATCACCTCTCCTCGCGATACATCGCTCAAGGGAGCTTTGGCTATCTCCCAGATCGGTGAATTCTCCTTTGCCATTTTTGCGGTGGCGAGTACCTATGGCTTACTCGAACCCGATCTGATACAGATGCTGATTTTAATGGTAGTGGTCTCCATGATCCTCACACCGTTTCTTATCTCCAAAGTTAACGAGATCGTCATCCGTGTCTTTAAAGAGAAGGTGTATGAAAATAATTTTGCCGCTTTAGAGCAGCGTAAAAACCATGTGGTGCTGTGCGGCTATGGAACCAGCGGACGGTTTATTGCGCAAAAATTGGAAAAACGGGGCGTGAAATATCTGGTGGTAGATAATAATCTGACCCAACTTAAATGGGCCGTACGGGACGATAAAGAGGCCTATTTCGGGGATCTCTCTAAAAAAATGATGCTCGATGCCTTGCATATTGAAGATGCGGCAACCGTGATTTTGGCAGTGGACAACCTTGAGAAGAAGCGGCAGATTTGCGAAGCGATTACCCAGCATACGGATAATGTCAATTTGGTGGTGGAGGTGCGTTCTCAAGCAGAGAAGCGTTATCTCTCAAGCTGCCGTATCTCTACGTTGATTAACTCAAAAAAAGAGGTGGCAAAAATTATTGTTGAAGCGACATTGCGCTGCGAGCTAGAGTGATGCAAACTTTTTTTGCATCCGTTCGGCAACACTGAGAAATTTATCGCTGTTAAGATTATGAGACTCAAGAAGCTTGTGTGCCCGTCCGATGGAGTGATCGCTAAACTGCTCTTTCAGGTTGACTGCCAACCGTACGGCACGCAGTGCGATGGAGAGCTTCTCTACAATAAAAGAGGGGGTGTTTTCCCCATCGAGCGTGCGCATGCACTCAATAAAAATATCTTCAAAGTTCCAGTGTTCAAAAAGCAGAGCGCTTACCTGAGCCGTACTCATATTTACATGTAAATTTTCAGCGACCCGGATCTCTTTGTGCGCCTGCAGATCTTTTAAGAAGGTCTCTTCCTGGCGATGTTCAATGATATTTTTGGCAATAAGAATGGCTCCGGTTTCCATTAAAAACGCCATGGGTACCAAAAGCTTGGCTTTTTCAACGTCAATGCCCATGTACCATTGAAAAATGAAGGTACTTTGGATAATGCAGATATTTGCAAAGGTGTGGTTATCAATACCGTAAGGAGACATATCAATCGTAAAACGCTGCTCCATTGCCGATTTAAGGGCCATTGCACGGATGGTTGCGGCACCAAAAAGCGTAGTTGCCTGCAGGATAGAGCTAAT
This sequence comes from Campylobacterales bacterium, assembly GCA_024277395.1. Classification (GTDB taxonomy): domain Bacteria; phylum Campylobacterota; class Campylobacteria; order Campylobacterales; family Sulfurimonadaceae; genus QNZR01. The sequence continues at coordinate 15,955 of JAJRVF010000107.1, forward strand.
CTGCTTTGAAAAACTGTACAGCGGCGAGTTGGCATTGGCCAAAATATTACTGGTAAGGGCAGGGTCGCTTTCTATAATTGCTACTACCTCGTTAATGTCGGGGTGCTCATGCTTTGCAAACAGGGATTCAAGTTTTTGAACGGATTCGGGCAGGGGCGGCAGTTTCTCTACCTGCTCCATAATAGGGACGTAAGGCATGCTAATTTATTCCTTTATTCTCTTCAGTGACGAGCCATTTTAGATAGTTGATTGACCATGTCAAATCGGTAAGCGCTTCAGTAATGCCCGGTTGAGGTGTTTGTAATTGTTTGGTGAGTTCTTTGAGCCGTTGTTTCAGATAGTTGGCCATGCTGTAGTAGATATTGAACGAGTGTTCATCTTGAACTTTAACGATCTCTTTCTCAAGGGCGGCGATAAGCTCTTTTTCATTGGGAAAAATATTGCCGGCTTTGCGAAGGGTGCGTTGCACTTTTTGCAGATGCTTCATGTCGAGCTTGAAGGTTTCTTGCATTAATTTCCCCGCGATCCTGGTTTAACAGCGATGGAGCCGCCGAGACATAAAGGACACGCTTCAGGTGCATACATGGCAAAATCAAAATCGGCCAGTGCAAAAAAAGGTATGTGATGAGGAAGTTTGCAGTTGTTTTTAGATTGTATGCTGCTGTGCTCGCGTCGGCAAAAACCACGGTTGGCAAGCGCTGCAAAGGCAACAACGTCACCGCCAAGTCGCTCAATGACAGCTGCTGCTTCCATTGCGGAGCCGCCGGTGGTGATGATATCTTCACAGATGAGTACTTTTTCACCTTTTGCAACTTCAAAACCGCGCCGAATGGTCATATCTCCTTCAACACGTTCGGCAAAAATATAGCGCACATCCAAAGCAGAGGCGAGTGCATATCCGGCAATGAGTCCGCCGAGTGCCGGTGCACAGACGGTATCTATTGCAATGCCCTGTTCTTGAATCTGAGTCGCCAAAGCAGCAGCAAGCGCTTCAGCTGTGCGGGGATTTTCCAGCACCTTTGCCGACTGCAGATAAAATTGTGAATGGTTGCCGGAGCTGAGTTTAAAATGTCCTTCCAAGAGGGCGTGAGCATCCTTGTAGATCTGTTGCACATCCATCTGTTAAACCGTCATAATAGATTGTTCTTTTTCTTTGAGGATATCCTCTAGTTTGGTGATGTGATTATCGGTAATTTTTTGAATACGTTCTTGAGCTGCTTTGGACTCATCTTGGGTGATCGCTTTCTCTTTTTCTAATGCTTTGATTTTATCATTGGATTTTTTACGATCGTTACGAATGGA
>JAJRVF010000108.1 GCA_024277395.1 Campylobacterales bacterium
AAAACACTTATTATCGGTTCGGATCTGCTCTCACATGCACAAAGTGATCAGATCGCCAAGCTTGTCGGTTTGATCGATGCATACAGCGATTTTAGTGTTATGATCGTGCCCAAGCAGGTGAATACTTTGGGCGTATCACTTATTTGCGACCTTGATGAGCAAGAAGATAATGACAGCAGTATCGTCGGCTATAATGCCCAAGGAGACTTTGTGATTGCTTCGTCGGGAGTACGAGACTTTAATGTTCCTGCGTTGAATCAGCAAGAAGGAACCGTTGTCTCCGTAGACAAACAGGTTCTGGTGATGAATGTGGCATTGGGTTTTGAGGGTAACACGCTCAATGATTTGGCTTCGGCACTGGGTGTTGTTGCTAAGCAAACCGTTGATTATACATGTAAATTACCTGAGGTCAAAGGCTTTCAAGCCATAGCGTTCGACGCGTTAGAAAACTTCTACACACCATTGGGTAAAGACATTCGGGGTTATCATCTTCATGCGGTTGCTGTTGATGTCGTTGATGCTTCTTTACGTGACGTTGAAGAGTTACCGGAGTTTAACGGTACGGTGCTTTATCATTGTGATCCGGTACTGCAGTTTAACAGCTACACGGCAGATCGCTCCAGTGAAGAAGAGCGCGCCTTGGCAGGTTCACCGCAGTTCGCGATTGCCGCTAAAATATCGGATGGAGATCAGATAGAAATGACTTTTGGTACGCATACGATAATGCGTCGCTTTAGAGTTGATGAGACCCTAAAAGGAACGGTAGCACTTAATCCGACATTTGATCTTCCCTTGGGGATATTGGACGGTCGGTATCGGTTTGAAAAGGTAAAAATTATGAAGGTAGGTAGTTGAATATGAGTATGATAACAATTACTATTGACGGTCAAAAGATAGAGACACAAGAGGGTGAATTCTTACTCAATGCTGCACGGGCAAACGGTATTTTTATTCCGGCAATCTGTTATTTGACACGATGTAGCCCGACACTGGCGTGTCGTATTTGTCTCGTTGAAGCTGATGGCAAACAGGTTTATGCCTGTAATGCGAAAGCCAAAGAGGGCATGGAAATTGTAACATCAACTGATAATATCGAGCAAGAGCGCCGCTCCATTATGGAAGTGTATGATGTTAACCATCCGCTTCAATGCGGTGTCTGCGATCAATCCGGAGAGTGTGAGTTGCAAAACTACACACTCGAGCTTGGTGTTGATTCACAGTCCTATGCCATTAAAGATGTAGAGCGTGCGGCCATTGATTGGGGGCACATTCATTACGATCCGGGTCTATGTATTGTCTGTGAACGATGTGTGACTGTCTGTAAAGATATGATCGGTGACACATCACTAAAAACTGTTCCGCGAGGCTCCGATCCTTTAGACGCCACATACAAAGAGAGCATGCCAAAAGATGCCTATGCGATGTGGAATAAACTTAACAAGTCTGTTATTGGTCTTACTTCAGGTGAAGCCATGCTTGATTGTACCAGCTGCGGTGAGTGTGCCGCTGTCTGTCCGGTCGGTGCTTTGGTTGATACGGAGTTCATGTACAAATCCAATGCATGGGAGCTGACGCAAATACCGGCGACGTGCGGTCACTGTAGTGCCGGGTGCCAGATCTCTTATGATGTGAAGCATGAGAGTATTGAAAACAGCAGTGATAAAATCTACCGTGTTATGAATGAGTGGAACTACGTATCTTTGTGTGGTGCAGGACGGTATGGGTTTGATTATGAAAACCGCGGTGTCACTAAAGATAAAGATGCCTTTGTCAAGGCGATTGAAGCCTTTAAGCAAGCCGATACCATTCGTTTCACCTCGACCATTACCAACGAAGAGGCTTTTATACTGCAGCGTCTAAAAGAAGAGCGTGGCTACCGTCTTATTAACCCTGAAGCAAAGAGCTTTCAGAATTTTTTACAAGAGTACAGCACTATTAGCGGTACGGCACTTTATGGCAGCGATCTTAAAGAGACGCATGATGCCAACTTTGTTATCTCAGTCGGTACGGCACTCAAAAGTGACAACCCCAACGCTCGGTATGCTTTCAATAATTCGATGAAGATGAATAAAGGAGCAGGTCTCTACTTTCACCCCATTGCTGATCAGGTGATTGAAGGACTGGGCAAAAACGTGATGAGTATTAACCATGCCCCGCTTCAAGAAGAGGCAGTGCTGTACCTTATTTTAGATCTGTTTGCCGACAAAGCGAAACTCCCTGAAGCAATTGGCAAATATTTGGAACAATTTCATAGTAAAAAAACCGTTACGATTACAGAAACCGTTAAAGAAGAGATCATTGAAAGTGTTACCAAGATTATTGTAGATGAAGAGAGCGGTGAAGAGAAAGAGGTTACCGAAGAGATCAAAAAAATGGTAGCGAAAAAAATTGACAAAGAGGTTGAAGTTCAAAGCAATGCTTTGCTTGAAATGGTAGGTGCTCCAGAAAACTTCAATGAGGCACTTGCCAAATTTCTGAAAAAAGCCAATGCCTTTTCGCTTATTGTCGGTCCGGACTGCTATACCCATCCAAACGCAAAAAATATTGCACGTTTGTGTGCACTGATTGAGAAGTACAGTGATTTTAAACTGGTAATGATTCCGACATTGACCAATACCTTGGGTGTATCGCTTCTTTGTGACTTGGATGATGAAGCCGGAAGCTATAGCATCGGATACAATACTTCAGGAGACTTCACACTTTCAGCCCTTGGCAATGGTGATCTGGATATGCCGGCATTAAATCAGCAGGAAGGAACGCTGACAAGTATTAACAAGCGAGTCAACCCTACCAATGCGGCATTGGATTATGCCGGTTATGAGCTCAATGATATAGCCAATGCACTAGGACTTGAGAGTGAATTGACAGTGGATTATACTGAGCGCTTACCGGTAGAACGCGGATTTAGATCTGAAAATTTCGATGCTTTACCTAATCACTATACCAATGAAGGTGTTGAAGTGAGAGGTTACCTTTTGGATAACAGAGGTGTAAAAACAGACAATAATGAGCATGTCGATGAGATCGATACGGATCTGACTTTAGAAGAAGGATCTATTATTTATCTTGTCAATCCGGTACGTCAGTTTACTGCATTTACCAATACGACAGAGCAGCTACATACAGACGGCGGTTTGTACATGAGTGAGACCTATTTGAACGAGAATGACATCAATGAAGGAGATACCGTAACGGTATCGACATCATTGGGAGAACTTCGGGTAAATGTCATCAGCGACAATAAGATTGACGGTGCGATAGCATGTCTTCCGACATTTGACAGCAAGATAAATTCTGAAGCCCTGTTTGGCGGCTATCGCTTTACTTCAGCTTCTATAAAAAAGGTGTGATAGATGGATGTAGCATTTATTATTGAGACAATTATAAAGATTGTCGTACTATTGCTGGTTTTTTCAGCTTTGGCAGGATTTGGTACGTACTTTGAGCGTAAAGTGTTGGCATTTATGCAGCGTCGTTTGGGCCCTATGCATGTAGGACCGTACGGATTGCTGCAAATTGCAGCCGATGGTGTAAAGTTGTTTACAAAAGAGGATATTATTCCTCAAAATGTGGTCGCACCTATTTTTAAAATTGCACCGGTTATTACGGCGGCAACGGCATTTATGGCAGCAGCAGCCATTCCTTTTTTGCCGGAATTTACCCTTTTTGGTTACACCGTACGACCTATCATTTCCGATGTTAATATTGGTGTGCTCTATGTTGTCGGTGTGATGGCAATCGGCCTGTACGGTCCGCTTCTTGGCGGTATGGCATCGGCTAACAAGTGGTCTTTGATCTCTGCAGCTCGTGCCGCATCGGTTTTTATCTCGTATGAGGTTGTGACGGGTCTGGCACTGCTTTCGCCCATTATGTTAGTTGGATCACTCTCACTGATTGATATGAACAATTACCAAAGTGACGGATGGATGGTCTGGTCGCAGCCGGTTGCATTTGTGCTTTTTGTGATTGCCGCATTTGCCGAAACCGGACGGACGCCGTTTCACCTCATAGCCAATGATCATGAGATCATTGACGGCTTTGGTACGGAGTATTCGGGAATGCGATGGGGACTCTTTTTTATTGGCGAGTATGCCAACATGTTCTTTATCTCTTTTTTGACGGCACTGATTTTTCTAGGCGGATTTGGTGACGGCAGCTTTTTAGGTGCTTTGGCACTTTTGGGCAAAGTGGCATTTTTGTTCTTCTTCTTTTTGTGGACACGTGCCGCATGGCCGGATGTGCGACCGGATCAGCTGATGTGGCTGTGCTGGAAAGTACTAATGCCGATCGCTATTATCAACATAGTCGTTACCGGCTTTGTAGTAATGTTTAAGGGGTAATGATGAGTATAGAACAATTTCAAGACAGAAATATTGGTACACAAAACTATTTTACGGTTGATATCGAAGATTATCCGGTTACGGGGATGGAAAAGTTTCGACGGGTAGTCAGACGTACCTTTCGAGGAGAGTTGTTTGTAGGGCTTTGGGTTGTATTGCGTGAAATGTTTAGGTTTGATATTCATACCGTACAGTACCCGAAAGAGAAACTGCCCATTGGGCCGCGTTATCGAGCCATTCATGAAATGCAGCGTCTGTGGGAGTCGGGAACGGAGCGTTGTATCGGTTGCGGGCTCTGTGAAAAGATCTGTATTTCGGATTGTATTCGTATGGACACCCGTATTGATGAGAACTCTAGAAAAGAGGTCACTGAGTACAGTATTAATTTAGGGCGCTGTATCTTCTGCGGCTATTGTGCCGAGGTCTGTCCGGAGTTGGCTATTGTACACGGAGGAGAGTACGAGAATGCTTCAGAGCAGCGGGCGCATTTTACACTGTATGAAGATATGCTGACACCGGTAGAAGAGGCAATAGCCCAGAAACAAAAAGAGTTTCCGGGCTTTGGTGCCGTGACACCATATGAAGACGAGCGCGTTAAAAAAACGCCGCTTGCGTATTAAGGAGCGTTGACATGTTTGAAGCAATAGCTTTTTATCTTTTTGCTTTTTTGACCATTGCGATGTTTTACATTACCGTGATGTCAAAACATGCACTGTATGCGATGACGGCATTGGCTGCAGGAATGATTTTTATTTCAGCCTTTTTCTTTATGTTGGGTGCTGATTTTCTCGGTGCCGTACAGATTATTGTGTACTCCGGTGCTGTCATGGCACTGTATGCTTTTGGTATGATGTTTTTTGACTCGACACGAGAGCTGAAAGAGAAAACAACTCCATCACTGTTGGTGTTTGGACTCGGAGGTATGGCAGCGCTGATGACGGTCATTATTGTGGCGGCTCCTATTGTATCGAACAATATGACCGCAGCGTATCCGATTGTCGAGGGTGTTGGTAATACTCAGGCGGTGGGTATGGTTCTTTTTACCAAGTATTTGATTCCGTTTGAAGTGGCGGCCGTTATGTTGCTGGTTGCTATGATTTCGGGTATTGTTTTAGCCGGTAAAAAGATGGATGTCTCGCTTACTTTGGTTGAGGACGATGATCTTCCCCAGACGGATAAAGAAAACAAAAAGGCAGAATCATGATGGAAATAGGTCTGAATCACTATCTGGTGCTTTCAACAATTTTGTTTGCCATTGGGTTGTTGGGTGTGATGCGTCGTCGAAACCTTTTGATGCTCTTTTTTGCAACGGAAATTTTGTTGAACTCGGTTAATATTGCCTTTGCGGCAATATCACATTTTTACGGTGACCTCAGCGGTCAGATGTTTGCATTTTTCGTGATTGCCATTGCGGCATCTGAAGTTGCTGTTGGCCTGGGTCTGCTGGTGGTTTGGTTTAAACGTAGCGGATCGATTGATCTTGAAACTCTAAAATCGATGCGAGGATAATAGTATGGAAATGTATTTATATATAGCGCTCTTTGCACCGTTTGTGGGATCGTTGTTTGCAGCACTTTTTAGTGCCAGTCCCAAAACACTGATTGCCGGCATTGTGCCCTCAGCACTGCTATTCGTCTCATTCTTAAGCAGTTTGGTACTGCTCATACATGCGATGGACGGCAATACGGTTCATGTGGAGATGATGACATGGATGGCAGCCGGAGATCTTTATATTCCTTATGGCTTTTTGGTAGATCAGGTCAGCGCTACCATGATGATGGTGGTGACAATCGTTTCCACAATTGTTCATATCTATTCCATTGGTTATATGGATCACGATAAAAGCTTTAACCGCTTTTTTGCCTGGCTTTCGGCCTTTGTCTTTTCAATGATGATTTTGGTGATGAGCGACAACTTTGCCGGTTTGTTTATTGGCTGGGAAGGTGTAGGTCTGTGTTCTTGGGCGCTGATTGGATTTTGGTATCATAAAGAGTCGGCAACATGGGCGGCGAACGAGGCCTTTATTATGAACCGTATTGCAGACTTGGGGATGCTTATTGGTATCTTTTTGCTCTATTGGAGTACCGGATCGTTGCAGTACGATACAGTATTTGCACAGATCGGCAGCGTCGAGATTGCAGTAGTGACAACCATCGGTATCTTTTTATTTATCGGTGCGATGGGTAAATCAGCACAGTTCCCGTTGCATACGTGGCTTGCTGATGCTATGGAAGGGCCTACACCGGTTTCGGCACTCATTCACGCGGCGACGATGGTAACCGCCGGTGTCTATTTGGTCGTGCGTGCCAATCCAATTTATGATCTCATTCCCGATGTGGGTTATTTCATTGCTTGTCTGGGAGCTTTTGTTGCCATGTTTGCAGCATCCATGGCATTGGTCAATCGTGATATGAAGCGCATTATTGCCTACTCAACACTTTCACAGTTAGGGTATATGTTTGTTGCAGCAGGTCTGGGTGCATATTGGGTGGCACTTTTTCACCTGATGGCACATGCATTCTTTAAAGCGCTGCTCTTTTTGGGTGCAGGTAACGTCATGCATGCGATGAACGATGAGCTTGATCCGTTTAAAATGGGGGGCTTGCGTCATACCATGAAGGGTACCTTTATTATGATGACTTTGGCATCGGTCGCATTAGCGGGTATCTTTCCGTTGGCGGGCTTCTTTTCAAAAGATCTGATTTTGGAGGTCTCATTCATTGAGCATCATTATATTCTCTATACAATGCTTCTGTTGACGGCGGGAATGACGGCCTTTTACTCTTTCCGTCTGGTTGCACTGATCTTTCATGGGGAAGAGCGTTACAAACTTTTCGGTTTTCATCCGCACGAAGCGTATAAATATATGCTTATCGCCATGTCGCCGCTGGCACTCTTGGCGGTGATTGCCGGTGCTTTTAAAATGACCTATTTTGAGATGGTGACAAAAGTACTGCCGATGACGGAGTACCATATACATAACCCAACCGTGTATTGGATTATGACCATTGGTACGCAGCTGTTTGTTATTGCTTGTATTTTGTATGCATACCGTAAATATGAAGTAGCGAAAGAAGATAAAAAAATGGAAGAAAATATCGGGTATAAAATTTTATGGAATCAATACTACATTCCGCATTTGTATGATGAGTATGTAGCCAAACCGTATCAGGAGCTCTCCCGTATTTTCTGGAAAGATATCGATATGAAAGTAGTAGATGCAACGGTAGATATGGTCGCGAATGTATTTTACAAAACGGGTGAAAAAACCCGGGGAATGCAAAACGGAAACCTGTCTAGTATGTTACAGTGGATGGTCGTTGGTTTAGTAGTAATGTTGGCACTAGCAGCGGTATATAGTATTGCTACATCGCTAGTAGCGGGTTAAGGAGAGTCGATAATGGATAGTATTTTAACAATATTAATATTTTTCCCGGCCGTAGCAGGTGTGCTTGGGTTTGTGGTTCACAAAGACAGTATTCGTGCGTACGGGATTAGTGTTGCAGTCATTGAGTTCGCCTTATCGCTAGTGTTATGGATGGGCTATGACCCTAATGTTTCCGGCATGCAGTTTATGGAGTCCATCCCGCTTATTCCGGAGTTTGGAATTAGCTACCTGCTGGGGATAGACGGTATTTCACTTTTTATTATTGTCATGGCATCATTTTTTACGATGATCGGTATTGCTACGTTGGGTGAGACGAAACGTATCAAGGATATGATTATAACCCTGCTCTTTTTACAGATGACCATGATTGGTGTTTTTGCCTCTCTTGATGCCATTTTATTCTATGTGTTTTGGGAACTTTCGTTGGTGCCGATGTTATACATTATCGGTGCTTGGGGCGGTCCACTTCGAATTTATGCATCGGTTAAGTTCTTTTTATATACCTTTACCGGTTCTCTGGTGATGTTGGTCGGTATGCTGTTTATGGCATATTTCTATCAGCAGGCAACCGGAGTGTGGAGCTTTTCACTTTTAGAGTGGTATCGTCTGATTTTACCCGAGAGCTATCAGCTGTGGCTTTTTGCGGCATTCTTTTTCGGTTTTGCTATTAAGGTGCCGATGTTTCCGTTTCATACCTGGTTGCCGTATGCACATGGTCAAGCACCAACCATCGGTTCGGTATTGCTTGCTGCCGTACTGCTTAAAATGGGTACGTATGCTTTTGTACGCTTCTCTTTACCGCTGTTTCCGGATGCTTCGGTCTTTTTTATGATGCCGATCGCAGTGTTGGCAATTATTATGATTATCTACACGGCAATGGTGGCGTATGCCCAGGAAGATTTGAAACAGGTGATTGCCTACAGCTCCGTGTCGCATATGGGTGTGATTATTTTAGGTACATTTGCTCTTAATGTTGAAGGAATTGCCGGTTCGGTCTTTTTGATGATTCGTCACGGTGTGGTTTCAGGGGCACTCTTCTACCTGGTTGGAGTGATTTATGATCGTCGCCATACTAAAATGATGAGTGAGTTTGGGGGGTTGGCCTCCGTTATGCCGCGTTATGCTACCATTTTCGGTATTATGATGATGGCATCGGTAGGATTGCCGCTTACCATCAACTTTGTCGGTGAATTTTTAAGTTTACTTGGATTTTACAAACAGTCGCATATTATGACGCTGATTGCGGGTATTGCTATTATTGTCGGCGCTATTTATATGCTTGCTGCTTATAAAAAGGTATTTTTCGGTGATGTTACCAAAGAGGAGAATAAAAATCTTCCTGATGTGAATAAACGAGAGATGCTTGCTTTGATCCCACTGACCATTGTTGCAATTTGGTTGGGTGTTTACCCAAAACCGATTTTGGAGCCAATTAGTAATTCTACAGAGTCAATCGTTCAGTTAATGCATGATAAAGCGATTACGCAAGAAGCGAAAGAGCGCATTCCGAATCTAGCTGAAGAGATGACCATCTCAAGAACTTCTACACAGGAGGCCCACTAATGTTAGAGCCAGTTAATATTTCATTAGAGTCGTTAAATCTTTCGACACTAACACCGATGCTCATCCCGATCATTGGCGCATTGGTCATTTTGTGTATTGACCTGATTAAAGGCGGCTTGAACAAATCACTCTATGTGATGCTGAGTCTGCTGTTTTTGCTTATGGACTTCGGAAGTTTGGTAGATTTTGCACAGCTGTTTTCTCAAAACGGCACGATGATGGGCTTTTTTGATGTAATGCTGATTGACGGATTGGCTATTATCGGACAACTCATTATTGTGCTTGCCTCCATGCTGTTTATTCCGTTGTCATTGACATCAAAACGCTTCCATGAGTATGCGTATCCGGAATTTTACGCACTCTTTTTATTTATGATAGCCGGATTCCAGTTTATGGTAGCAACCGATAACCTGATTCTGATTTTTGTCGGCTTGGAACTGTCGTCATTAGCACTCTATACCCTCATTGCGCTACATAACAGAAACAAGTCGTTTGAAGCGGCAATTAAATACTTTACCATGGGTGCACTGGCTGCGGGCTTCTTCTCTTTTGGAGCCATGATTCTTTATGCCTTGACGGGATCCATTGAAATCAATCAGATCTCTGCGGTACTCGCAGCAGATGAGTACAGCAATATCGGCTTTGTGTTGGTGGCGGTTACCTTTTTATTGGCATCATTTGGATTTAAGCTTTCATTAATCCCGTTCCATGCATGGACTCCTGATGTTTATGAGGTATCATCGGCGGCACTAGCCGGATATATGTCGGTTGTTCCGAAAATTGCTGCCTTTGTTGTGGCGATGCGTCTGTTTGAGTTTTTAGTACACAGCAATGTAGTATGGCTGGAGACGATGCTCTATATTTTGGTTGTATTAACCATGACACTGGCCAATATCTGGGCGCTGGTTCAAAGTGATGTCAAGCGTATGTTGGCATACAGCTCTATTTCGCATGCCGGTTTTGTCATGGCAGCTATTTTAATCGGAACGACACAATCCAATAGTGCACTCTTTTTGTATTGGGTTCTTTTTGCCTTTTCAAATCTGGGCGCGTTTGCCATGTTGTGGGTCAACCGTCAAAAAGTACTTGTTGCAGGACAAGACTCCGACCATCCGTTTGAAAAATTTTCCGGTTTGGTACGGACGATACCGACTGCCGCTGCTATTATGGGACTCTTTATGCTCTAATTGGCGGGGTTGCCGCCCTTTGGAGTGTTTTGGGGTAAAATGTATATGATCGGTTCCGCGGTCAGTGGAGGCTATACGGTACTCGCACTGATTATGGCGTTGAACTCTGCTATTGCAGCATACTACTATTTGAAGCTGATTGTCTTTATGTTTATGAAAGAGCCTGTTTATCAGACCGATAAGGCTATTCATATGGTGAATGCCTCCATGCCGTTGAAGAGTATCATTGGTTTTGCGACCGTGGTCACTATTTTCTCGGTTCTTATAGTCAGTCCTCTTATGGAATTTATTACGGCATTAGTGTACAATAGCGGATATTAATTATTTTAAGGGGGTAAGCAGTGTTGATACGACGATGCTTACTCCTGATTTTTATGCTTTACGGTACACTTTGGGCGCTTACTGTGAGTGTCCAGACCGGAAAAGAAGCAAACCAAAGCTTTAGCGTTATCCATATACGTGACACGGCGTTGTTTCAATGCCAGGCTCAAAAAGACAGTTTTGATGTCACAACAGAAATTACATGTATTTTTGAGAACATCCCTTCCAAAAATATTGGTGAACTGAATAACAACTTTTTTCATATTACAACCGAGATTACTAAAAATACTTTTAGAATTCGTATTGTCCCCTACGCAAAAATTGATCTGTTCCCCATACTTTTTGATTTACAAAAAGACAACAATATATTTGATGTTCAAAGCAACAGGTCACGACACTGGAGTATTGTCGGCTACGAGGAGAAGAACCCTTTTATGCATCAAGAGCCTTTTAGTGAAACGGCTATTAATTTTCCCGTGACATTTCCTCATACTGCGCTGCCGTTTGTCGGCGGTTTGGATATAAACGGCAATCCTATTGAGATGCAGTCCGTTAATGATGTTTCCCAGTATATTAAAATAAAAGAGTACTATCATAAGAAGCAGTATGACATGGCGTTAGAGCAGATCAAGCAGATGGAAGAGCGCTATCCTCACAGCGTGTTTAAAAGTGAATTGGCGCTTTACAAAATACGAACACTGCATCAGCTCCATGAGCTTGAAGCAATGCTGGAAGCATCAAAAAAATTCATACGGGAGTTCTCTTCCGATCAAAATATTGCCGAAGTTCTGGTTTATACAGCACATGCGTATAGCAAGTTGGGTATGTTTAGTGATGCAGACTATTTTTATGACCATCTGTTCGGTGAGCATGCTAGGAGTTATTTTGCCTATTTGGGATATTTATATAAAGCAGACCAGCTTGCCGAGTCGGGAAGCTGGAAGAAAGCACTGAAGTTTTATACGAAAGTGCTTCATGAAACAGATGATGCCACATTGGCTTCTGATGCGGCCTTTAAGTTGGCGCAATATTATCTTGATCATGCTCAACGTGCAAAAGCCATAAGCTATTTGAACAAAATTTCAGAGGGGAACCGCAGTTATTTTTATGAGCATTTCAATGCCTCTTATGATATGGCAATGGCACTTTCGGATCATGGCGAATACAAGACGGCTGCCGCCATTGCAGGTTCGTTGCTTCAGCAGATGAAACCACGCGATGAGCAGTATGAAGCGGTGCTGAAAAACCGGGGAATCTGGTTAGCGCGTGCTCATGACAAAGAGTCAGCAATACAGAGTTTTGAACGTTACTTGAAAGAGTTTGCATTTGGACAGTATGCCGATGAGATCAGACGTGAAAAAGATGCCCTGTTTTTTGATATAAATGATACCAATATAACGGCGGCGCTTAAGGTGTATGACCGCATTATAGAGCGTTACAACGGGGATGTGATTGCCAAAAAAGCCCTCTATAAAAAAGCCAAGCTTCTTTATGAGAATGGAGCGTACGCCAAGGTCTTAGCATTGCAAGAAGCGCTTTTGCAGCTCGATCCGCAAACATATGATGTGAAATCGCTGATAGACGGTGCGGTAGCAGCATTGATGCAAGAGCATTTAAACCGAGGTGAATGTAAAGATGCCGTTGCCATGTCTCAGCGTTATGACATCACACTGCCGGATGCGTGGGATCATAAAATCTATTTTTGTGCCTATGAGGCAGGTGACTATCAGCTAGCGAAAAAAACAGCGAAAAAATATATTCAAAGCAAAGAGATGACACAGCGACTTGAGTGGCTGTATCATTACATTAAAGCAGATTTTAAATTAGGAAATTATACGGATGTGTTGGATGCATCTAAAGAGCTTATGTCTCTTATTGCGCTTGAAAAAAGTGCGCAGTACAACCCCGTTTACCGAATCAATTTTGATGCTAACGAACGTCTGGATAATCGTGAGGGTATGATACAGGCCATTACAACCATCGAGAATGTGTTTGGTCTGGATTTTGATGATATTGACCGCTATGCCCAAATGGTGGCTTTGGGCAATCAGAACAAAGATGATGTTATGGTAGAAAATTATGCCAAAAAAGTAATCTATTTGCAAAAGAAACGATCGTCTTATACCCAAACACCCTATATTGAATTCTCTTTGGCTGAGGCTCTGGTGAAGCTCAATAAGCACTATGAGGCCATTGAGATACTCAAAAGTCTGGATGAAAGAGAAATAGGCCCACAACAGCGAGCACGGCAAAAATATCTATTGGGTTCACTCTTGCAAAAGAGTGCCGAAACAGTGGCGGCAAAAGAGGCATACAAACAGAGTGTAGAAGCCGATGCGGAATCAGCCTGGGGAAGACTGGCACAAGATGCACTGAATCTCATGAAGTAAAGGGAATCCATGAATGAGAATGATTACGAGTACCGAATGTTAGAGGCCTTTATTGGCAAGCCGGAAAAGACGCAATGGTATCGTGATGCATTTTCCGCATTTCAATATAACGGTGCCGATACCATGCGCTGGTATTGGAGTTGGTGGGCATTTGGCGGCGGTTTTTTATTTTTACTGTATCGAAAGCAATATGTGGCAGCATTGGTACTGTTGATACTCTCCATGGCTGCTGCGACCATTCCCTTTGGTGGTTTGATGGTGATGATTTTAAGCGGCGGGTATGCTACCTATTTTGTTTATCAAGACTACAAGAAAAAGAAGGAAGAGATTGAGGCGACCATTGCAGATGATGACAAACGTATTGAGACCATGCGTTATGTCGGCGGATACCACCAGTGGGTTGTTTGGGTCTATATTGCCGTAATGGGTATGATTATGCTCGGGATCATGTCAGCAATGATGCCGCTGTTGCTTCAGTAAAAATCTACATGTAAATGGCGGCTTTGGCAATAATATGCTCTAAAGGAAACAGCCATCTTTGTTGAAACTGACTTCGGTTAAATGTCTGCTGGCGTTTGGCGAGTTGTGCGGTATGGGTGATGATGTTCTCTATCAAGACCTCTTTGGAGCAGTGACCGTCAAGAAACTCAAGCACTTCGGCAATACCGATAGCCTTCATGGCATTAGGAGTGCGCGTATACTTCTGCTCCAGCAGTGCAACTTCGTCAATTAAACCCTTGCGTATCATGTGATGTGTCCTCTGTGTAATGCGTTCGCGCAATACGTCCCGGCTTATCTCAATTTCAAAGATCGGAAGATTGGTAATAACAGGTTGGGCAGGATGTTCTGCAAACCATTGTGACGGAGCCATGCCCGAGGCTTTGTAAATTAAGAGCGTCTTCTCAATACGGTAACGATCCAAAGGGCTGATACGCTGCATATACGCTGCATCAATATCTAGCAGCTCTTCATAAGCACGGGGCAAATCCTGAAGCAGCGTTTTTACATGTAATTTAAGGGTATCATCAATAGCAGGCAGAGGCGAAATACCGGTCAGCAGACTTTTAAGGTAAAAGCTTGTACCTCCGACAATAATAAGATTTTTGGCATGCTTCGTAGCTTCACGATGCGCTTGGCGGTAGTATTCAATAAAAGTGGTGACATCAAAGTGTTCATTGAGATACAGGGTATTGATTCCAAAATGTTTTACATGTAAAAGAGTTTTTGCAGCAGGTTTGGCAGAAGCAATATCGATCTCTTTGTAGATGCTCAAAGAGTCAATGGAAAGAATGTAAGCATTATGCTTTACAGCCAACTCCAGAGCAACATCACTTTTTCCCGATGCTGTGGGCCCAATTATTGCAATCTGTTTCATGGAAGAAGTATATCGTAAAATAACATGGTAAAATACTACTACATTTTCGAGTTAGAGACAAAGGAAAGCGTTGCAAGTAGTCGTTCAAAAACTTAAAGATTTTAACGAATTGGTGATGTTTCAGCACACCGTATTCTCCCTTCCTTTTATTTTTATTGCCATGATTGTAGCGGCACAAGGATGGTTCGGTTGGGAACTGCTGCTTTTAGGGCTCTTTGCTGCCGTGAGCGCACGAAATTTTGCCATGGGACTTAACCGTTATGCCGATCGGGTTTACGATGCGCAGAATCCACGCACGGCATCACGTCCGAGTGTGGACGGGCGCATTTCTGCTCATGCAATACTTTTATTTACGATTGTCAATGGGCTGCTTTTTATTGTCGTGGCGTATTTTATCAATACGCTGGCACTCTACCTTTCGGTACCGATTCTTCTGGTACTGGCAAGTTACTCGTACTTCAAACGCTTTAGCGAGTTGGCCCATTTGGTTTTAGGGCTTTCGTTAGGGCTCGCACCCATTGCCGGTGTGGTGGCAGTTCAAGCTGCAATTCCGATGTGGTCGCTTTTTTTAAGTTTGGGCGTTCTTTTTTGGGTAGCAGGGTTTGATCTGCTCTATTCACTGCAAGATATAGAGTTTGACAAGGCCGAGGGACTCTTTTCCATCCCTTCGCGTTATGGAGCAGAGGCAACATTGTTTATCTCCGCCATATTTCACAGCATGACGCTTCTTTTTTGGCTTTTTTTTGCCGCTGAAGCCGATTTGGGTCTTTTTGGATGGCTTGCAGTAGTGTGCAGCGGTGTGATGTTATGGTATGAACATCAACTTGTTCACCGGGATTTTACCAAAATTGATCGCGCTTTTTTTACGATTAACGGCTATTTGGGTCTCATGTTTTTACTGCTGATTATTGTCGATAGGAGTCTGGTGTGAGTGTTCGTCTGGTCAAAGCACCCATTAGTATCGAGTTCGATTTGGTAGCGGGTGAGCATGAACGCTTCACGCGTGAATACCATCAGCTTAGTGAGAGTGATGATGACCCTATAACGCAGTGGCTTAAGCGTGCTAAAGGACGTGGTGAAACAGCAGAGAGTGATCCGGTACTGCTCAACCTCATCGTTGAATTACACCGTAAAATTGATCACTTGGAACAACTCATTAAAAATGAGACGCCGCAACGAATTGCTTTGCGTCACAGTGCTGTCATTGATTCCATCGGTTATGGCTATTTTAAACTGGTAGAACCGCTTTTAACGGTAAAGGAGCACTACTACGGACGTGTGGAGATGCCGGTACACCCCAAGCACGATATTGCTGTCTTTTTTGTGGCCGAAGCGAATGATCTTGCAAAAATCACGAAAATACATGAGCGTGACGAGAAAGAGTGGGCAGCGTACCTGACCGCGCGTGAACGGGTGCTTATCCGAGAGATGCGAGAGAAAAAATAATGGTAGGATTGGAATATCTACTGATCGGGATCGCTTTGATACTGCTGTTTTTAATTTATTATATTTACAGCAAGGACGTTCAGAATTCCCAACAGATTCGCCGTATTGCCATGGCAGTTGAATCACTTCACAAAGAGCTGTATCTTCTTGAAAAAAAGCTGAGCCGTCATATTCACGACACCCCTGTAGTTGAGGAGAACAGGCATCATGATGAGATTGCTCATGAGCTTGAAGCAAGGGTTGAAAACCTCTCAAGGCCTCTTGTTGCTTCCGTGAATGATATTCGCAGTGCACTGCAGCAACATCGTGATGAGACGGAGCATAAAATACGAACGCTCGAAGAGGGCATGAGAAAGCTCTCATTACCGACTTCCGTAAGCGGTATGGATGATGCGCGTATTATAGCGTTATACCAGCAAGGGGTTGATATTGCCGGCATCTCTAAAGAGCTGCGCCTTTCCAAGCCGGAGGTGGAGTTCGTACTAAAACTCAACAAGATCCGGTAATATCCCTGTTTTTTAAAAGTTTCATAAGAAAATGTAGGTATAATTTCAGCCTCTCAAATTCAGAGATGGTGTGCGCTCGTAGCTCAGCTGGATAGAGCACTGGTTTGCGGTACCAGCGGTCGGGCGTTCGAATCGCTCCGGGCGCACCATACCTTA
>JAJRVF010000109.1 GCA_024277395.1 Campylobacterales bacterium
GCGCCTTTTTAAGAAACTCAAAATGTCGGTCTTGTCGCCTTCCGTTTAAAATTTCCGTGCCGATGATCACCGCATAAATATTCATTGCCATCCGTCATTTACATGTATTTTTAAAGTATTATAGTAAAATTACAGCTTAAAGGGAACATTATGACCCATGCACAACAACTGTACAAACTGCTTGAAGAGGAGGTGATTGCCGATGTAGAAGACCACATTGATTATCTCTATGATCTCATTGCCAAAAAGAAAGCAACACAAGAAGATACCGATGATCTCAAAGAGGCGCAAATGATTTTAAAAGAGTTTAAAAGCACACTGACAGAAATTGACAGCGGTGAAATGAGTGAAGCGGAGTGCCTGGAGCTCATCGAAGAACTCGAACAGATGCGCTCGCTTGAAGAAGGGTGATGCCTACTGAATCACAAATTCTGTAAAATAGACATTATTGATATGCCCGTCACGTAAACGCATGTTGAGCTGATCGGTGATCTGCTCTTTGAGTTTGTCTTTGCCTTTGGCGGTTGAAATTTCATCTAAAGACTTTGAGGAGAGAAGGCGAATGATAATGTCGCGAATCACCGCTTTTTTGTTATCAAGTTCTGCAGCAAGCTCTTCGCCGTCAATCTCAAGATTCATCTCTACTTTTAAATAGCGTCTGCCGCTGTCAGAAAGCAGATTGACCGTAAAAGTATCCATGGGAAACATCAAACCAATTTCGGTAAAGGGTCGCACACTGCCGCCGGAGTTTCCTGAAGAGCGCTGCATACTATTGACTTGCTTCTCTTGAATTTCCGGTGCATTGCGCGCTGCACTGTCGTCATCACCGCCGCTCATTAAAATAAATGCTACCGCTCCGACTAAAATCACTAAAATCAGCATCACAATGACAATAATGAGCATGAGTGAACTCGACGACTTCTTCTGTGGAGTACTGCTCTCTTGTACTTCTTGGGTTTCCTCTTCAGCCATGATACTTCCTTGTTTTTAATGTAATAATGTTATTGTAGCAGTTTTAGTTCCTGACCGCCTTTACGGTTTCAGGGGATAATTTCTGCTTAGTTGTTATAATATCGGCAATACAAAGGAATACATTACATGATTGAAAGCACTTTAAGTTTTTTTGGACGACCGGTTCTCTCTGCATATAATCAAAGTATTGGTTTTGGCGCCTTTTTACTGTTTCAAATCAGATTGTTTCCCAAACTGCTTCTGTTTTGGCGACGTTTGAAACTGCTTTTTGTGCAACTCGACACCATCGGGTTTGGTACATTAGGTGTGGTGACGTTGACAGCGATTTTTACCGGTATGGTCGTCACCATTCAGCTCTATAACGGATTTCATGATTTTGGCGTCGAAACCTTTATTGGCTATACGGTTTTTATCTCCATCACTAAAGAGCTCGGACCGGTCTTTGCTACCTTAATGCTTATTTCACGTTCAGTAAGTGCCATGGCGGCAGAGCTGGGAACCATGCGAGTTACTGAACAGATTGATGCTATCGACATATTGGGTGTTGACTCGAAGCAGTACCTTATTGTGCCGCGCATTGTTGCCACTACCATCTCCCTCCCCATTTTAGTACTATGGTTTGATATTGTTGCTATCGGCAGTGCTTATTTTGTCGCGACCTCGGTATTGGGTGTTAATGCCCACGGCTATCAAGATACCATTATGCGTTTGGGAGAATTTAGCGATATTGCAACGGGCATTGTTAAAGCAGCCGTATTCGGTTTTAT
The DNA here is from genome assembly GCA_024277395.1 of Campylobacterales bacterium. Classification (GTDB taxonomy): domain Bacteria; phylum Campylobacterota; class Campylobacteria; order Campylobacterales; family Sulfurimonadaceae; genus QNZR01. The sequence continues at coordinate 1,740 of JAJRVF010000109.1, forward strand.
TGTCAGCACCATCGGTAGTTACATCGGTTATAACTCTTCAGGCGGTGCCAGAGGAGTAGGGCAAGCGACCATCAGTGCTGTTGTCTACTCGGCCGTTGCACTGTTTGTAACCAACTATTTTCTTTCAGCTCTGTTTTTATATATGGGGTACTAAAGGATCAGACCAGCGGTTTAAACTCATAATGCTCCGGATCATAATACTCAATGCTGCCGTCTTCAATATTGTAGTACCATCCGTGAATGTAGAGATTTTCATCATCCAAACGTTTTTTGATATAGGGGTAGGTGAGCAGGTTGTCAATCTGAGAGACGATAGAGAGTTTTTCGGTGACGCGCAACAGCGCCTCTTGATCGCCGTCTTTGCCATGGGTGAGCAGTGCCATGGATTTGGCTTTTTCACCCAGCTGCAGCCACTTTTTCGTATGAATTAATGATGGATCGGAAATCGGTTCGTACAGTGCTTTACACGCCCCGCAATGACTGTGCCCGCAAATAATAATCTCAGAAACTTTCAAAACCGAGACAGCATACTCTATGCCCGAAGCGGTAGCATGAAAATCTTCATCGGGTTTATACGGAGGTACAAAATTACCGACATTGCGAATGACAAAAAGGTCACCCGGCTTGGTTTGTACCATGAGATCAGGAATGACGCGAGAATCAGAACAGCCAATAAAGAGTGCCTTGGGATGCTGTCCGTTTTCAACCAGGTTCAACAGATCTTCTTCATGTTTTTTAAAATAGGCACGCTGAAAGAGTGCATTGCCTTCGGCATATTTGGCAAGTTTCATAGTGGGGTCACCTCAGTAGCTAAAATTACATTATTGTAGCACACTAAAGAGACAAAATAATCTTTTTAAAAGACTTTTTTTAATCACACGAAGTGATATTGAGTTTTTTCATAATCCTATCAAAAACTTTGCCTGCTTCACGATCATTATCGTCGTGATACTCAATCACCAGTACGTTTCTGCCGTTAGCGATATTGCTGGTGTACATGTGAGGTGTCAGATCACACAAAGCAGTCATCTCTTCGACGGCATCATTGATTTTTTGGTACTCTTCATCACTGGAGTAAGCTAGTGAAAGTTTGCAATAGCGCTCTTCCGCGCGATACTCCGCATCAATAGAACAGATAGACATTATACGATACCCTTGTTTGTAAATAGTGTAACGAAATTTTACATGTAAATTGATTACAAAGAGATTACATCCACGCAATCAACTTTGTAACTTCATCAACACTGTAGCATTTTAACCCATAACACTCTTTTGGCTTTTTGGATGTCAGCACTTTTGTAATACCTTGAAGCGAGGCCTCTTTAAGTCGTTGATCCAAGCTAAAGACTTCTATGACATCGCCCACTAAAGAAACCTCGCCGATAAACACCGTCTCTTTTGAGATGCTCCGGTCACGAAAACTGCTGATGATAGCAGCCAAAACAGCCAAGTCTGCCGATGTCTCATTGATTTTAATACCGCCGGTAATGTTGACAAAGACATCATAATGATTCAGCGGAAGCTCCAATTTCCGCTCCAGCAGTGCCAAGAGCATGGTTAGTCGGTTGATGTCAAACCCGGTAGAGGAGCGCTTGGAGTTAGCGGTGTGCGACTCACTCACCAGAGCCTGTACTTCCAAAATAAGCGGTCGTGATCCTTCCATCACAACACTGAGGGCCGAACCGCTTTGGGCTCTGCTTCTGTCAAAAAAACGAGAGGCGATATCTTTTGCCGAAATAAGTCCCTCCTCTTTCATCTCAAAAACACCGATCTCACTGGTAGGCCCAAAGCGGTTTTTAAATCCACGTAATATCCGAAGCTCTTGGGAGCTGTCTCCTTCAAAGTAGAGTACGGTATCGACCATATGCTCAAGCACTCTAGGCCCTGCAATCGAGCCCTCCTTGGTAATATGGCCAATAATAAAGACGGCAATCTGACGCTCTTTTGCAATGCGCATCAGCTCAAATGTGATCTGACGCACCTGCGTTACCGAACCCGGGGCCGAACTGATGGCTTCGGAGTAGAGCGTTTGAATGGAGTCAATAATGAGACACTCATAATTCTCATGATGCAGCGCCGCCATCACCTCTTGAAGTTTAATCTCACTCAAAAGATAAAGCTCTTGGGCATTCGCATGGAGCCGGTTGGCACGCAACTTGACTTGTCCCTTGGACTCCTCGCCCGTTACATAGAGTACTTTGCGTCCCGTGTCGGCAATGTTGGCACCGATTTTCAGCAGCAAGGTGGATTTTCCGACACCCGGGCTTCCGCCAATAAGCGTCATAGAACCGGGTACAACGCCACCGCCGAGAACGAGGTCCAGCTCAATATCGTTGCTTGAGAATCGGGTTATGTCATCTTCGTTGATGTCAACAATGCGCTGGGCTTTCGTACTGCCGTCTATGGCCGAAGAGAGAGTCTCTTTTAAGACCTCCTGTTGGCTCTCACTAAGCTCTACCAGTGAGTCCCATGCACCGCAGCTGGTACATTTTCCCATCCATTTTACCGAGGTAAAACCGCAATGTTGACACTCAAAAAGGGTTGATTTTTTTTTAGCCATGTTTAGAGTTCATCAATGTTATATGAGCGTAAAACGCTGCCGTCACGCTCAAGTATCTCATACACTCCGGTATTCTCATTTTTAGCAAAGCGATACTCATTCCATGTGCTCTGTTCGCGTACAAAATGTTTTGAGAGCAGATCAAATCCATCATTGTGAATACGTTGGTTCAAGCGTTTCATTTTCTCTTCAAAACTCAGGTGTTGCATACCGTTTTCATCCTGCTCCGCCATGTCCGCAGCAGTCTCCTCCTCATCAAAATAGATTATGTCGAGCAGACCCGAAACAAATTCGTACTTATCAAACACCAGCAGATGTTCGGGCTGTTCGCCCACTCCAATGTAAAGAATGGGAATTTTGAGCTCATAGGCAATACTAAAAAGTGAGCCTCCGCGCGCGGTGCCGTCTAGTTTGGTGATAATAATAGCATCAATATCAATCATCTCATGAAATGCTTTGGCTTGCGCAATAGCCGAACTGCCTTGAGTGCCGTCAAGTACCAAAATCTTTCGGTGCGGGGCACCACTGTGTGCTTTATCACAAATACGGACTATTTTTTTAAGTTCATTGGCAAGATTGGTCTGCGTATGCAGCCGTCCTGCCGTATCAATAATTACATGCTCAAATCCTTTGGCTTTTGCCGACTCAATAGCATCATAGGCGACAGCTGAAGGGTCATGACCTTGCTTTGAAGAGACAATGGGAACATCCAAACGTTTGGCCCACTGATCCAACTGCTCGATTGCCGCAGCACGAAAGGTATCGGAAGCACCGAAAATTACCTGATCACCCTGATTCTTATATCGTGCTGCAAGTTTGGCAATGGTAGTAGTTTTACCCGCACCGTTAACACCGATTACAAGATCAACACAAGGTGAAGAGATATTCTCAGGTTCTTTGTAGTCAGAGTAGGCAAGCGCCGTTAACAGTTTGGATTCCAACTGCTCACGACTCACCTCGTCGGTATAAATTTCGCGTAAAATAACTTCTACAAGCTCATACTCGACATCGGTTTCCAACAAAATGTCTTCAAGCTCATCTTTGGAAATTTTAAGTTTTTTTTTCGGCACAATATGTTTAATTGCTTCTGCCGTTTTGCCCAGTCCTTTGTTAATAAAGCCAAACATCTAGTTTCCTAGCGCATATTTAATATCACTCTCAATCATCTCTTCAGGAATGGCACCGACATAATGGGTTACATATTGACCGTCTTTAAACATTAACATAAGCGGAATAGGAAATCCTTGACCGGCATTGACGGACGCAGCCAAAGCATTGGCCAGCGCTCTGTTGTCTTTGGAGTTGACAATACTATAGTCGGCTCCATAGGTCTGCTTCCACTCTTGAAGCGTCGCGTTGCTTGGATCCTCATCAACGGGAACCGCCACAATTTTAAAAGTGTCATTATATTTTTTTTGAAGCCGTGTCAAATGCGGTGCTTCGGCACGACATGGCGGACACCATGTTCCAAAAACATTAAACAATACCACTTTACTCCCAGCTCCTTGCAGTATAAAATTGTTTGCCTCTTTGGTCACTGTAAACGTCTCACCGTCAAGACTTTGCAACTCGAAACTGTTTTGATCTACCATTTTATTCATCTCTTGTGTTGCTGAGTGCTCCTCTTTTTTAGTATCGCTGCAGCCACTGAGAAAGAGCAGTGAGAGTGTTGAGCATAATAGGGCTCTTCTAAGCATAGAAAACCTTTTAGTAGATAAAATATGAGAAATTATATCGAAAGAATTTTGATGAAAGCGGAATTTCGACAATATTGTCTTAAAAAACTCCATGCACTCCCTTCTCACAATAAGCGCTATCGGGATTATCGGATTAATAATGCTTTAGCAGCCCTACTTGGTAATTTACATGTAAATTCCATACTCTTTTACTGGCCGCTTCCTTTTGAGGCTGATATACGGGAGAGTGTGAAACGTTCACGAAAAAAGATGCATGTTTATTTACCGTTTATGGTGGGTGAAAGTTTCAAGATGGTACCATTTAGATTACCGCTTAAAAGTAAGGCTTTTGGTCTTTTTGAGAGTGGAAATACAACAAGAACTATAAAAAATATTGATATTGCAATTGTACCTGCGATTGGTGTTGATGCCAATGGCAAACGAATAGGTTTTGGAAAAGGGATGTATGATCGTTTCTTTCCCACATTAAAAAAGAGACCCTTTACTATTTTTATACAATCAGAACAGTGCTACAGCAAAGAAGCGATATGTGATGATTTTGATATTGAATGTGATCTGCTGTTAACGCCAGGGCGGTGCTATGCAATGAAGAGGATACGAGATGCTAAACGAGATACTGTTAGGGGGAGGAATCTCCACTTTAAGCGGCGTCA
>JAJRVF010000006.1 GCA_024277395.1 Campylobacterales bacterium
ACCTCGCCAAAACTGCGTTCACCGCCGCAAAAGGCATTTTCTATAAGTACCGTGTTGCTGATTTTTTGTATTTTGTTGTTTGTTTCGTTTAAAAACGTATCAACTCTTTTGAAAACCACCACCTCTTTGCCGCAGTACGGCCACATCTCTTTGGTAAACGCACATCCTTGCAGTTTTCCTTCCTCATCAAGTGTTTGGCGTATCTCTTCGGCAGACTTCACCTGAACCTTCTCACCGACTTGCAAATTGAGTACAGCCACCTCCTTTGGGAGAACTACCTTGCTTTGAGGAGCCGACTCTTTCTCTTTCATGAACCTGCGGATAGTTCCGTAGCTCTCCTTGGCTTTGCGTATCAGATCTTTCACTTCCAACCAGATCATTTCGGCTGTGGTTTTTACCGGCAGTTCCATTTTTTGTTCATCAACTTGACAAACAATCTCTTCCTCTTTTCTCATGGGAACACTCCTTGATGTCAATAGCCGCCGCTATATTATTCTGACTGATTGTACAGTGTTTGCTATTATTTTTCAATTAACTCAAAAAAAAACAATTTTTTAATTTACATGTATTTCTATGGATTGGCAATATTCATCACGATACAGGAATGACTCCATTGTGACACTGAACCTTTAGAGAGTGTCTCCATATCAAATCCGGGTGTCGTTTTTTGACTCCACTGCATGTACAACAGCTCGATCATATCATCCAGACCAAAAATATTGACATAGTTTCGAATGCCCTCTTCAATAATGTTTACTGCGGCAGACTCATTGAGAAGTTTTTCAAGCTGCTTTATATAGCACTGTTGAAACAATGTTGCAACAGCCTCTTTTTTGACATCAATGGTCATATATGACTCCAGCGCGGCTTGTACGCCTAGTGCATCACCTTTAGAAGCATATTTCAATGCAATATCTACCTGCTGATTCCATTGATTTTCAAGCCTCCTTCCCTCATCCGTATCATAGAGCAGCGGAAAACTACTCATATAAGAAAAAGCGTTGGAGAGGTTATTGCTTTCTACGGCATCGTAAAAGAGTCGGTATGCTTTAATAGATTCGATCATCTCTTTAGCTTCTTCACTATAGTCCGGAAAATCTGCAAGGACTTCACACAGCCGATGTGCTTTCTGGTATTCACGATTATTGAATTTCTCATGCATTTTTACATAGAGTGAATCCGCATAATTCATTATGCTTTCATACTCTGAAAACTCTTTTAAAAACGGGTGTACTTTAAGCATTTCAAATATTTTTTTAAACTCTTTTGTCGCCACAAGCTTCTTAAAGTAAAGATACATCTTCTGCTCTGAAAAAAGCTGCTGTATGCACGGTGCTTTTTCCGAAATACCTCGAAACGGAGCCAAAATCTGCCGCGCACGCTCCTCGCCGCCTTTTTGCAAAATCAGTTTTTGTGCCTCTAAAAACAGTTGCTTCCAGTGACGCTCAAGCTGCTGAAATATTTGAGACTCTCGAAACTCCGGATATTGATGTGCCATTGTATATGCCAAGGGGTACTTTTTATTTTGAATATGGGATTTAAACTGGTCGAATTTTTCAAAATTTGCTAGAAATATCGTAATATAACTCTTTTTTTTTGGTATTTCTGAAAACGGAGCAAACAGTGCCTTGGTATTATTCCGGTTGCCCTTCTCCATAAATTTTTTTGCCTGAAGTACGGTCTTGTCCCAGATGGACTCAACACTCTGATAGCTTTGGGAATAAGCCAACATCGGATTCCCCTCTACCTTCTCATACAGCTCTTTGTAGGCACGATTTGCAACCAAGGTGTTAAGATACTCCTCATCTCCGAAGAGTGCATATATATAGACATTTCCCTCAGCCGTTCCAATAGCTAAATGGTGATTTGTGCCAACATATTCCAAGGCCGTAATACTCTCACTCAGTTTCATGTAGCGCTGCTTCAACTGCTTATATTCTTCTAAATCATAGAGTGAAACATAGCCGAGTTTCGTGCCGACAAAAAGAAATCGTTTGTCATCACTTAATGCTACTGCTGTAATGTCATCACTCATTTTTGGGAGTCGTGCCACAACACTGCTCTGCATTATATCCCATACAATAAGTTTTCCTTCTTTATCGGTAGAAAGCAGCCGCATACGAGGCAAAAACAGGATGTTCATCACCGCCGCATTACGACCGCGAAGCTTCAGCGGCGTCTTCATGGTCGCCAAATTTTGCAGATGAATGTTGCGGTCATAACTTCCCGTTGCAACAAACTGTCCGCTGTCACTAAAAGCGATAACTGTGACATAGTCCGCATGCGGCGGAAGGGTAAAGGCCAGACGTGCCGTTTTCAGTGCCCAAACAAAGGTCTTGCCGTCTTGACCGCCGGTAGCCAGATAACGGGTATTCGGCCCAATAGCAAGACTCTCAATATCGCCATGATGACGACCTACTCTGTAAAGCAGCTCTTTTTTGGTAACGCTAAACAGTGCGGCTTTTCCTAACGAAGGCAAAATGGTCGCAAGAAAACTTCCCTGAGCAGCAATATCA
>JAJRVF010000110.1 GCA_024277395.1 Campylobacterales bacterium
AAATCTCATTGATCTTATGAATAATCCACAACGCAAAGCCTAAAATAATTGTCGAGATGACTGCTACGGTGATGGTTCCGGTCTCATATTCCACAGCAGATCCTTTGAAAAAAATACATGTAAATTACATCCCCATCGCTTCAGCCATGGTCCACATTGGCAAAAAGATACCCAATGCCAGTACCAGCACAAAGCCTGCAATAGCGGCAATAAGAATGGGTTCGATCATGGAAGAGACATTGTCAATGATGTTATCATATTTATCATTATAGTATTTGGTGATTTTCTCAAGCATGGTATTGAGAGCGCCGGCATCTTCACCCGCTTTGAGCATCTGCAGTATCATGCTCTCAAAAAAGTTGGATGATTCAAAACCGCTGTGCAGGGAGCGTCCCTCTTCAACAGCTTCGGTAATTTTGGAAAACTGCTGTTTCATATAACGGTTCTCCACAACACCTACGGCTGCTTTGAGTGCATCGACAATGGGAATACCGGCATGAACGAGCACATTGAAAATATAGACAAAACGTCCGAGCATGGCGTAGCGGGTAACGGCACCGACAATGTAGATTTTAAGGAGCAGTTGGTCACTCTTTAGAGCCAATGCGGCATTTTTTTGGTAAAAATAGGAGTAGAGTCCTGCCAGTAGAACGGCGGCAGCAACAATGTAAGGACCGTAGTGGGTTAGCGCATTCTCTGTCCATAGCAGCAGCAGCGTTGGAAAGGGCAGCTCGGCATTGCTCTCACGGAAGAGCTCTTCAAACTGCGGTACAACAAAAATAATGACAATAGTAAACGCTATCATCATGGCAACAATGGTAATAAGCGGATACCGAGTCGCTTTTTGGAGTTTGACGCGATTGTCATGAATATTTTGCAAAATCTCCGAAAGTCTTGTAATGGATTCTGAAAGTGTTCCGGTCTGTTCACCCAAATGGATCATGGAAACAGAGAGGTTCCCAAGCTGATATGTGTAGGGTTTTAGAGCATCTGTAAGGCTTATGCCGCCTTCAATATCTTCGATTGCTTTGTGTAGAATGGCTTTGAGCATGGGCTCTTTGGTTGCTTTATTGACTTCTGTAAGAGAGACGTTAATGGGCATACCGGCATCGAGCATCACGGCAAGTTGACGCAGTGCGGCAATATAGCTCTCAATGGGAACACGTCTCTTTTTAATGGGATTTTTCTGCTGTTTTATGAGCTTGTCAAACCTCATCTTCAGCGGTTCGGAGATCTCTTTAATCGAAACCATAACGCCCATCTCCATTTTTTGAAACTCCCGCATAGCATCGAGTTTGTTGGAAGTCTCAAGCACAAGAGTGCTTTTGTGTTTGCCGTGCCGATAGTAGATCTCAAAAAATTTCACGCTTTAGCCTTTGGTGACACGCATCACCTCTTCAAGAGGAATGATGCCCTGGAGTGCTTTTTTTACCCCGTCGGCAACCATAGGGGTAAACATCCCCTCTTCTTGTGCCGTCTTGGCAATTTCAAATTTGCTTGCATTGTTAGAGATCATCAACGAAACGGTATCACTGATTTGCAATATTTCTACAATCATCAACCGCCCGCTATAGCCACTCATATTACATTTGGGACAGCCTTTACCTTTGTAAAAAAGAGGGGCGGTGCTGACATAAGGCGCTACTTTGGCTAAAAGATTTTTGTGCGGTTTATACTCAACTTTGCAGTATTCACAATTTTTTCGTACCAGCCGCTGCGCCACTACGGCAAGCAGGGAGTCGGCAATAAGGTAGGGTTCCAGACCCATCTGCACCATGCGGCTGATGGCACTTGGCGCATCGTTGGTATGCAGCGTTGAAAATACCAAGTGACCCGTTAATGAAGCCTGTGCGGCGGCGTTGAGTGTCTCCATATCTCGAATCTCTCCCACCATGATGACATCGGGGTCTTGACGCAAAAATGATTTAAGTGCGGCAAAAAAACCAAATCCGACTTTTTCATTGACCTGTACTTGTTGGACCAAGGGCAATTGGTATTCAATAGGGTCTTCAACAGTTAAAATTTTATTTTCCAAACTCTTAATTTCATTGAGTGCGGCATAGAGTGTCGTGGTCTTGCCGCTGCCGGTGGGTCCGGTAATAAGGACAATGCCGAAGGGGGAGTTGATGATGTTTTCAAAGACACTGAGGTTTTCATCTTCAAGACCCAAGTCGATGAGTTTGAGTAAGATTTTTTGCTGATCCAAGATTCGCATGACAATAGATTCACCGAAAAAAGTTGGTGTCGTCGAGAGACGAAAATCATAAAGGCCTTTGTCTATCTCCATAGAAAAACGTCCGTCTTGTGCTTTGCGCCGCTCGGAAATATCTAAGTTTCCTAAAATCTTAATGCGCGAAGCAATGGCGTTGTAGATGGCCAGTTCAAAGACAAAAATTTCATGTAAAATTCCGTCAACACGACAACGTACCGATACCTCGTGTGCATCGGGTTCTATATGGATATCACTCGCATTACGTATGATGGCGTCTTTAATAATCAGTGTAATCAGTCGCATTACTGCACTCTCATCATTATCACTTTTGTAGGCTTCATCGGAAATTTCGCGCTTGACCTCTTCGGCAATGGTTTTGGTATTTTGAATAATCTCAATACGTTGAAAGATATTGCGAACGTCCTCATCAAGTGCCAACAAGAGCTTTATGGGTTTGGAGATGACAATATGTTCCAGTGCTTCGAGGGCATCATAGTTCAGCGGGTTCGATGTGGCAATATAGATATACTCGTCATCTTCTCGCAGCGGAATGGCTTCGGCATTTTCAAGAACATGCATGGGGTAGCGGGAGATAAGCTTAAAGTCGAGCTCTTCACCGTAAATATCAATAAACTCGATGTTAAGCTGTGAGGAGAGCTCACGGGCAATCTCTTTATAGGTGACATACCCTTCTTGAATGAGCAGCTCTCCCAGTTTTTTGGTAAAATTGGACTCTTTTTGCAGGGAGAGCACATGCATAAGCTGATCTTGGGTTATGAGCCCTTTATCAATTAATAGATCGCCGAGGCGTACAACTTGTTTTATCATTACAGGTACCTGTGGAGGGTGGTATGGTTTTTGGCATCGGTCGCTTCAATGGTGACTCTGCCCCGGTTTTGTCGGTCAATGTAGAGTTTGTATCGGGTGTTGTGCCTGTAAAATTCAATAATTTTCGGTCTCTGGGAAATACATGTAAAATTTCCGTCTCGTAGGGCGACAAAAGCGTATGAGAGCGGATGATCGCTAATGGGCAGTGTAAAACTCGAGATATCAATATTATCATACATAAATTGATAAATAAGCCGCTTCTGCAATAAAACCGATGTAAATATTGCGGCATTTTCCCGAGATGCTTTAGAGTTTCTGAGTCGGCTTTGAATGATGGCAAGGGTATCAATATAGTCTGCTTGCAGACAGGCATAGCCCATAAGTGATAGAAATTTTTCATCACGTTCGTGTGTAAAAATGCTTTTTCCAATTTGACACGCCTTTTCATAATCTTTTTGTTTGTATGCTTGGGAAAATTCCGTGTATGGCGTAGCAGAGGCTATGGCAGCTGCAAGTGTTCCTATGAAGATTGCTTTCATCTTTACATTCCTTTCATCCAGTGGCGCAGCAGGGCGTCGCCTTCGTTAGAGTGGGCGTTGGCAAGATAGAGTTTTAAAATTTCAATGGCACGCTGTCGGTGCCCTTTGGCATATTCTGATTTAGCATAGAGAATCCATGCACCGTCACGTTCACGATCCAATATATTGGCTTTTTTTGCCCAGAGTGATGCTTGAAAATAGCGTGCATCATTGTAGTATGTCTGCGCAATTTTCAAGGCTTGCTCATAGCGGGGTTCTTTGTGGTAGAGGCGTTGCATCTCTTCAACCGATGTTACCTGCTTGAGCGACATGGAGAGTGAGGGCGGCGGCACTTTGGTATTTTGGGGTGCGAGGGCTGTTTGGGACGCTTTGTCGGTGGCGTAGGCTGCTTTTTTTGAAGCAGCGACCTCTTGAGAAGGCGGTGTCGTTTTTGGTGTCACAACCGCCGGATGAGACGGTATATAATCGGCATCTACATGTATATTATAGTTAACGTCTTTGGCTACACTTTGGGGCTCTTTCGGTCTGCTTTGAGTCTCTTTTCCGAAGGTATGGGGATGTTGTGTTGTTTCAGGTTCGATTGCTAAGGCTTTGGTTGCGGTTTCAGCGGGTTTATTGAGAGTGGCAACGTTATGTGCCGGTGTTGTCGAATCAGCATGCCGCATATAAAAATAACCGCCTATCAGGAGTGCTCCGACAGGCAGTAACAGCAGTGTGCTTTTAGTGATGAGACGCCGCATACGATACTTGCGACATCGTTTTTGAAGTGTCTCAAAGCTGTTATGCATCAATAATTCCTAAATCGATCGCCGCCATAGTTATTACACAAGGTGTTGCCGTAGTATAGCGATGGTGACCGTGACTTTTGGCATAATCCATGATAGAAAAGATATGTTTTAACATCTGTTTGAGCACTCTGAAATTACCGTTTGAAAATTTCTCAATGGCCGCGATCTGTCTGTTGCGAAACAGTTCATTTAAGTGGCCGAGTGAATGGGCAAGCAGTTGTGCTTCAATATATTTTTGAATTTCATTGATGTGGAGTGTTCCAAGCGTGACAACACGATGATTTCGTGAAGCAAAATGGCGTTTTTTCACCAGATTCATCCCTTCATCTTTGTGTAATGAGAGTAGAAAATAGAAGCTTCCGCTATCGCAAAGCAGTCGGATAAATTCTAAAACACTCGTATCAAGCAGTTGGGCTTCATCGACAATAATAAGATGATCACGCTGCTTTTGAAACAGAGCTGTTGCAGCGGCTTTTAACTCACTTAAAGGAGCATCACTGCGAATGTCACTCTCTTGAAGCAAAAAATGTAAAAATGCTTCGGGAGTATGAAACGGATCGCTTGCGAAGATGATCTTTTTTGTCGTAAAATGTTCACAAATGAGATGGAGCAGATAGGTTTTTCCGACACCGGGCTCACCAAGCAAAAAGAGCAGGGGTGTTTGATGCGCTTGAATACTCTCAATAAGGGAATTTTTGGAAAATTCGGCACTCATGCTCTCAAAGTACTCCTGCGTATCGAACGTTGTATCAAAGATTTTTGATGCTTTTTTGAAGTTACTCATGGGGTGATCCTTCAAGCAGTTGTTCAACATTTTCAATAGAAGGAAAGTTGTTATAGTCAATAATTTTGGGAGTCACAACAATAATGAGTTCAGTTTTAAAACTCTCTTTGCTGTTGTGCTGAAACAGTCCCCCGACAAGGGGAATGGCACTTAATAGCGGAATGGAGGAGTCAATGTTTTGTTTGGTGGTTGAAATCAGCCCGCCAATAACCACACGGCTGCCGTTTTTAGCCTTGACAATGGAAGAGAGTTGTTTAATCTTAATATCGGGCGGCATCACACGAATGCCGTTGGCATCGACACCGATGCTCGGAGTGTCATCGTTGAGACGATCGCTATCATCAAGCTCCTCGCTAATGACGGGGTTAATACGTAAAATAACAAAACCGTCATCGGTAATTTCGGGAACAATATTGAGTGTAAGTCCGACAAACACAGAGCTCATTAAGTAGGTATTGGTTGTTGATGCCCCGACATTAGTCGCACTGACACTGCCGGTTTCATAACGATAGTTGATCTGGTTACCGACATTAATGACAGCAGGCTGATTGTTCAGCGTTAAAATTTTAGGGGTTGAAAGTACACTTAAATGACCGTACTGATTTAAAAAATCGATGAGTCCGTCCATAGAGAACTGGTAGCTCAAAGAGTAGCTCGATTCGTTGGCACTGTTGGTAAAGAGGTTTTGAGTATCACCTTTGAGCGAGAGGTTGAACTTGCTCCAATCCACACCGGTGCTCTCTTTGTTGCTATAGCGCAGTTCAAATACTTTGGTCTCGAGCATGACCTGTTGATGCAGGCGATCTTTGATTCTGTTTAAATAGCTGCTAACCCGATCAATTTGCCCTTTGGTTCCGGTAATGGTGACAATGCCGGCTTCACGGTTAATGATTGATTTGCTCTCAATTTGCATGTGATCACCGTCTCGTGAGAGTATGGTGTCAATTTCATTGCTGAGCTTGTCCCAAAACTCAAATTTTGACTTAGAGATAACCGTTGTATAATCAGCATTACTCGAACGTTGCTGTATATTGTTGGTACGGGATCCTTGTGCTCCGTAATTACTGCTGTTGGCATTACTTGTCGAGGCCGTTCCTACGGTAATAGTTTTCGTTGAGTCGGTTGAGTGTTCTGTCAAATTGACATAGTCAATAATAAAAGAACGGGTTTGAAGGTAAGAGAGAGTCAAGACATTTTTATGCTCATCAAAAGTATAAAACATATTGTGCTGCGTAAAGAGAAAGTCGAAGATATTGTCTAAGGTGTAATCTTTAATATGAACCAGAAACAGGGGCATATTGAGTACTTTTTTTGCCTCGTCGTCGGCAATTCTCACAGAAAAATGACACTCATGCGCTACATTTTCGACAATATCAATAATACGTACCGTGCCGCTTTGCGGTGTAACATCGAAGGTGAAGAGCGTTTCGTCACACGAGTGGCGAGATGCTACAAGAAGGGTAACACTGAAAAAAAGGGCTAGAAGCAACTTCATCGGCTTGGTTCCTTGGTCGTAATAATACGTTTACCTGTTTTAAGCGGAATCGTAACAGTTTTGTCGCCTTTGGCAACAACAATATGGTGTTGTTTGAGAGCAATAATAGTACTGCCTTCAATACGATCTCCCTTGCTATACCATTTTCCGTCAATAAGGGCACGACGATTTAATATGGTCTGAACTACAATCGGCCGAACTCTTTTTTTTGTTATAGGATGCTGCTTTTGTTGTGCCAATAGCGGCTTTGCTTTGGCAAACGGGTCAAAAACATTATAGTCCACGACAGGCGAGGTTTTTTTATTCTGTTTTAATGTCTCTATTTTGGATACAATAGGAGTAACGTCGAGATCAGCGGCACTTGAGTGTAGCGAAAAAAGTACCAGTAATGCCATAACAATATAGTTCATAGCTCTACCCCGTAGTGTGAAAGATTCATATCAAAACGGGTAGCATTACTCTCATCAATGGCAATGGTGAGGGTCTTGGTACGCATGAGGACATTGAGACTGTCAATGTACTGCATGAGTGCTATAATACTTTTAAAACTCCCTTCGCCGGTGACGTGGATTTGT
>JAJRVF010000111.1 GCA_024277395.1 Campylobacterales bacterium
ATCTGTTCCTTTAAATTGGGGTAGTGTTGTGCAAAGCGCTTAAGAAAGAGAATGGCATCTTGTTCCATATTGCCTGTTACAATCTCAATATCACGCCCTTCTTGATAGTATTGAAAAGCTTTATTTAAGATAAAGTCAACGGCGTTACGACGTTGCGCTTTGCTTAGATCCATTTTTAAATTATCAAGTCCACGACCGGAATAGACGAGATGAGAGATATAGACCTTTGAAATATGATGCTGTTCGACCAGGTCGAAAATATAAGCTAATGAGCCAATAGTCTCTTGAGTCATTGTGAAACGAATACCTACTTTGGCTCCCGCCTTATTGGCAAGGAGTATAGCGTTAAGAGACTCTTTAAAGGCACCTTTTAATCCTCGAAAATAGTCGTGTGTCGTCTCATCGCCGTCAATGCTGACTCCGACATAGTTGAAAGTATCGACAATGCGTTGAATATTCTTGTTTGTAAAATAGAGTCCGTTGCTAGAGAGGTAGGTAATAATACCATGCTCCTTGCAAAAATCGGCAATGTCAAAAATATCTTTGCGTGTTAGCGGCTCTCCCCCGGATAAAATAATAAATTTTATGCCGTTTTCTTTCATTTGCAAAATAGTTTTTTTAATCTGTTGCGTTGTCAGGGTATCTACCTCATCCAAACCTGATTTGGAGTAACAGTGCATGCATGAGAGGTTGCAGCGATTGGTAAAATTCCAAATAGCAATAGCACCATTTAAGGTACGCTCAGGTTTATTTTCAACCACCGAGGCAATAAGATTAGTGAGACGAAACATCAGTGATCCTTTTTAAATGAAAGAATATAGTGGGCAATGCGCGCTCTTTCACTATCAGTAAGGTCTAGTTTGGGCATAACAGAGCGCTTATGACCAAATACTTTGTACATGGCTTTAGGATCTAAAATATAGGCCTCAATCGCTTCAAAGGTACGTTTTTGAGCAATTTGTGCAAACGAGGGTCCAAACGCAACGGCACTTTGATGATGACATCCCCAGCAATAGGTTTCAAAAACCTTTTTGCCTTCAAGGTCCTGTGCCGGTAGAAGAGACCATAAAACAGAGAGTAAAAAAATCTTTTTTGTCATGACTTTTCTTTTTGTTAGTTTCAATATTCTACCGAAAATATACTTGAATTACAGCTTACAAAGTCCATAAATCAGGGATTTTAGCAAGATTATCATCGTCTTGAAAAGGGCATTTTTTTTAGTGGAATTTTAGTGTTACATGTAGATTTTAAAGAAGTTGCTCCCCGAAAGAGGAGAACTGATGCTTAGGCACCCGGAATGGTTTGTCTGTGCTCAATTGAGTAGGTAAATGTCGGAGTAGTTAATCCTTCAATATACTTCACAAACTTACCGGTTTTTGCTTCATAAATACCGATACGTCCTGCATTCCACTCAGAAATCATGGTCCAGTGACCGTGGTTTGCCGGTTCAGCATGTAAGATACGCGGTGTAATGGCTTTTCCTTTAGCATCTTTAACTGTCGGTACATTCCACTTATACAGCACTTTATGAGTGACCGGATCTATGACGGTACCCTGTTTTTTACCAACAGTAATAATACGATCCAATTCAAGTGTCTGCTTGTTAATGAGGTGTACTTTATTCCAGTTAGCTTCACCACCGAGTACATTGTCTGCCCAAAGAAACGGCGTATGCTCTGATGTACCAATAAAGAGACCGCCGCCGCCAATAGGAATTTGACGAATAACATCAAAATTATCATCCCAAATGGTGACCTGTCCCAAGTTCATGTTAACTGTAGCACCCAATTGCTGTCCCAACCCTTCATGAAACCAAGAAGATCCTTGACCCGGGTGCGGTTTAGCAGAAGGACCGGTATAGATTTTTGTTACTAAAGACTTCGTTTTAAAATCAACAACACCGATGACATCAGAACCTTGTGAGGCAATGAAGAGGTAGCGTCCAATCTCTTTCCCTTCATTCAAGAAGCCGTCATGAAGAATTTTTCCGATATTTGGAATATCTCCGACGATCGGAAAGTTCGGTTTAGAGTAATCGACAATATAGACATGACCACCGTCTTTAAGCGCAAAGGCAATATACGGCCCATACGGTGTATCAACAATACCGGCGACACGAGACGATCCGATGTTTCCGTCCGGATCAATAACACTTGATGTCGGATAGACCTTAAGCGGCTCCAATGTCATGGCGTCCATTAACACCGCACCGCCGGGTACATAGTTTCCTGCCATGAGGTATTTGCCATCAGGTGAAACAGCAAGACCGCGAGAGTCGGAGCCGACTTGAACCTGAGCAATTTTTTGCTGTCCCGGAGTGTTCAGGTCAAACATGGTGACTAAGCCGGAACGTGAGATAGAGTAGGCATAACGAGGTTGACGCTTATTTGTTACCGTAACGTGGACAGCAAATCCTGCCGGATGTTTCGATAAAATTTTTCCTGTCGTACCGTCAACAAAGGCAACACGCTCGGCATCACGTTCCGTTACAAAACAGATGTCAGTGTTTTTCTTAACATCTACAGCGGTTGGATATTTTTTGTAAAACTCCATGCGATCATTAAGTTTTTCCCATCCGTCTTTAACAGTTTGAAGGGTGAGTTGTTTAACTTTTTGACCCTTAAAGTGCTGAAGCCAGTCCACCATTTTGTCGGCATCGGCTTTTGAGAATTTTTCTTTAAATGGCGGCATGGCCGTACCGGCTCTACCATTTAAGATTGCTTCAGAAAGTACGTACGAGTTTTTCTTGGAAATCACTTTAGGACGTAAATCGGAACCGACGCCCCCTTCATGATTTGGTCCATGACACCCTTGACACTCTTTCTCAAATACTTTCTCTACATCCATATTGGATGTACCGGCAATCAAGCCCGTCGAAACCACTGCAAATGCAGCAACTGAAGTAACAATTTTGTGTAATCTCATTATTTTTTCCCCCTTTAATAAGATTGAAAGCAGGCAATCCCGCCTTCTCCTAATTTTCTTCTTGTTCGATTCTTTTCTTTTCTTGCCTATAGATCCAAATCATCGGAAGTATAATAACAGTGTGAAGAAAGATCGTCAACGTCAACGGTCCCTGGTTTAACCAACCAAAGAAACTTGGAACGACATCTACAAACGGTTCAAACATAACATCTCTCCTTATCTTTGATGTACCGGATTTTTACCGGTAGTTAAAAAATCTTTGGCCAACAGTGCAAAACCTGCGAACATCACCAGACCCATAATGAGCCTCCAGTCCATAGCCTGTGCAAACCACATGCCGGATTGTCCATCAAAGTAACCTGCCCAGGTAGCACCCATTTGTGCGCGAGAGACCAGAACTTGAACATAACCGGCAATGGTCAGTGCTACGGTCATACCCATCATGCCGCCGCTTAATAGGCTTACGGACCAGATGGATGATCGTGTGTGATTCATAATCTTAATGCCGTTAGTACCCTGTATGGCAATATACATCATACCAATAAGAATTGTAGCATAAGCGCCAAAGAATGCTAAGTGACCATGCGCTGAAGTAAACTGTGTACCGTGAGTGTACAGATTTACTTGTGGCAGCGTATGGAAGAATCCCCAGATACCGGCACCTAGAAAGTTACCAAAAGCGTTTAAGACAAACCATGTAAACGCCGGCTTGTTTCGAATGACAGAGAGTTCTTGACCCTGTGCATCCTGCTCGCCTTGCGTTTTACCCCAGTCATAAAGAACGTGGATAAACATTGCAACAAGCGGTAACGGTTCTAACGCTGAAAAAAGTGCTCCAATTTCCCACCAGTACTCCGGAGTACCGATCCAAAAATAGTGGTGACCCATACCAAGGATACCGGAACCAAAAAGCATGGTGACTTCAATCCATAACCACATCTCAACCACTTTACGATGAGCGCCAAGCATTGTGATGAGACCATAAGCTGCAAGAGCACCGACATAAACTTCCCATGTTGCTTCAACCCAGAGGTGAATAACCCACCACCACCAGTACTGATCCACAGAGATATTATCAGTAAAGAACATACCGCACAGGTAAAGACCGGCAAACGCGATCATATCTGCCATCAGTACCGTAACAATTCCGGTTTGTTTTCCTTTCATTCCCGTAAGGAAAAGGTTGGCAACAAAACCGAGTGCTACAACGACAATACCAAAGTCTGCCCACCGTGGTGCTTCAATGTACTCGCGTCCTTCGTGAATAAACCAGATGGACATTTCATCAGCCGGACCTACCTGAATGAACAGATATACCAAAACCACTACAACAATTGCTGCTGCAAATACCCAAAACAGTAACTTACCGATTTTGATACCGACAGTCTCAATGCCTGTTTCATCCGGAAGTAACCAATACACAGCACCGAACATGGCAAATACCATCCATACAACGAGTGCATTAATGTGTAACATTCTGGCAACCGAAAAGTCAAGTACCTCAAACATAAAGCCGGGCATGACGTACTGAATAGCTGCAACCAAACCAAAAAGGAGTTGTGCACCAAACAAAATAGCTGCAAAAGTAAAATACCATGTTGCTAACTGCTTTGATTCGCTTCCAATGCCTGTTAAATGATTATTTGCCATGAACTGCTCCTTCTATTTTTCCAAAGTTTCTTGGGAAACCGTTGGTATCAATGGATGACATGTGCTTTAAGAACGCAACCAAACCTTTAGCTTCTTCAGCCGTAATACCAAGATTTGGCATCATACGAGCATGAGTAGGATACTTTGAGGGGTTTTGCAGAAATTCCGCCATTGCCTCTTCCTTGGTATTTTTTCCTGTCATTGCCTGCATGGAACCGTTTGGACCCCATTGAGGATCAAGCCACGCTTTTGTTAAATCAGGCGCATAGTAAGCACCGTTTCCAAGAAGAGTGTGACAGTTCATACAGTTCTTCACCTGTGAACCCAACTTCCCTAAATGAAGCAATTCTGTTGCCTCCTCTTCGGACCAGTCATCACGTCCGAAAAACATCTCTTTTTCTTGAAACAAAGACATTCCCTGACCGTCATTGCCACCGATAATGGGCACTTCATGTCCCCGTTTCGTACTCATCTCATAGGTGATTTTATAGTTAATAACCGTGGGGCTCGGTACCCTTTTGGTTACGCCATTTTTTAAATCTTCATCTGTCCCTATTGTTATCTGAGCCATCGTATCAAACGTTAGCCAAATTAATAGTACCGATGCAAATCCTGTAATCCAAGCTGCTGAACGTTGCCAGAAGCGATTATCACTCCATACAGATCTCTTAGCCACGTGTACTCCTCTTTTCTTGTTGTAAAATATACATCTTCTTAATGTTCATTTTCTTTATGAACACGATCTTGCATATAATAAACTGCATGCGGAAGCAATAACAATCCAATCGCAGCAATTACTAACGCCTTAGCTGTAAAATCCCCTACGTGCATTAAGCTTCCCATAGTGTAAAGGCAGTATGCAGTGAGTATCCAAAACAGGTAGGCAAAAGGCATTGCCCATTTTTTCAGTATGTTAACTTTTACAGCTGTATATATACCAACGTAAAATCCTCCAAATACTAGAACAAGCGCTGAAGATACAAAAATGGGTAGAAAAGCATCAAGTGCAATTTCGGGTCTGATTACTGATGGATCAATCATTTTAGATCTCCTTTGGGTGTTGTAGATTGTAAGAATTGTAGGTAGTTTAATATGTTTCATTTAAAAAATAATTGACATACATCAATTATGAGAGTTAATTTAAATATTTTAAAAAAGATTTAGATTTTATGTCAATAATTGACAAAAAGAAGATTTTTATTAAGACTCGCTGTGAATAAATATTTAAATTTTTGACTGAATCGTAATTTTGGTTGCTTCAAAAAGTTCTGTCGCCTTTTTTACCATGGGCTCGTCAAGTAGATCAGGAGTATTCATGGCTGCGGCAGAGTCGTTATGATTGTTTACACAGCTGGCATTACCCAGGTCATTTTCTTCAATCATTGAAAGAGGTTCCGGTGATTCATGATGGGCATGTTTTGGCGGGATGGCATGTTCTTGAGTTTTGGAACAAGGTACGGATTTTATTTTTGTATCGAATCCAAAGACTTCCTGCACAAAATGTTTAATGACACTGTAGCCATGACGCAGTTGTGCTTTACATGTATCATTGGCACAGCTTTCCCACGTTAAGAGGTTGTTTTCAAAAGAGACAAAGTGTATTTGCTGTTGAAAACATTCCCCCAAATCAGTA
>JAJRVF010000112.1 GCA_024277395.1 Campylobacterales bacterium
AAGGACTTTGAGTGTAATGGGAAAATACTCTCCTTTGATGACCCGCTGAGGAGAATCTTCATAGCTTACATAGAGTACTTTTTCAGAGGCCATTATGCCGGTAAATGTGTAGAGCAGCAGAGCAGTCAGAGCGAGTAATTTCATTAGGTCGTCAGTAACCCCTCAAGCATTCTGCGCCCATCATTAGAGCCCAAGATACTTTCCATAGCACGTTCAGGGTGCGGCATGAGACCAAAAACAGTTTTCTCTTTGTTGCAGATGCCTGCAATACTGTCTACGGAACCGTTCGGATTGACAAGTGTGCCTTCTTCATTGCAATAGTGCAGCAGTACTTGGTCGTTGCTGTAGAGTTCCTGAAGTGATTCGGGGTCAATATAAAAATTGCCGTCATGGTGAGCAATGGGGATATTGACAATGGTACCCGTAGGCACGTTGCGTAAAAAGTCATTATTGTCAGAAGCGACTTTAAGATGATGATGTTGCGAAATAAAATGTAACGATTCGTTACGTTTGAGTGCTCCGGGCAACAGATGAGACTCTGTCAGTATTTGAAAACCGTTACAAATCCCCAATATTTTTTTCCCTGAAGCGGCATATTCCCGAACGGCTTTCATAATCGGGCTAAAACGTGCAATAGCACCACTTCGAAGGTAGTCGCCGTAGCTAAAACCGCCGGCAATGACAAGAAGGTTAATGGTATCGGAAATGGAAGTCTCCTGATGCCAGATAATTTCGGTGGAGCAGCCCAGCAAAGTAAAAGCATGCTGTGTGTCGTACTCACAGTTGGTACCGGGAAACCGGAGAATACCTACCTTCATGAAACAATCTCAATCTCGTAATCTTCAATAACGGTATTGGCCAAGAGCGATTCGCACATCTGCGTAACCTGTTCTTTGGCGCTGGAAGCATCAGTCTCATCAAGTTGCAAGACAATTTGCTTGCCGACGCGCACATCGTTCACACCGTCAAATTTTAAGGCATCAAGCGCGTGATGCACCGCTTTGCCCTGAGAGTCGAGAACACCGGCCTTAAGTGATATATTGACAAGAACTTTCATTTAGCTGTTTCCTCCCAAAATACGATGCAATACTTCTTCATAAGCAACCTTCAAGCCACCCATACCTTCACGGAAACGGTCTTTGTCCATCTTTTCTCCGGTTTGAATATCCCAGAAGCGGCAGTTATCAGGACTGATCTCATCGGCTAGAATAATATTGCCTTGGGCATCTTTACCAAACTCAAGTTTAAAGTCAACCAGGTTGAGACCTTTTTGCTTGAAGAAAGGGCGCAGAATATCATTAATCTGCCTGGCCATTTTGCGAAGCTGATCCAGCTCCTCAGTGTTTTCAACCAGCTCCAAAATAAGACAGTGCTGATCATTGAGCTTGGGATCACCCAGTTCATCATTTTTGTAATCAAACTCCACCAACGTAAAAGGGAGAACTTTGCCGTCGGGAATACCCAGGTTTTTACTTAAACTTCCTGTGGCAATATTGCGAACAATTACTTCAATCAGAATAATGTCAACACGTTTGTGCAGCATGTGGTTATCATCGAGCATTTGGATAAAGTGCGTCGGTACACCTTGGGACTCAAGAAGTTTAAAGAGTTCGGTTGAAATCTTATTGTTAAGAGCACCTTTGCCGCTTTCACTGGATTTTTTAGCGCCGTTAAATGCCGTTAAATCATCTTTGAATTCTGAAATCAGAAGATCTTTATCATCTGTAGTGAATAACTTTTTGGCTTTTCCTTCATAGAGCAGTTCGCGTTTCTCCATCTTTTTATTTTCCTTTCATAATAATGAGTGCTTTGATAATGTCAACCGCCTCTTTAAGTTGAATATCTTTTTTAAGCATTTCCGGAGTAATGATTTTTTTCTGACTCTCTTTAAAGGCATCTTCAAGCGATGTGTCGGATGTATTGGTGTCATTGGTCTTTTTAAGCTCACTCTCAAGGTGTTTTTTTAGATCGGCTTCTTTAAGAGCATATTTGTTCTCTCTTGTAGTGACCTCACCCGGAAGCACTTCAATATCCGGGCTGATTCCTACGGCTTGAATGGTGCGGCCGCTGGGGAGATAGTAGCGTGCTACAGTCAATTTGACTGCCTCATCATCGCTGATAGGCAAGATGACTTGAACGCTTCCTTTGCCAAAGGTTTTCTCTCCGATGATAACGGCGCGCTTTAAGTCTTGAAGGGCGCCGCTGACGATTTCAGAAGCACTGGCGCTTCCACCGTTCACTAAGACGACCATCGGGGCATGTGTAATGGTAGCCGAAGCTTTGGCTTCGTAGTTGCGCTCTTCCGCCGCATCACGTCCTTTTTGAGAAACAATCTCTCCTGAATCAACAAAAAGATCTACCAATCCTACGGCCTGATCAAGCAAGCCTCCGGGGTTATTGCGCAAGTCAAGAACAATACCCTCATCGTGGTCCATATGTTTTTTAATCTCTTTTTTGACATCGCTTACCACTTTTTTATCAAAGCTGGTGACACGCAGATAGAGGATATTGTCAAAAATCTGCTTAGAGTAGACCGATTGAATTTTAATGATGTCACGAATAATATGAATTTCAAGAGGTTTGGGCTCATCTTTTCGTACAATGGTAATGTCAATAGGAGTACCCACTTCACCGCGCATAATGCCTACCGCTTCATCAATGGTCATGTTTAGCGTGGAGTCATCATTGATTTTCAGAATA
This sequence comes from Campylobacterales bacterium, assembly GCA_024277395.1. Lineage (GTDB taxonomy): Bacteria > Campylobacterota > Campylobacteria > Campylobacterales > Sulfurimonadaceae > QNZR01. The sequence goes on from JAJRVF010000112.1 coordinate 2,701, forward strand.
ATATCACCGGCTTTGAGTCCGGCGCGGTCTGCAGGTGTATCTTCCAGTGGGGCGATGACCGTTAATGCACCGTCTTTCATACCTACGGTAATGCCCAAACCGCCAAATTCACCGTTGGTTTGAACTTTGAGGTTTTCGTAATGCTTTTTGTTGAGGTAAGTGGAGTGGGCATCCAGATTGCTCATGAGCCCTTGAAGGGATTTCTCCATGAGTTCTTCAATGGTTAAATTGTCCACATTGTAACGCTCTACAATGTTAAGCACTTTGGTGAACTTGGCCAGAGATTCAAGTCGTGAGTTTTGTGCTTCCTCGGGCTCTACTTCATTTTTTGCGAACAGCGTTGTTGAAAATGTTAAGCCCATTACAGCGACAACACTGACAAAACCCATTGCTATAAATTTTCTATTTTTCATTACGATGTCAATTCCTTAATTTAAAAGATACATTATATACAAAAGCGCATTAAAAATTGATTATTTATTTAGAAGAAGTGCGTGTCGCGGTTGATTTACATGTAAATTGAGTATTTACATGTAAATATTAAAAGAGGTGTTGTTTAAAAAATACCGGCAAGCAGTTTCATGACGTCACTGCCACCGGTACCTTTAACGTAATCAAGTATGATTGGAGTAAATTGTTGTACCATGTCAGCTTTGAGTCCCAGTGAGGAAAATTGCGATGCAACGGCAGCCATACCGCCCAGTGAACCTCCGCCTAAAGCACCGGCTACGCCGCCAAGACCACCACCGGCACTGGGAACGGCACTCAGGAGGGAGTCAATGCCGGGTACAGAAGAGGCCACTTTGGAGAAGTCATTTGGAGAGAGTGACTGTTTGGCATAGTTTAAGATACTGCCGGCACCACCGGCAGCCTGCTGTTCCGTGACGCCCAACTGGCTTACCAGCATACCGGTAAGGTCGTTACTGCCCACGGCTTTGGCAGCAGCTTGAGCTGCAGAAGGTTCTTTTCCCGGAAGCATGGAAGCTACGTTTCCAAGATCCATGGCTAAAAGTGATGTGCCGGAGAGTCCGAAAAACAGGAGGGCACTGAATAGTATTTTGTGTAACATCGTTACTCCTATGTTAATATTTAAAGAACTATAACATTCTAAAGGTTAACTGGAAGTAACAACCTTGATAATAATATCGGCAATTTCAATGCGTTCACCTGCGCGAATTTTAGCACGTTTTCTTAATTCTACTTCACCGTTTCGACGGACATGTCCTTGTGCAATAATGAGCTTAGCTTCAGCGCCGCTATCGACAAGATCGAGTACTTTAATCAGCTTATGAAGTTCAATGTATTCATCACGTAACAGATACTGCATCAGACCGCTTCATCTAAAATGGAATAACCTAAGCTGTGCATGGTATCATCAACCATTTTTGTAGCAAGCTCCATGGTTTTCTGACTTATTTCAGGAAGTTCGCCTCCCCATAGTGCTTCGGCCTCTTTAAAACCTTGCAGCATGCCTTCACGACCGGAACGCAACATACTTTCATTGCCACCGGAACCTAAAATAACAAAATTTGCAATTCGTTCTGCCGTTTGGGAAATACCGAAAAATCCTTTATCGCTTACAAGTGCAGCCGCTTCATCTTGAGTGAGTTCTGCAAGGGGTTGACCCTTGTAGCCAATATCACTTAAAAAAGATTGGAATGCCTCATGGTTTTTTTGAAATGTATCATCAACCAAAGAGCTTTGAAACTCAAAAGAGGCACTTGAGTAGGAGAATGACTGCTCTTGTATAGCAAAGGGCGTAGTAGAAGCACGTACACCGTCATTTTTCGTGTTCGAAGTTTGTGTTAGAGTACTGTAGAGAGCGGTATTTGTAAAATGAGAAGAAATATTCATGAGAATCCTTTTGCAGACGTTACCTTGTCTCTATTATCGTCATATTACATTTTTTTTGTATCTAACGTACTGCGAATGGTAATGACCCTGTTGCCCCGCTTGAGTGTGATACTAATAGGATCATCGCTCTTTTTAAAAAATAGTAAAAATTTCAAGGTTTCAATCTTAGGGATTTCTTGATTATCGAGTGCCAAAAGAATATCGTCTTTTTGGATTCCCAGAGTAGATACCAGTGAATTTTGAAGGACACTTAGAACTTTTAACTGCGTGGCAGTATCGAGCATAACACCGAGCTTGAGAGGTTTTTTTACCTGCATGGTATTGGTATAGAGAATAAAGTCGGCACTTTTTTCGACGGCGGGCATATCTTGTACAATAATACTGTAAGGAAGATTGAGCCGTCGGTGAAGCCGTTCAGGAATACCGTGATGGTTGATGATGTGTCCTACGCCCGCAAGTATGACAAACGTATCGATATCATGAGTCTGAATATAAGAAGCTGCCGTCTCTGCCATGGTTTCTTCCCAAAGAATTTGAGATTGGTAGAGAAAGTCAGTATTGGGTGCAGTATTGTTTTTCTCATGCATTGCCTGCATATGTTCATTGGCGCTGAAAATGGAATTAAGATGATTTTTGTAGGCTTCGCTGGTAAAGTCAAGGCTTTGCGGCAGCATTTTTTTCTCATCATCACTGAGTGCATAAAAGCCGTTTTTGGTTACTTTTTTTACAATCTCTTTTTCAAGATTTAGTGCGACTACAGAGATGTTGTTATCCCGTGCATAGTCCATAATGGGCTTGTACAGATTGTAGTTATATTTCCAGCGTATGAAATATTCACTGCGTCGCAGAAAAGTTTTTTCATCGATCCTGTGAGCAATATAGTCATCTAAAACAGGCTGAAATTTACGTTGAAACATCTCCATGCCAATGGCAACTTTTTTTCCCTGCTGATGGAGTGATTTGATAATTTCGAGTTGGTTGATATGATGAACATAAGTTGTATGTGCTTCGCCGACGAAGATCACTTTTTTGTTGGAAATGGCGTCCATCATTGCAGTGAATTTTTGGTTTTCCGGAACGCTGAGCACCTGTTTTTCTTTACCGAGAGAAAAGACTTCTCCGCGTTGTGTAGGCAGTACGGACTTCTCTTTGAGCAGACCGTTTTGAAAAAACAAAAAGGAGTATTTACCATAATGACGGATTTTTCCTGCTGCCTTGATTGCCTCTGCAGGACTTGAAGCATCACTATAGGCGACAACGTTACGGGGACTCCACGGATTTCGCTCCACTTGAAATACAAAGCCGTTTGTGACATCACGCAGGTTTGGTATGGATTTTTGCGCCAGTGTTTTGGCATCAGATAAAAACAGAATGTTGTTTTGCTGCATCTGAAGAAACGTCAGATCTTGGGGATCTACCCGTATAGCACCGGTAAAGACGCTGCGAATATTTTGATAGACACGATCTGTGGCGGTGACGACCAACAAATGCGTGTCGGCAAGGAGCTTGGCAATATTGGGAGTGCTTTCGGGAGCTGACAGGGTTCGAAACAGATCGTAGTCCCTATCGAAAATGAGCTCTACGGGTCGATGTTGCAATGGCAATGTAATGTTGGTATCACCATCAATAGTAACTAAAAACTGCTCTTCTCCGGCAGTAGTTTTAACGACAAAGGGGGCTTGATAGCCATGGTATTTGCTCTTGTCATGCGGGACGTTAAGATGAAGTTGGTACCGGTTATTGTCATAGCCTAGACCTATCATTGAAGGCTTAAAATGAATAATATCGCGGTGCTCAAACATGTTATGAATGAGATCATTACAATCTTTACGGGTGTAGTTCGTAAAAAAATCGGCAATATCGTCATAGGCGGCATACTGAAACCGGTATGTCTGATAAAAAGCTTTCAGCGCATCGAAAAAGAGGGCATCATCAGCTATATAGTTCCGAAGAGTATGAAAGGCAAAAGCGCCTTTGCCGTAACCGATTGCCATTGAGGCCCTGTCGGTACGTTGTCTAAAATCTGAAAGAGCGGTAAGATTCTCAGGATTAACATAGGCTTCAAAATTTTCCAACAGTTTTTTTCGGTATTCCCAGCCCTTTCCGTTGCGCTCCTCATAATAGTGATCTGCCAAATAGGTACTCAAACCCTCAACCCAGTTCCCTTTGCTAAAATCATTAAAGACGCTGTTGCCAAACCACTGATGGACAATTTCATGACCTAAAGAGACGTCAAGCAAGAACGGTTTGTCAATGATTTTATCACCAATAAGCGTAAATGTTGGCATAGAATATCCGGTCTGAAAGCTATTTTCGACGACACTAAAACGTGTATAAGGAAAGGTACCAAGTATTGTTTCGTACATAGTAATGTAATGGATTACTTTTTTAATATAGGCGGAAGAGAGATGGGCATGTTTTTTGAAAAAATAGGTTGCAATCGTAATGCCGTGATGGACTTGAGTATTGACAACAAAGTTTTTTGAAGCAATAAGGTTAATGTGATCAATGGGTTTGGACATTGAAAAGGTGAAATGGACGGTATTGTCTTTTTGAAAGGACTCAATGTGTTCACTCTCACTAATAGCAGTAAAGCCTTTGGGGAGGGTTACATGTAGCCGGTATGTACATAACTCACTGCTTTGCGGAAGCCAGTCGCTTCCTAAGAAAATAAAATCTTCTTCAAGATGACCTTGAAATTTTTTTTCATACGAGACGTGCAAGACCGGTGTTGACTCTTCCAGTGTTACGGAAGAAAAGTTCTCAAGGTTGAGCATGCTTGATACATTAATATCCGTAATATTAACTTCAGCTATGAGCTTCTGTTGCTCAGGAACAAGTGTTGCATCAATACTGTAGTGGCACTGTGCGTGAAGTGTGATGATTACAATAAAAGGGAGTAAAAAATATCGCATATAAAGCATTGTCCTCAAGTGAATTTGCAGTATTGTAGTGTGTTAAAGCTTTTTAGACATTGATATTTTTTATCTTCTTCTATTGCTTTAACTGCCGCTGAGTATCAGATGCTGCTTTAGTTCCGGTTTTGCTCACCTAATAGTTTGTGAACATCTACGTCCCGAGAGCGTCGCCATAACAGCACCAATAGCAAGGAGATCACTGCAAGCAGGATATATATGAGTGTTGATGACGAGAGAAAAGGCTCTTCTTGTTGTGATTTGCGTTTGTATCGCTCTTAATCAAGAGTCGAATTTTCGATCACAGTGCTGTCAGTCGCCTCTGTCATCTCTTCCGTTGCAGACGATGTAATGGTTGTATTGGGCTCATCAAAGGGGATCTCTTCAATTTCTGTGATGACGACATCTTCCTCCTCTGTCTCTTCTGCTTCTGTTTTCCGAGGAGATTTTTGGTAGGAGTCATCAGTTTGAAGAGCTCTTTCCAGGGCATAACGTTCGGCTTCGCTTCCTGCTTCTGTCACGACAATAACAACAGGTTCATCATCTTTTTCAGTGATATCAGACGCACTTTCCATGATGGGAGATACTGTTTTTGGTGCAGGTGTTTGCGCTGTTTCGGTAGTGGCGGTAGCAGTCACCATTGCTTCGGTAATGGTTGGTGTAAAAGGTATTGCGGTGTCTTCTGCCGTAGTCACCGGAGGTTCATACTGTGGCGGTGTTTGGGGACCTTCTACGGCTACGGTGTAGCTGTCATCAATTAAATAGGCTTTGGGATAGTGTTTGCTTACGGCAACAAAAGCATTCAGAGCCGTGCGCATGTTTTTGAATTTTTCTAAAATAAGGGTGGTCGCATCCGCATTGGTGCGCACTGTCATTACAAAGCTGTTTTGTTGCTGAATGCGCTGCAATGTACTGTTGCTTGCAAGTATACGTTTGGCACTGTTGAGTGCATCGGCAGTCTTAAACGTCCCCACCACGACTTTTTTCGTTGGAATGGTCTGCATGTGCATTGCCGCCCACAAAGAGAGTGTGCTCAACAGGGTAGTGATTATAAGTTTTGTCATGATACATCACCGTTGTTATTGTAATTATACGCGTAGTATACTATTTTTTTGTTAGCAATTGTTTAAGAAAAAGAAGTAAAGCACAGTTTCAATTCTTTTTGCTATAATCGCGAAGAATATTATATTATAAAAGAAGTGATACGAAACATGGTACAGACAATTAATTTAACCATGCGATTTGGCAATCGCGTGTTATTTGAGAACATTAATCTTAAGCTTGACCCACACAAACGTTACGGTCTTATTGGTGCCAATGGTGCCGGAAAAACTACCTTTTTAAAGATTCTCAGTGGTGAGATTGAGGAATATGAAGGAGAAGTCGTCATTGAAAATGGGCTGAAAGTGGGCGTTCTGGGTCAAAACCAGTTTGCTTTTGAGGACTTTACCATTGCCGATGCGGTACTGTACGGCAACAAACGTCTCTACGATGCCATTAAAGAGAAAGAAGAGCTCTATGCCACGGGTGATTTTGATGATGATGCAGTCAATAACCGTTTGGCAGATCTGGAGGTCATCTGCGTTGAAGAGGATCCAACGTACGAATATGATGTGAATATTGCTAAAATTTTGGCGAATGTCGGGATTCCGGTTGAAGAACATCAAAATCTCATGTCCACACTTAAAACGTCTGATAAGTTTAAAGTTCTGTTGGCACAAGTACTCTTTCCCAAACCCGATGTCCTCTTTTTGGATGAGCCTACCAACAATCTCGATATTGATTCTATCGGTTGGCTGGAACATGAATTACAGCGTCATGAGGGTACTATGGTCGTTATTTCTCACGACAGACACTTTCTTAATGCCGTTGTGACCAATATTTTGGATGTAGATTATCAAAAAATTCGCCCGTTTACCGGCAACTATGATGATTGGTATATTGCTGCTAATGTCATTGCCAAACAGCAAGAGATGGATAATGCCAAAAAGTTGAAAGAGAAAGAACAGCTTGAAGCATTTGTACGCCGTTTCTCTGCGAATGCTTCGAAAGCCAAGCAGGCTACATCACGTCAAAAACAGCTCGATAAACTGGTGATTGAAGATATTAAACCCTCATCGCGTCGTGACCCGAGTATTGTCTTTAAAGCAAAACGCCAAATGGGCGGCGAGGCACTGGAGATTGTTAACGTCTCCAAGTCTTTTGATGACCTCGACGTGCTAAAAGAGGTGAATATTCGTATTGAACCGGGTGAAAAAATTGCTGTAATTGGACATAATGGCGTAGGAAAAACGACACTTCTTAAAGTGATTATGGAAGAGATACAGCCTGATAGCGGTGAAGTGAAGTGGGGGGCGACCATCGAGAGCAGCTACTTCCCGCAAGATACTGCCGATATAATCCACGGCAACGGTACACTGTATGAGTGGCTTCGCGGTTTTGATCCGAAGCGCGATATTGCCGAAATTCGAAACTGTTTGGGACGGATGCTCTTTAGTGGTGAGCAGCAGGAGAAGAGTGTCGAGAAAATTTCCGGTGGAGAGAAACACCGCATGATGCTTAGCAAGATGATGCTTGAAGAGGGAAACTTTTTAGTACTTGATGAACCAACCAATCACCTTGACCTTGAAGCAATTGTTGCATTAGGTGAAGGACTGTACAACTTCAAAGGTAATGTCATTTGTGTCTCTCATGACCGTGAGTTGTTAGATGCTTTTGCCAATCGTATTATTGAGTTGCACGGGGACGGGACTTATATTGATTTTAAAGGAAGCTACGAAGAATTTGTCGAAGCAAAAGCCAATGGCTCACTATAGTAGCTATATAGGCTTGGGTATTGCCGGAAATTTTGCTTTGCATTTGAAGCAGGCCGGTGAGTTGGAGGATTTTAAAGATATTGTGACGGATGATGAGCATGCGCCCAAAGGGCTATTTCCCTTCTATGTGCCACATTTTACCAATGAGCTCGGTATCTATCCGATCTCCTCTAAGCGTCTGTTGCTGCCCAAAGAAAATCTTAATGTCCAAGCTGAGCCCGAAGTGGCACTGCTGTGTAATCTGGTATATGATCAGGGTCAAGTTGTTGCTGTTGTACCAACGCATTTTGCGGCATATAATGATGCCTCCATTCGTAAAGAAGGGGCTCTAAAAATTTCGGAGAAAAAAAATTGGGGCGAAGCATCCAAAGGCCTTTCCGATACACTTCTTGAGATCGATACCTTTGCTCAAGGCGGCATTATGGATCGCTACCGGATTGCTTCATTTTTACGGCGCGGGGGAACGCTTCATCGCTACGGTGAAGATGTTGCTTTAAGCGGCTACAGTTACTTTCATGAAGAGCTGCTGTGCTGGATAAAAGCTCAAATAAATACCCAAAAGAACTTTGGACCCTTGGAGCCTATAGCCGAATACATGGCTACATGTAAATTTCCCTCACAAGCCATTATCAGTATTGGTGCCACACGATATACAGAGTATGGAGAGTACACCTATTTACAAGAGGGTGATGAAGTGATTGTAGTGCTCTACAATGAAATGACCTTCTCGCCTGATGAGATGTTAGAACGGATTGAGCAGAATATTTTTCATGTTTCTAGTGTCAGCGCGTTGGTTCAGAAAGTGGAGTAGCATCTATGGCGAGAGGTAGAAAAATAGAACTTGATATCGGTGCTAATATTGATGCCGGGTGGCATCGGGTTGACGATGTTGATCTCAAAGAAACAGGTGAAATTTTGGAGCCGAAAACCTCTTTTTTGGTATTCAAACGTGAAAAACGTCGCGGTAAAACGGTAACCCTTGTCGGCCCGTTTCAGTTAAGTAAAACGGATGCTTCAGTTGTGCTTAGCAATGTCAAAAAGAAGCTGGGATGCGGCGGCAGCTACAAAGGACCGTGGATGGAATTTCAAGGAGAGTGCCAAAAGTCGTTACGATCCATACTTGAAGCTGAAGGGTTTGGGTTTAAACATTAGGTCAGCGACCAGTACAGCAGACCCCAGAGTCCAAAAGCGATTAGCCCAATCATTCCAAATACCAGGAACAGGCGTACTAGCACAAAGAAGATGAACTTGAGAAGCTTCATTCTTGAGGTTGGTATGGCTCAATGGGAAATTTCTGACCAATGGCATAGCTAATACCGCCACGCAGATCGATAATGTCGTAACCATAATTCTCAGAGAGATAGTTGGCAATCATACGGGTGCGACTGCCGCTGTTACAGATGAGGGCAAACTGTTTTTTGGTATTGATCCTGGCAGTAAGTTTTTTCAAAAACTCTTCTAAATTGTAACCTCCTTTTTCATCAAAAAACATAATAGGAATGGATCCTTTTAGCAGACCGGTATTGCGCCATTCATTAGGAGTTCGAATATCGACGATGGGGATGTCGGAGTGCAGGATTTTAGCATCAAGCAAACGATGCTGCACTTCGGCAAAAATTGGGGTTAATAGTAGTGTGATTGCTAGTAGTAGATGTTTCATTACTGCTCCATGAAATGGTATAATCTTGGAAAATGTATTATACCCATCTCTAAAATATTAAAGGTTAACATGGCTTCTCAATCACATAAGAAAGAGGAAAATAGCAAACGATTGCGCTATATTCGAATATTGGAGCGTTTTACGCGGAGTATTATTAACTATTTGACAAAGTCAGAAAGACTCAGTAAAGAGGGATTCGATAGAAAAGTTGATAATAATTTACGATACGTGAACCGTGTGCAGAAGGTGGCACTTTACAAAGGAGCGTTCAGTGAGCTTGAAACAATGGCGAATCAGATGTTGGCGTTTCGAAACTCCGATGAATCAATTGAGATGATTAAAAGCGAACTGCTTTATGTTGCCAATCAGCTTGAAAAAAGTGTGAATAGCAAAAAGTATAAAAAAGATAAACACAGTTCACAAAAATATGAAGAGTGGGAATAACACAGTATCACAATAAACTGGTTAAAAAATATTATGAAATATATTCTACTTAAATATTATTAATGAAATGTTAAAAATAATCAAAATTTTAAACTGAAACTAATATCGACACCGCTACAATCACAACTGTAAACGATAAATTAACAAAGGATACAGGACGTGATGAAACGGGTTCTTCTACTCTGTATAGCACTGCTATACGTCAACAGCCATGTTTTATATGCAAAGCACTATAAAACATATGATGAAAGTAAGTATGAGTTGTATGACGATCATGATGATTACAAGAAAGATGACGATCATGATGATTACAAGAAAGATGATGATCATGACGACGATGATACTACACAAGAGTGTGATTTAGTATATAACGCCGGATTTGAATTGGGTACAAGTGGATGGAGCCTGTCACGAGAGGCTGCGTTGAGCAGGAAAGAGCATAGCGGAAAATATGCGGTACGCTATACCAACGGTGGTGTATCTCAGGTGCTGACGTATTATTCTGAAATTCAAACCGATACCCCTTATATTTTTGAAGGGTACTACAAAACAAAAAAATCACCGTACTCTATCTGGGTCGGTGTCACCTATTATGATCGTTACTGGAGAGTGATCGATGATGATACATTACGTTTAAATGAGAGTGAGAAATATAAAAAATTCTCACTGAAAACGACGCCGCCTCGAGGTACGGTACATGTTGAGATCTGGGGGTGGTCTTATGCATCGAAAAAAGCAAGGACATATCTTGACGATATAAGTTTCTATGCAGAATATTGCGGAACTTCGGTGAATACGCCGCCGTATATTGATCCGTTAGTTGATCAAAATCATACCATTGGATCTGCATTAAGTGTTCCCGTTGCAGCATCTGATGCTGATAACGACATACTAAGCTTTAGTGCTCAAGGGCTGCCGGAGGGTTTATATATTGATTCTCAAACGGGTGTCATTAGCGGCGTACCGAGCGAAGAGGGAACTTTTTGGGTTACGGTAGCAGTCTCAGACGGTAACGGAGCAGAAGTGTCTATGAGCTTTTCGTGGCAGATTCATGCTGCCCCCAACAGTGCGCCGATCCTTGAAGCTGTGACCGATCAGGAGAGTATTGAAGGTGCTGCAGTTCAGTTGCGCATCGAAGCCAGTGATGCTGATAACGATATGCTAAGCTTTAGCGCTCAAGGATTGCCGGAGGGTTTATATATTGATTCTCAAACGGGTGTCATTAGCGGGTCTGTTTCAGCAGTAGGCGAGTTTCTTGTGAATGTTCAGGTGAGTGACGGCAATGGCGCAGAAGCACAAAGCAGTTTTACCTGGCGTGTCGTTGCTAAAGTGAATGAAGCCTGTCACCATTTGCAAAACTCAAGTTTTGAGAACAATACCAGTGGCTGGATTCTCAGCGGAACAACGGCTCTGGTCCATGATGCGTACACAGGAAGCAATGCGTTGAAAATTACTACCGGTGGTTTGGAGCAGGTGTCACCGCTGTTGGCTAGTGGTGCCAATACCTATCAGTTTCACGGCTACTATAAAACAACGGCTGCGATGGAAGGTATCTCTGTCGGTATGGTGCTTTTAGATGGCAACAAAAGCTATATTGCAAGTAAAACTCTTAACCTGCCTAATACAGCCGATTACCAACATTTCATTGTCAATATTACAGCAAGTGATGAGGTAAAATACATTCAAGGATGGCTCTGGGCAGTTTCTGATGCTAACGGCAGTGCTCACCTGATTGTCGATGATGTAGCGCTGAGCAGTTTGGAGTGTTATGATTATGCCGTTGCATCATCATTGCCGCCGCAAGGCTTGCAGCCACATGAAGTTCCTCAGTTTGTTGTATTGGGCTTTGATGACAATACTGAAGCCGAAGGCATTGACTGGGTTCGAGAGCTCTTTGCTCAGAAGTATAATGCCGACGGTTCCGAAGCGCGAGTTAGTTTTTATATGAACACGGCGAAGTTCCATAATGCCGCCGATTATAATGCCTCGGCACTGCTTGCAGCGGTCAAACGACTCTCTGCGACAACGCATGAAATTGGGAATCACACCGATAACCATATGGTGCATCTGATGTCAAGCACATTGGCACAAAAAAATGATGCCATGAACCTTAGCGCACAGGCCGATGCCGATGTCAGTGAAGAGACCTATTTTGATCGTATCAAACGCTTAAGCAAAAGTGCATGGGAAGAGCGTATTTTAGCAGCGACCAATGACTTGGTAACGTTGGCTGAGATTAATGCCAATGCCATTAAGGGCTTTAGGGCACCTTATTTGCTTTATACCGGAGCAACCATGGCTATTTTAAAAGAGCAGCACTTTGTATATGACTGTTCAATCGAAGAAGGATATGCTTCAGAGTTTGACGGTACCAATTTTAGATGGCCCTATCAATTAGATGAAGGCTCACCCGGACATACCGAGAGTTGGTACGGGCGAGGAGAAAACAGTGATCGGGTTAATATTAAAACAATTAAAGGCTTGTGGGAACTTCCAAACTATGCGCTTATGGTTCCAAAAGACAGCGAGTGTGCCCAGTACGGCATTGAACCGGGACTGTGGAGCCGTTTGGTTGCCAATATCCCCTATTTGACTGACTATAAAGTCACCGGCTTGGATTATAACCTTTGGAGCATGGGCGGTATTAATAAGGCAGAAATGCTTGGTATTTTAAAATATAACCTCGATTTACGACTTCAAGTAAATCGTGCACCGTTCATGTTTGGAACTCATTCACAGTACTATACCAAGGAGTGGGCAGATGACTATGCTCCCAATGCTACTGTTGAAGAGATGCGATCGGCTATTAGTGAGTTTGTCGATTATGCTCTTTCAAAAGAGGCGGTTCGTATTCGTCCGAGTATTGAAATTATCAAATGGTGCCAAGACCCAAAACCATTACCATAACCAATTGTTATAGACAGCCTCAGGCTGTCTGAGTATCTTAAATATTTTTTACTTTTGACCGATCTATAGGTCAAGAGTAAAAAAGGGGATACGCGTGTTTGTTGATATGTTACTTAAACCAGCGGTTTCTATCATGAACAAACTCCCCTTTAGGATGAAACTAATTGTTTCAATTTCCATTCTTTTTTTACTGTTTATTATTCCTTCGCGCATGACCTTTCAGAATTATATAGAACAAAGAAATATCTACAATCAGCAGCTAACAGCCCTTTCATACAGCGGCTATCTTCAGTCTGTTATGCAGTCGCTGCAAGTACATCGAGGACTTATTAACGGCTATTTGCATGGAAATGATGGCTTTGAGACAGAGATTTTTGCCAATGAAGCGTTGGTAGCAAAACGGCTGCGTCAGCTTATTGATTTTGACCGCAAACACTTTAATGTGTTGAAGCAGAATGAACATTTTGCGCATCTGTTAAATCAGTATGAATCTGTTAAACGGCATAGCGTTTCAAAACAGGCGCAACATCATGAGATTTTTCAACAGCACAGTCGTATGATTGCATCATTGATTAAAGTATTTCAACAAATTTCTACGATGAGTTTTTTTAAAAGCAGTGATGATGTACGTATTCATTATATTGCGAAAATGTTAGAAGACAAGCTCTTGGAACTACAAGAAAATACGGCGCAATTGCGAGGTTTAGCCGTGGGGTATTTGTCAACACGAAGTATTACGAAAGAGCAAAAAAGTAAATTACTTTCATTGTACACTGGTGTCAAATCACTTGAGGCAGTTTTGGTAGATAATCATGTGCTCTCCCATACCAAGTTTTACGCGACTATTGCGCAGGAGACAACGCGGGTTTCACGACAAACAAATCATATATTGCAAATTATTAATAAGCATATTTTTTTAAGCAATATCCCTTCGTACGATGCCACATATTTTTTTGAAGAAGCAAGCAGTGCTATAGAAATCCAGGTGGCGTTATATAAAACGCTCTCAAGTATTTACCACGTGTTGATTGAGGAGAAACAGCAAGAAAATGTAGAAAACCTTTGGTTTGCCATTTTGGGGTTCGTACTTATTGTATTGGTTGCCTTTTATATTTTTATGGCCTTGTACCGCTCCGTCATTTTGAGCCTGAACAAGCTGCAGCGTGCATCTCGACAGATTGCAAAAGGCAGAACCCATGTTCATTTGGAAACAGCGGCCAATGATGAGTTGGGTGATGTCATGGTCGCTTTTAATCACATGAGTGAGCGTCTCAATAAAAATATCTCGTTTTTAAACGGCTATAAGATGGCAATTGACGAGAGCAGTATTGTCTCCAAAACAGATATTAAGGGGAAGATAACTTTCGTTAATAAAAAGTTCTGTGAAATTTCCGGTTATACGCAAGAAGAGCTATTGGGTAAAGCTCACAGTATCATTCGTCATCCTGATATGCCCAAAGAGGTCTTTAGAGAGCTTTGGCAGACGATTGAAGCGAAGCAAATATGGCACGGTATTGTCAAAAATAGAACCAAAGAGGGTGGTTATTATATTGTTGATGTAACGATTTTACCTATTGTAGACAATAAAGGCAATGCGGTTGAATATGTGGCCGTGCGCCATGATATCACCGAGCTTGAACGCAGTAAAGAGGAGATACTCAGACAAAAAATTGATCTTTTGACGGGACTGCCAAACCGAAGCCAATTGCTTGATGATCTTAAAACGGCAGACAAGCCTATTTTGCTTTATCTCAATATTGACGATTTTAGTAGTTTGAATGACTTTTACGGTACAAGTATGGCCGATACAATGCTAAAACAACTGGCTGCTATTTTAGAAAATATTGCCTGCAATACCGGCTGTAAACCTTACCGGCTGCATGCCGATGAGTTTTTGCTTTATTTTGAAGAAGGTGTGTTGTGTGAGTCAAACTACCAACAGTTTGTTGATGAGATCATTGGCGATATTGAAAATACCATAGCAGATTGTGATTCACATAATTGTGCCAGTCTAACCCTTAGTGCGGGGGTGGCATTTTACACCAGTAGCAATATGTATGATAAACTGCTGCAATATACCAGTATGGCACACAAAGCAGCTAAAATGGGACACAAAAAGTTCTTAGCCTATAATGCCGCCATGCAAAAAGAGGATTATGAAAATAATATTCAATGGATTCAAAAGATCAAAAAAGCAATTGCTGAAGATCGCATTGTAACGTTTTATCAGCCCATTATTGACAATAGGACCGGCGCTATTACCAAATATGAGTCTTTGGTAAGAATGATCGATGCTGAGGGGGAGATTGTCTCCCCGTTCTTTTTCTTAGAGATTGCCAAAAAAGCTAAACTTTACACCAAAATTACCAAAATTGTTATTGATAAAACATTTAGAGCATTTGAGTCGTTTGAAGCGTATGATTTTTCCATCAATATTAGCATTGAGGATATCAACGACGAAGAGATCGCACAGTACATACTTGAGAAACTTGAGCAGTATAGCCAGTGCCATCGCGTTATTTTTGAAATTACCGAAACCGAGGAGATTGAGAATTACTTTTTTGTCAATAAGTTTATAAAAAGTATTAAAGGTTTTGGAGCCAAAGTAGCCATTGATGATTTTGGAACGGGGTACGCTAACTTTGAGCATATTATTAGTCTGGATGTCGATTTTATTAAAATTGACGGCAGTCTTATCCGAAATATTGATACGAACACGGAGTCGCAGGCTATTGCTGAAGCTATTATTGCATTTTCCCAAAAACTCGGCAGTAAAACTGTGGTAGAGTTTGTGCATAACGAAGCCGTTTACAAAAAAGTCAAAGCGATGGGTGCCGATTATTCTCAAGGGTATTACTTGGGAGAGCCGTCTCCTGCTGTTGCCGAAGAAAAAAATGTCAGTTAAATGGTGACCCC
>JAJRVF010000113.1 GCA_024277395.1 Campylobacterales bacterium
CGAGCCGATGCTCATGCTCTTTGTCGGCGGAGTGATCGGATTTATTGTCTCCGCTATGCTGCTGCCGATTTTCTCTATGAATATCGGCTAAAACAGCAGCTCTTCATCTTCAACACGGGGTGCTGCCTGTTTACGTTTTGGCGCCTTGGATGTTTCGGTAAAATACTCTTTTACGCCATTATACGTCGTCTCAACAAGACCTTCAGGTTTATCAAAACGGCGTTTAATCTGAGGGTAAACGCGAATCAGCTCTTTATAGTAATACTGGAATGCCGGTGCCGCCGTTGTGCCGCCGGTATCTTTTCGACTCATGGGCGTATTGTTGTCATTGCCAAACCACACTACCGTCTCTACTGTCGGTGAGTAGCCTGTAAACCAAGCATCTACCGAGTGGTTGGTTGTTCCGGTCTTGCCGGCAAGCTCAATGCCCGCCACCTTTGCACGACGTCCCGTACCCCGATCAATAACATCTTTTAAAATACTCGTCATTAAAAAGGCCTGTTCGGGTGTCGTGACCTGTGTTGTATTACTCTCTTGTTCTCGAATTGTCTCACCCGCAAGGTTGTCAATACGACGTATCAGTACCGGTGTCACGGCTCTGCCTTCTGCTGCAAAAGAGCTATAATACTCTGCCAACTCTAACGGGGAGAGGGAGATCGAACCTAATGAGAGGGAAAGATCATGCGGTAAATTGGCAATATGGTAACGTTCCAGTTCGCGCAGCATGGTTTTAAGCCCAATATCATAAACCAAATTTATGGTAGCCAAATTATTCGAGTGCACCAATGCTTCACGCAGGGTTAAAATACCTTTGTAGTTACGTCCGTAATTGCTCGGCTGCCACTTCATCTTTCTGCCGTTTTTAACATAGTCAAAGGTACGGGCAATATCAACCAGCTCTGTAGCGCCGGAGTAACCGATATCAAGTGCCACCTGATAAAGAAAGGGCTTAAAAGATGACCCCGGTTGACGACGACTCTGCGTAGCACGGTTAAATGCACTCTTTTTATAATCCACACCCCCTACCAGCGCTAAAATATCACCACTCCGCGGATCAATCGAGACCAGTGCACCGTTAAGCTGCTCCCACTGTGTCGCGTTATAATCTTTCAACGTGCTGGCTCGCTTCATTGCCGCATCATAAGCAAACTTCAACGCCTGCCGCCCCGCTGCCTGCAACGCTAAATCAATGGTGGTATAAATCTGATAACCGCCCTCTTTAATGTCGTCAATATCACTGCATCGACGCATCACCTCATCGACAATAAAGGGAGCCTTGTTTTTTGTAAGGGTATCATCATATACCGTCGGATTCTCCTGAAGTGCCTTCTCATAGGTTGTCTGATCAATCCAACCAAGCTCATACATACGTGAAACAACACGGTTGGCACGTCCGAGCGAAAGATCATAGTTTTTAGTCGGTGCATAAAAGCTTGGTGCCTTTGGCAGTCCGACCAAGATGGCCATCTCTTTTAAACTCAGTTCATTGAGTTTTTTTCGAAAGTAACCGTCAGCTGCCGTCTTAATACCATAGTAGCGGTGCCCCAAATAGACCTGATTGAGATAAAACTCTAAAATCTGCTCCTTAGAAAGCTCTTTTTCAATTTTCAGCGAGTAGATCACCTCTTTGATCTTACGTGAGATCTTCTTTTCACGCGTTAGGAGTGTATTTTTAACAAGCTGTTGCGTCAGGGTGCTGGCTCCTTCGACCAGTTTACCTGCTTTGATATCTTTAATAATTGCGCGCATGATCGCATCAATATTAATTCCGGGATGCTCAAAAAACGTCGTATCTTCAATAGCCAGCAGTGCTTCAATCAGGCGTGGCGGAATCTCGTCAAAAGTGGCATAATAGCGGTGTTGTTTTTTAAAAATATTGGCAATTTTTTTACCGTTTTTATCGTAAATCGTAGTAGTAACGGGCAATTTTAAATGCACTAGCTTGTCTGTATTGAACGACATCTGAGAGAGATAGTAATATCCTCCAATGAGAGGCATAATAATAAGTAAAAGCAGTAGGATGAGTAGCCATTTCTTCATTCTCTAAAATTCCTATGTGAAAAATTTGCTTCTATGAGCAGGCGCGTATACGCATTTTTAGGCAGTGTCACAACATCTTTCATGCGTCCCGTCTCAACAACCTTGCCCTCTTTGATGACACATATCTCTTCGCACAGTGCCTCTGCCGAACCGATATCGTGCGTGACAAAAAGCATTATAAAACCCAACTCCTCTTGCAACTTACGCAACAGATCAATGATAAGCAGTCGTGTCTCAGGATCAAGTGCCGTGGTCGGCTCATCAAGCATTAAAAGTTTCGGCTCACAACTCAGTGCCATTGCCAAGACAATACGTTGCAGCTGCCCCCCGGAGAGTTCGGGCGGATAGCGCTGCAGCAGGCTTGCATCCAGATCGACCCGCTCCATCAGCCGCATCATAACCGCTTCATCAACAAAAAACTGTTGTGCAATGCGCGTCAGCGGAGAGAGTGCCGTAAACGGATTTTGCGGCACATAGGCAACACTCTTGCCGTTGTGCAGATCAAAACCGCTTTCAAAATCAAGCACTACCTCCATCTCCTTGGGCAGCATATGAAGCAGTGCCTTCAGTGTTAAACTTTTACCGCTGCCGCTTTGCCCCACCAGAGCCAAGGAGTGCTCAATACTAAAAGCAATATTGACCAATCTCTTATTTTGATGTTTAATTGTTAAACGCTTAATGTTCATTCGTCTTATTTTACCTGAAAGTTATTGATAAATTTACATGTAAATTGCAACATCTCTTCACTTTCGCCCAATCGGGCAATCATCCTTACAATAGCACGCTCGACCGTAGGCGGACGCATAGCACCGACAACAATACCTTCGCGTAACAGCGCTTGCTGTATCGCCAATACTTTGGTATTGCTTCCAACCGGTATAGCGGCAATAAGTGCTGGCATCTTAATTTCCAACAACGCTTCTACAATAGTACGCCGTCGTACCATCTGTTCTTGTAATGCCGCATGATGCTCTTGAATATACTCCAATGCTTGATGGGCCAGCAGAGTGTCAAACAGTGAGGGTGCTGTTGCATAGATAACCGGCTTGGCACGGTTAATCAAATAGGTCACAATATGGTCTGATGCCAGAATGTAACCGCCGAAACTACCGTACGCCTTGCCCAATGTTCCCATCTTAATATGATTGGGAGCCACAGCAATATTGTAGTGGTCGAACACTCCCAAAAGATGCGCTCCTATCACTCCGCTGCTGTGTGCTTCATCGACAATAAGCAGTGCTTCGTAACGTGTTGCCAGATCAATAATATCACGGTGCAGCAGGTCACCTTTCATAGAGTAGACCCCTTCAACAACAATGATGTTACGTTTTGAACCTGATGCCCGGAGCAGCGATTCGAGATGCTCTGCACTGTTATGCCGAAACGGTATCACTGTCGCATCAATCGCACGTACCGCCAACATGCCGCTAGCATGAAACTGTTCATCAATAAAAAGTGTGTCGCCCCGCCGTGCAAGTGCTTCGATCAAAGCAATATTGGCGTTAAAACCGCTGCCTAAAACAATACCCGCTTCAAAGCCGTTTGCCAAGCACAATGCACGCTCAAAGTTTTGATGAATCGGATGGTACCCATTCACTAGCATGGAAGCTTTTGGGGCATGAATCTCATATTGTTGAAGCAGTGTACACGCAGAATGCAGCAGCTCTTTGCGGTGCGCCAGTCCCAAATAATCATTTGAAGCAAAATCAATACTCGCATCGGCATAGATATGCCGCTCCCGAAACCGATTGGCACGCTTTAGGGCACGAAGCTCACGCTCATAAAAATTCATTATGCTTTGGGTTGCGATTCAAGCACCTTAACAAATGCTTCTATAGCTTGAATACGCGCATCGTTTGAAGGGTGTGTCGAAAGAAACTCCGGAGGCGTTTTTCCCTGTGAAGCTCTCTTCATTCGCTTCCAAAATGTGACGGCTTCATGAATATTGTAACCCGCTTTATACATTAAATAGACACCGATCTGGTCAGCTTCGTGTTCATGC
>JAJRVF010000114.1 GCA_024277395.1 Campylobacterales bacterium
ATGACGCGGTGCAATACCGCTTTTTTCCAGATTCTCTTTGAACAGATCAATGGTGGCGGTATCTAAATCTTTAGCAACCCACTGACGCTGATTTTTTGTAAAGAGGGCAAAGGCGCGCGCGCCTATTGCCATGGCATTAAGCGGAGCATTAAAAACACCCCCTGCCGCTGAGACGTGGGCACCGACATATTTACTCATTCAAACTCCCTGATTTTGATTAAAACTGCATTGGCACGATCTTTAAAATAGATATTCTCGCCATTCACTTTGTAGACGATATTATACTCGTCCGTTTGAATAACCTGCTTAAATCCCGTTGCACTTTGCTCCAAATCACGCTTGTTAAAAATCGGTTCTCCGCGAAAAACATGCTTCAAGGTCTCCTTGGGATAATTTACATGTAAAAATTTTCTATAAAAATCACTGCTGTCAAGACACCCTTGTCGCGTACATATTTGCTTCTCTATAACAAATTTTTCCACCAGCTGACCGGCAGAAAAAAGCTCGACCTCAACACCGCTGTTGCTACGACGAATATATCCTATATCATGAAAACGCAAGCTGTCGGTTTTTACTGTAATAAGCTTCCCGTCTGAAGGTGTATAGCGCGGTACTGTACAGCCGCCAAAAAGCAGCAATACACTAGCCCATAGGATAGCGTATTGCATTATGTACCTCATCACACGCATGCAGTACCTCACTGCTTAGCGTGAGTTCCATAGCGGCCAAGGTCGCGTCAAGCTGCTCAGCCGATGTAGCCCCGATAATGGTCGAGGCCACAAAATCAAACTGCTTGCTCCATGCTATCGCCATTGTCACCGGGTCAAGTCCCCCTTCAGCAGCAATTTTCAAATAGCGCTGAGTGGATGCTAACGTCTTGTCGTTCATAAACCGTTCTGCCATCAGACGTTGCCGCGGATGCGAAGATTTTATATACTCGCTAAAACGTCCCGAGACATTCGGAGTTTGGTTGTATTTACCACTCAACACCCCTCCTGCAAGCGGTGAGTAGGGCAACAGTGATATCTGCTCTTTTTGTGCCAACAGCTCCAATTCATCCAGAAAACGACTATTTAACAGTGAAAAATTATTTTGAATCGATTCAAAACGTGCCAATCCTCTGTAATGGGACGCACTCAACGCTTTGGCAGTTCCGTAAGCGGTGTCATTCGAGGTGCCGATGTAACGCACTTTTCCACCCTGCACTAGCCTGTCAAACGCTTCAAGCGACTCCTCTATGGGTACCACTGTATCAGGCCAGTGCATCTGGTAAAGGTCAATATAATCCGTCTGAAGCCGCTTTAACGATCCTTCTACCGCCCGCTCAATATGAAAGCGGTCTATTGCCGTCAAACCGTGGCGAACAGGCGGCACAAACCACCCTGATGCCGCACCCGCCACCTTTGTCGCAAGAATGATGCTTTCGCGCGGTTTGCTTTTCAGCCACGCACCGACAATGGTCTCTGTCAGACCCGCAAGAGATTCTGAAGGAGGAACGGGGTAGAGTTCTGCCGTATCAAAAAAATTCACACCGGCATCATAAGCTTTGTCCATAATGCGAAACGCCTCTTTCTCATCACACTGTGTCCCAAAGGTCATGGTTCCCAAACAGATAGGTGAAACCCGAAGACCACTCTTTCCAATGTAGCGATGTTGCATATTCATCCTCCCGAGAGTTGTGCCATTTTAACTATTTTATGCTTTATATTGCATCATAAATTATCATATAATACTGATTTTCTATTTTAAATATGTGTTCGCGAGTGAGTAAGTCAAAATTAGAAGTATGGTGCATCTGACTGGACTTGAACCAGCACGGCTTGCGCCACACGCCCCTCAAGCGTGCGTGTCTACCACTTCCACCACAGATGCATAAAAAAGTGTGTCAGCCGAAGCTGACGAGAGGGTTTTTTAGGCTATCCTAAATAAGGGTTAGCATAAAGAGCAATCAGAGCAATAACAAGCGTATAGATAACTTGCGCTTCAATCATTGCAAGAGCGATGAACATTGTTGTCATCAACTTGCCGCCAAGACCCGGATTACGTGCCGTACCGGCAATAGTTGCCGCAGCAGTATGACCCATACCAATCGCACCGCCAAGTGCCGCCAGACCAAGGCCGACACCCGCAGCGATCATTGAATACGCTTTAAGCGTCTGGTTCGCTACTTCTGCTTCAGCAGCGAAAGCAGCAGCACTCAATGCTACCATTAAGAAAAGAATTTTTTTCATTTGAATCTCCAAAAATATTGTTGCAAAGTCCGTTCGGATAGCGTAAACACACTCTTTCAAGAGCATGCCAACAGCGACATAAATGCCCTCTGTTTCCCTACTTATCACTTTGGTAGCGGCATTATAGGCACTCTGTACTAAAAAGTTGCTTATGCGCGGTCTAAACTGATCTTGTTACCTTTGAATTCAATGATTTTTACTCTAATGCTATCGCCTTCACTCAGCACATCACTGACCTTGCTGACCCGTTCATCGGAAATTTTTGAGATATGCAGCAAGCCGTCCGTACCGCCGG
>JAJRVF010000115.1 GCA_024277395.1 Campylobacterales bacterium
GCGAATAGAGCAGCAGGTACTGGGCAATGAGGTTTTTATCATCAGGAATACTTTTTGAACCGTTCATCACCTCATTGAACTTCTCCACCACGTCCGTCAACGATGAAATATGGCGCATGGCCGGATAGGTCGCATCAAATTATTTGTAGAAGCGCTCGACGGTTTTCATAAACTCCGGCTCTTTAATACCGTCTTTTGTCTGCGAATCGACAATAATCTCATAACTCATCGGACCGGTCAGGTTCTTCTGTGTAAATTCACCCGTTTCACGAAACGGTACCTGCTCATCAACATAGCGTACCGTATTGGAATCCACCTTGACATAATAAATCCCCGCGCCAATACCTAAAAAGAGTACAGAGCTTATGATAATGATACGCACATCATACTTGATAACAAAACGGCTGTAATGCTTTGCCAGCATATGATGGTTTGACTCCGCTTCAGATCTGTGCGGCACAATTTTCAAATTTAAAATGGCCAAAACCGCCGGCACAAATAAAATGGTCAACACAAACGCCAACAGCGCAGCCGTTGCGGTGGCAATACCTAAAGTTTTAATGGGAATGACCGCTGAAATACCCAAGGAAGCAAATCCTACGGCCGTCGTCAGTGACGTCAAGAGCACCGGCAGAAAATTTTTGTGCACACTGTAGTGAATGGCCTGAATATTCTGCATCCCTTTTTTACGTCCGATCATATAAATCCAAAACAGATGCATCGCATCGGCAATGCCGATAGCAACGACAAAAACCGGCATATTGGCCGTAAAGTTATTCATCCGATACCCTAAAAGCACCTGAATGGCCAGCACAATTAAAAAAGTGAAAACAACAACGGAAATACTCAACAGTACCGCAGAGGGACGTCTGAAAATGATCCACAGCAGCAGCATGGAAATGAGCAGTACCAACGGAGTAAATGTCGCTGCATCATGCTCACCCAAAGAGATAAACGCCATATTTAAAATAGGACCACCGCCCAAATGAAAGGTATAGCCGCTCTCGCGCTCTTGTGCCACAATGGCATTCACGGCCGCTTCAAGTTTTTTAGAGACATCGGGGTCATCACCGGCTTTGGGTGTCATGCGCGCTACAATCATTGTCGTGGTCGCATCCGCACTCAGTACCCGTCCTATAACCATCTCTTCATGTTGAATCACACGTGCTTTCTCTTGCAGCTGTGCCGCAGTCAGCGCATCAATATCTTCAATAAAATCTTCTACAATCACATCATCGGGGTATTGGGGATCGGCATGAATGTACTGGTAGTTTGTCAACGAATCCACCCGCGCAATATAGGGTGTCTCCCACAGTTTGTTTGTAATACGATCAATAACATGCAAAGCTTTAGGATTAAAAATGCCGTTGTCATCCTTAAACATAATCATCACCGCATCATCATTTCCAAAAACGGAGCGAAACGCATCATACTCTTTTAAAATCGGTGAGGACTCGCCAAACCAAATACGATAACTCCCTTCAAACTCAAGATGCTTAAGTTGCGTCGCAAACATGAGCGTTATGATCGGAATGAGTATGGCAATACCCCAGCGAGCCCGTATTATAAAATTTACAAATGTATTCATCTTTGTATCTGCTCCCATCATTTAAAAATAGTAGCTCAGACGCAAGCCGAGCCGCTCATGTTGTTGCAACAGTGCATACGCCGTCGAGTACTTGTGGGACGGGTCACTGTAACGGTAATCGAAATTGAGTCGTACCGCATCACCGAAACGACTCTCATACTCGACATAATAGACGCGTTCATCATAATCCAGATCAACAATGATTCCGCCGATGAGTGAGCTGTTATCGACATCATTGAAGGTATAGCGCATACCCAAAAAAAGATCGTTTTGAAAGGTCTCATACAGATCCAGATCGCTGTACTTTGCATCATCGAACGTTCCGTACCGGTAGTACTCTCCAAGAAGCCCCACATCACCATCAAGGGTATCAAAGGTCATAGTGTACTCTGCTCCAACCCCCAGATGGTAATAATCGGCGATGCGCCTATCGTCAATCACATCGGTGTAAACTGCTTCAAGTTTTAACAAGGTGGCACCGACAACCATGGTGTTATAACTCATCATTTTATTGACCAGATACGCGTGCTGCGTAAATTGTACCGGTCTGCCATCAAGTGGACCATCAGCGAGAAAATAGCGCTGCGAGTCATACCCGTTCTCAAAAATCACTGCACTGTCAAGCGGGTACTCCCAATCAAATGAGGTCACATAGCTCAGATAGATACTGGGCCGATGCCGCGATGACTCGTGTGTAAGTGAGTCATTGTACGTCACAAAAGGCGGGAATACATAATAGGCATACGGGTACGCTGCCATGGGCTGATTCTCTTCATAGAGTTTCACCATTATCGAAAATTCGCTCGCATCACTGTAGTAGGTATAGGCAAGGTTCCATGCTCCCATTTTGTCACTATTGAAACTATCGCTACGCAGATCAACCGGATTTAAGACATCGACAATGTTTCGAACCTCCAGTGCTCCCCAAAAGCGAATGTTCCGTCCTGCCAAAAGCATGGTGTCATCAGATTCATATGTGGCATAGAGCTCATCGAGCCGTACAAAAGTACGCTCATTGTCTGCACTTCGAGCCACATCATCATAATCCTGCTGTGCATACAGCGCAGCTTGAAAACGCCACGCCTCTTGTTCATACGACAGCTCTAACGATTCAAATGCCGTAATGTTATTTTGATGTTTACTATTAGGCAGCTGCATATACCACTGCCCCTCTATACCCACATGTCCTTTGACGGCAACCTCCGCATACAATGAAGCACACAATATCAACACTGCGGCATACGGTCTCATCGTTTCAACATACGCTTTTGAAAATCTTTCTCACTCAGACCCGTTTTAATGCGTTCCTTATTCCAGACCAAGACGGTTTTTTTGTCATTTTGGACGTTGCTCATAGTGATTTTTCCCATGCGCCATATCCCTTTAATTTGCTTATAGTCCTCAAAAACTGCCCTCTTTAGCAGCTCTTTTTTGCGGTCATAATACTCAATCTTCAAAATTAAAAAAGTTTTGGGATCAATCCACGTTTTCAACTTGGTATAGCCTGAATATTTGGAGACGGGAATACTCTCACCCAGATAGACTGTTTTGCCATTGAGTGTTCCTGTAGGCACCTCTCCTTCAGGATAGCGGTATTTGTCGACATTAAAGGCACTCAAATCTTCATAACTGAACTCACTCCCCATAAAAGCACCCGATTTGTTCTTTGAAGCAATCCGTTTCACCCGTTTGAGTGCCGGAAGATAGAGCCATTGGTCATCTTCTTTGTTGATATGCTCATAATTGAGAAACTTCGTTCCCTTCACATCAGCCGGCGAGAGAAACTCCATGAGCGATTTGTCGCCCTCCTCTCCCTCTAGTACCTTCATGGCCATCAGCCGTTCACGCTGCTGACCCGAAGCATTGATAAGGGTCATGCTCATCTGAGACTGAGCATCGTCAAACCCTGCGGTGGCATCATCGCTTTTTTGTGCCAGCTCTTTGTATGAGATGGCATAAACAGAAACGACCATGAGCATTACTGCAACAAAAATTCGCATTGAAAACTCCTACATGTAAATTATGTTGACAATGTTAACATTTTTATGTCTCTCTTGTCAACATCAAGGAACGACATGGTATAATTTACGTATGAAACAAGCATACCATCATGGAAATTTAAAAGAGTCTCTTATCGAAACTGCATTGCAGATGGTCGAAAACGAAGGTATCAACAGCGTTACCCTGCGAGAACTCACCAAACGTCTGGGTACGTCGCGCTCGGCAGTCTATCGTCACTTTGACTCCAAAGATGCCTTGATGAAAGCAGTCATCAACTCTGGATTTGAAAAACTTGATGCGTACATTACTCCTGTTTTGGAAAATATGGATGATGATGTCGTTACACGCTTTGAAAAAATGGGACGTGCCTATATTGACTTTGCCATGAACAATCCTGCCGTCTACCGTATGATTTTTGGACACGAACTGATGCAAGAGCGTGAGGAGAGCTGCGATATTAACGATGCCGAACAGGCATGCGGGTTTCACGCCCTTGTTGCTTTGATTCTCGAAGGACAGCAAACAGATCTTTTTAAGCACGAAGATCCCGTTTTACAGGCAACTACCGTATGGTCCATGATACACGGACTCTCCAATCTGCTCATTGACGGCCACGTCCACATTAAGGACAATTTTGACCAACTCTTTGAGATGGGCACACAAACCCTTTTAAAAGGGCTTAGAGCCTAGCATTCGTAGTCGACCACCTTGCTTGAAAGTGTGACCTTTTTAATAAAATCAACCACCTTCAAATGTTCCGGATGCGTCGCATACGTTTGCAGATCCTCCATATTCTCAAAAGTTGAATAGAGCGACAAATCCATCGCCCGTTCGCTGCGGTTGACATCAACACCGACTTCCATCGTCTGCAACGGCTCAATAGCCTGCACCAATGCTTCTAGCATCGCTTTGGCTGTTGCAATATTCTCCTGTTTGTCCTCATCTTTAAACTGAAACATCACAATATGTACAATCACGTCATCACTCCTTTTTGAGTGGATTGTAGCATTTTTTACATGTAACATGGTATGATGAGAGTATGAAAGAGTTGTACGGCAGTGCTATCCTGTTTTTTTACTTTTTAAAATGGCCAATACTGCTGGGACTTCCCCTGCTATATGCTCAGGGACTCCAAAGCAATATTATTTTAAATATTGTGTGGCTGTTTTCTCTCTTTTTGGCTCTTAAAGACCTTTATGCTCTGTTCAAAAAGCGCTTTTAAGCAGACAAAAACGTTCTATTGCCGTATCAAGGGACACTGCTTCATAACCATCTCCTTGCTCTTTGAGCATCCCCAATGCCGCCAATTTTTGCACAGCATCACCCACATCAAAATCCATCGCAATATCATAGGTCTCTCTCAGATACGATTCAATCGTGCTATCGAGCTCTTGCTGCGACATGGCAGCGCCGTTTTGCAATAAAAACAGATACGCCAGCAATGCCTCTTTGCTCTCCTCGCTCTCCGCCATATCGATCAGATGGGTCAATACTCCGACATTATTGTCTAAATTATAAAAATAGAGGTGCTACGCCAACGTTGCCATATATCGGGTGCGGTGGGTAAACACACTCTTGACCTGTCGCCACAATACCCCGCCAAACGCACCCATCGCAGCCAGAAGAGAAAGCGGCTCGGCCATGGCTCCTATCTTTCCCATGAGCGTCACCGCGCCACCAATGGTTCCACCGCCTCCGGTAATCCCAAGCTTCAGCTTGTCTCTTAGCGTCATTTTGACCACAGTATTGGGAAAGAGCATCTCCAAATCGGCATGGGGAATATCTTTAAAGAGCTTCATATAGATACGTTCATGGCTCGCATCATCCAGCAAAACATGATTCTTTTTTTGTAACTGCTTGGCTACCTGTTTCACACTCCGTCCATCGCGCACAGCAATCTCTTGAGCCCGCTGTTGCAGACGCTTGGGCTTAAGCAGAATAAAAAGACGACGGTACACATCCACACGGATACGCTCTTGTTTCCAATAAAGCGAACGCCATGTGCGTCTTGTGTCATACCGGTGCGCTTCACCGCGGACAAAGAGCGCTATCTCTTCAAAATCCTCAAAGTCCACACTCACTTCAACCCCGTAGGGTGAGGTTTTGTTCATCGCTTCATGCAGTGTCTCTTGGGTCAACGCTTCATAATTGGCACGGCTCAGCAAGGGCGTAATACTTGTAACCAGCGCGTGTTTTAAACTGCTATACTCCGCTTGCGAATAGTGCTGCAAACTGATAAGGTCACTGTCGGGGTTAAAAGGACGATAGCACCGTTTCAGATCACGCAACTCTTCATAGAACTGTTCGTGATACCACGAACGCAGTGCCGTAGCCATACGGCGACACGCAGAAGCATCCAGCGGTGTCTGTTCAAGCACTTTCTCTAAAATTTCTTCGTACGCAACAGGAATAAAACGCTCTAAGGTCTCACTGTCATAACAAATCGTCATCTACAACAACGCCTTCCAAAAGAGTTCCGCCACCGTAACAATAATAGCAATACCAGTAAGATTAAATACCAAACCGTATTTTGCCATAGTCTTAATGTGCACCACCCCGCTGCTCATGGCAATGGCATTGGGAGCGGTTGCAATGGGCAGCATAAAAGCATAACTCGCACATACCGTTGCCACCATCATAAACAATGTGGTGTTAATGCCCGTCTGCTCCGCTACCGAGTAGATAATAGGCAACATAATGGAGATAAGTGCCGTATTGGAAGTGATCTCAGTCGTAAATGTAATAAGTACGGCAACGGCAATGAGCAGCATCAGCGGTGCCAAGCTGGTCATGCTCACCAGATAGGAGGCAAACTCATCGGCGAGTCCCGTCTGTGAAAAGGCTTTGGCAATGGAAAAACCTGCCCCAAAAAGAAACATAATTTCGTACGGTACTTTTTTGGCATCTTCTTTCCATTCCAACTGATTGAGCGGCGGTAAAAAGAGTATGAGTCCGGCACTCAGCAGTATGACCGGTTCACTCATGCCCAAACCGCTCCAGTAGGGTTTAATGGGAGCATTAACCAACAGTACCAGTACCAAACCGCCCAATACAACCAGTACCTTCTTCTGATCGGCATTGAGCGGCTCAAGATGGTCTTGACGATTTACATGTAAATCCGAAACTCCCAGTGACAGCACAAACCCGACGACTAAAAGCATCGGAAGCACTACCGGTGCAACCATCAGCATCCACTGAAAGAAAGGGATTAGCTCCATCCCTTTGTCCTGCATGATCCCCAGCAATATGAGATTGGGCGGCGTTCCGATCGGCGTTAAAATTCCCCCCACACTCGCACCGTACGCAATGGCCAGTGCGAAGCGGACCTTGAGCCGTACCTCATCGGAGAGAAAGAGGGCAATGGAGATGAGCAGCAGCGTTGTTGTGGTATTGGAGAGTACCGAACTCAACACCCCTGAAGTAATCACCAGTGAAAAGATAATGCCGCGCGCCGTATTAGGAAAAAAGCTTAGAATTTTATCCGATATCCAGCGGTGCAGTCCGCTTTTCTCCACAGCAATAGCAAGCAAAAATCCGCCCAAAAAGAGGTAAATAATGGGGTGTGCATAATTAACCGTCGTCTCTTTTACATGTAAAATGGAGAACGCAGGAAAGAGAATAATAGGCAGTAGCGAGACCACCCCCAAGGGCAAGGCCTCATTGCTCCACAACGCAACCAGCAGTGCAATACTGCCAATCAGCAGTGCCTGTACCGTCGTAACAAATGAGAGTGAGAGTACAAAAAACGCCACTCCGATAAGCAGACCAATAAGAAGATTTTTAACTTGTGAGTGTATCATGTTACTGTGATAGCAGATCTCGCAGACTCTCGTGCGGATCTTTCCCTTCTAAGGTATTGTAAACTTCTCGTGCAATGGGCAAATAGAGCTCCTTTTCTTCAGCAATTTTCTTCAAAGCATACGTCGTACCGATCCCCTCTGCCACCTCGCCCAACGCTTCTAAAATTGCCGATTGGGATTGTCCTTCGGCAATGCCCAAACCGACCCGAAAGTTTCGCGACATAGTCGAACTGGCGGTTAAAAACAGATCGCCCGCACCGCTAAGACCAATAAAACTTTCATCACGCGCACCGTAACTCTTTCCAAAACGCTGCATCTCGACCAAGCCCCGTGCAATCAGCGATGCCGCGGCATTTTTTCCCAAATGAAGCCCTTCACAAATCCCCGCGGCAATGGCAATAACATTTTTGTAAGCACCGCACACCTCTGCACCGATCACGTCACTTGAGTAGTACGTTTTCATAAAATCGGGGAAAAAGCTTCCAAAACCTTGTGACAAGGTGTGATTGTATGAATTGATCACCACTGCCGTCGGTAGCGACTGCATCACTTCAGCAGCAAAAGATGGTCCTGAGAGATAGGCAAGATGCTCTTTGGGAAGATACTGCTCGAATATTTCATTTAAAAAACGGCCGCTGCCGGCTTCAATGCCTTTGGCCACAACTAAAATTTTGTGTCCGTTATAGATAAAATGTTCCTGAAGCCATGTTCCGACCTCTTGTGCCGGAACAGCAAGAACAAGGTACTCACACTCCAACGCCTTTTGCAAACTTACAAAACCTTCTATATCACGCGGTGTTCGTGACGTAATGAGTGCATGATGATTGGTTCTAATAGCATGGTAGAGCGCAAGCCCCCATTTTCCCGCACCGACAACGGCAATACTGCTCATGATCCTCCCTTTATGCGTAATTTAAAGCGTTCAATATCATCTTGCAGCCCAATCACTACCAGCACATCCCCTTCACCGATAATATGATTAAACCCTTTAGCAGTAAAAACAAAATTGGTATTGAGCCTGCCGTCGACAATAGCCAATAAAATAATATTGTACTCCTCTTTAAACGCAATGGCATGACTGTTGTTACCAACAATAGCATCACCTTTTTGAATATCTATCTGAGCGATCTTAATGTCACTGTCTTCATACAAAATATTGTGCAATACATTGGTAACAACCGGTTTTTCCAAAATTTCGCTAATCAGATTGGCGGTAATCTGCACAATAGGCAATATACGATTGGCTCCGGCAATTTTAAGCTTGTTAATACCTTCGGTATCTTTGGCCAATGCGACAAGATACATACGCTCAAACGCTGCTCGCAGTGAAATGGTTAAAAAAATGTTGTGTGCATCATCTTCCAAGGTACAAAAAGCAACCGTATTTTCAATGCTGTAGCGCTCTTCAATATCGTGCCACTCATCACTCAAATCAAAACGTGAGACACGAAAACCATCTGCTTCTGCCTTATGGCGCAGTGCCTCATCGAGAATAAAAATGTGCACACTCTCGTATTCGCTCACTATCTGTGCCGCTATCTGCCGCGCATATTCGTTATATCCAAAAATCAATGCACT
The DNA here is from genome assembly GCA_024277395.1 of Campylobacterales bacterium. Taxonomy (GTDB): domain Bacteria; phylum Campylobacterota; class Campylobacteria; order Campylobacterales; family Sulfurimonadaceae; genus QNZR01. Next base: position 8,968 of record JAJRVF010000115.1, read on the forward strand.
TTTTTTCACGATCTTCTCTTTACATGTAAATCACGTTTAAACTCTTTAATTAAAACATTAGAACCAATAATGAGTAAAATATCGCCGTTATGTATGGCGACATCGGCAGCAGGGTTAAAGAGAAACGCTCCGCCGTCTGCCGGACTGATACCCATGAGAATAATACGGTAATAATCGGCATTAAGCTCACCGACACATTGGTACTGTGCGCTAATGTAGGCATCAATAATAATCTCTTCGGTCAACACATCACTCTGTTCCGATCGCAAAGCATGAATGGCTTCAAAAGCCACCGGCATGCCGCTAAACTCTTTGGCGACCATACCCACAAGCTCTTGTGAGTAGATCACTTCATTAACCCCGGCAAGCAAAAGTTTCTTCCGGTTTTTTTGAGAAATCAGCAAGGAGAGCAGCATCACCTCTTTGTTCATCGAGCGTATGGTCAATGCTGTGTAAACATTGCTGACATCATCATATTCCAGACACAACACTGCCGTAACCTGGCGTTTAAAATCAATACCCAGTTTGGCGTAACTCGCCAATGCACCCGGATCACCTAAAATAGCTTTGATGCGATGTGAGGCTGCCAGTTTAACCTGCTCTGCTCTGCTGTCTAAAACCACAATATTCTTACCGTGGCGCCGCAGTTTGGAAGCGAGTTGTTGCGCCGTTTTGGTATAGCCGCAGATAAGATAGAATTTTTTAAGCCCTGCAATATTTTCAATAAGTTTATTTTCGACAATATCGTCCATACGCTCCGTAAATGCCGAAACAATAATTGAGGTACTAAACGACAGCACGGCAATACCGGAGATAATAATGAACATGGCCACTACTTGACCGCCCTCAGTTTTAGGCACCAAGTCTCCAAAACCAACCGTTGAAATAGTCACCAGTGACCAGTAAAATGCCTCAAAGAGGGTTGTGATTTGTGAATTGGGGTGGTTGGCTTCCATGACATAAATCAGTACACCGGAGACAAACACAACAATGGCGGCAAACATCAAAAGGGTGAGCAGTTCATGCTTTTTATGCGTCAGTACCGAAAGCAGATGGCGTATGCTGTTGGTATAGCGAAAGAGCTTAAACACCCGAAAGAGAATGAAGAGCCGCAATAAACGCAATTCATGGAAAACGGCATAATAGCGAACAGATCAATAATGGCAGTCGGTGAACTCATATATTGGAATTTGACACGAATAATATCTCGAAGCGCTTTTCGGGGGCTAAACTCACGCTGCAAAAATTCATCATGCTCATAACGATCAATAATAAGTTTGGAATTGTCGTTATAGACCCACATGCGCAGCAGATACTCAATGAGAAACACAATAGAGATAATATAGTCATTAAAAAACTGTAAAAAATCGTGCGATTCGTATTTGACCTCACGAATCAAGATAATGACACTTGAGAGGATCAAAACAACCATCACAACATCAAAATATTTTTTGTAGCGATAGGAGTTGTTCTCCATCAGGTTATAAAA
>JAJRVF010000116.1 GCA_024277395.1 Campylobacterales bacterium
CAACACTGCCAACAGCAGTACAGAACAATAAAATCCATCTGTATGAAGGGTGGAATCTTGTGGAAGTGCCGCAGCAAAGTGTGGTATCGGACGGTTTTTTCGGGGATGCCGTTGTTTGGAAATACGGCAGCGATCAGCAGTGGAAAGTCAATGACACTGCTCTTAACTTTCCTTCTATTGAAGCTATTAGAGCCAGTGAAGGAGTCTGGGTTAAAAGTGAGACAACACGCACCATAGAGGTGGACCGTGCCTTGTCTCAACTGCATACCTTCGATGATGAAGCTTCCATGCTTGCTTACATTCGTAACATGCTGCAGATGCAAGACTATGATACGTTTGAATTACAAGAACCTCCGACGGTAGCGCCGGCAGATGCGCAGAATATTGCTTCGGGAAGTGACTCTTCAGAAGAGGGCAGTGCTAAAGATGCCACGACAACCAACCTGCAAGAAGCGGGTGTTGATGAGGGTGATATTCTAAAGCATGACGGTTTACATGTATTTAGTGCGGACAATACCAATGGTCGGATCGTCGTGACGACATTTGCCAAACTCATGGATCAAGAGTATCAGCCAATAGCACAGATTGATATGAGCGGTCGTCATATTGTCGCGATGTATCTGCAACAAGAGCGCTTAAGTGTCATTTCCAACAGGACAAAGTACTATATTTCCGATGTTTCTTCCTCTAAAGCGCAACGCTCATCGATCTATTACGACCCCAATCAAGGATTTGACCTTGAGGTTTTTGATGTCTCCAATATTGACAACATTACGCGCATAGCGCACCATATCATTGAGGGTACCTACCAAGAGAGTCGTCTTGTTGAAGGGCGTCTTTTTCTCATCAGTTCGTTTATGCCGACGGTTTCGTATGAGTACCCGAAAGTATATGTCGATACGGAATGTACCGACCTAAGACCCGCAGAAGGTCTTTTATGCTCTATTGAAAACGGTATTGAGAGTACGATGGGCTGTAACTATGATGTCACGGCATGGGAGAACAATGGCTGTTATGAGTATCAGTATGATGATGCCGGTGCATGGAAATATGATTATGACAACCCCAGTGTGAGCAGTGAAAAACTTATTCCTGTAATAGATGTCAATGGAAACCGCAGTGCATTGGTCACACCGTCACAGTTTTATGCGCCCTATAAACTGAATCAGAAAGCCGGTATTACCACCCTCAGCAGTTTTACGGTTGACTCGGGAAGCTATGGTGAGAGTATCTCCTTTTTGGGCAATACCGGCAACTACTATGCATCGCCAACCTCACTCTATCTGGTCTCAAGCGAGTATCCGATGTTTGTTGATTTTATGCATGCCAAAGAGCAGCAGATGATCTACAAGTTCTCGTTAGGGTCATCAATGGCTTACGAAGGCCGCGGTTTTGTGGAAGGGTGGATGCTCAATCAGTTTAGTATGAGTGAGCAAGAGGGTTATTTGCGTGTGGCGACTACCGTAGGAAATTCTTGGTGGAACCGTGAAACGAAAAACTCTGTTTATGTTTTAGAGCATAGCGACAATGCCTTGCAGACAGTCGGAACTCTAAGTGGTTTGGGTAAAGCGGGTGAGACCATTCATGCGGTACGATTTATGGGCGATCGCGGTTTTGTGGTAACGTTTGAGCAGACCGATCCACTTTATACGCTGGATCTGAGTGACCCGAAAAACCCTAAAAAAGTCGGAGAACTTTCCATTCCGGGATTTTCACGATATTTACATGTAGTTGATGCGAACCGTGTGCTTAGTATTGGACGCAATGCCGATGCCCAAGGACGTCAGCAGGAGTTGCAGGTACAGTTGTTTGATATTTCCGATTTTGCCAATCCACGTCTTGCGGACAAGGTTCATATTGGCAATAAAGGCAGTTACAGCGAAGCGGAATACAACCATAAAGCTCTGGCATACCGTGCCAGTGATCTGATGTTTGGATTACCGTATCAAGAAGATACATACGGTATAAACAAAGGCAGCAGCGAATATTTTGGTATTTACCAAATTGAAGGAATGCACATTCTGCCGTTGCATACCGTGAGTTCGAACAACAGTGCATGGGGCAGTGTCGGTCGCGGTCTTATTTTTGATGCCGGTACACACACTTACGGTGCGCTCATTAAGGGTGCTCATATGATCTGTGAACGTGTAAAATAAAGGAGAAGCATATGAAAACAATAATATTAATTACTATGATATCAGCACTGTTGATGACGGGGTGCGGAAGCGGCAGCGATGCGAATACTTCGCAGTCACCCGTAACTCGGGAGAATGCACCGCAGCCCAAGGTTGACAATGATGCGTTGCGCCCGCCAAAACCACCTTCTATTTAGATAAAGTCTTTAGGGTCGGCATCGGCAAAGTGCCCCCATTGCAGTTTGGCGCCTCCTAGCAGGTGAAAATGGAGATGCCTGACCTCTTGACCGCCATTGTCGCCGATATTGGTAATAAGACGGTATCCGGAGTCTTCTACTCCCATCTCTTTGGCAACATCTTGCATGAATGGCGTCATTTTTGCCATGATTTCGCTGCTGACCTCGTTAAAACTCTCTACATGTATTTTTGGAATGACTAAAATATGTACGGGAGCCTTTGGATTTAAATCGTGAAAGGCAAGAAAATCATCACTCTCTAAAACAGGATTGGAGGGGATCTCTTTGTTGACGATTTTACAAAAAATACACATGACACTTCCTTTGCTGTGGTAATGGTATTATTGTATTCATTTCTCTCTTCAGAGCCTCTTAAATAGATTTTCTATAAAATACGCATATTTTTAGAGGGCGGATGTCCTTAGACAGGTGGTTGAATTGAAAGCGTGGTATGATAAAATTGATGCCGTAGAGCGGGTGAGCGATCTTGAAGCGATACGTATTGCTGTTTTTGGTAAAAAAGGGGTGCTTGCTGCCGAATTTGCCAAAATGAAGGATGCTCCCAATGAAGACAAAGCGGCAATTGCCAAAGAACTTAATATTCACAAGGGCAGGCTCACGGCACTGTTAACACAGAAAAAAGAGATGCTTCAGCTTCATGAGCTAGAGGCTGCCATGAAAGCTGAAGCCATTGACGTGACACTCTACAGTGCACCGTCGCAAAGCGGATCACTTCATCCGGTCATGGAAACAATGGATCGGATTGTAGAGTATTTTAGTTCCATGAATTTCGCCGTCTATACCGGTCCGATGATTGAAGATGATTTTCATAATTTCGAGGCTTTGAATTTACCCAAATACCATCCTGCCCGCGATATGCAGGATACCTTCTATTTTAAAGATGAGATGCTGCTGCGTACCCATACTTCGCCGGTGCAGATCCGTACGATGCTTCAGAGTCAACCGCCCATTCGCATGATTGCGCCGGGCGCCGTATTCCGTCGTGATTATGATCTTACCCATACACCGATGTTTCATCAGGTTGAAGGGCTTTTGGTTGATGAAGCGGGCAGCGTTTCGTTTGCCAATTTGAAATTTATACTAGAAGATTTTCTGCACTATATGTTCGGTGATGTTGCCGTACGGTTTCGACCGAGTTTTTTTCCGTTTACAGAGCCTTCCGCCGAGGTCGATATCAGCTGTATTTTTTGTGAAGGAGAGGGATGCCGTGTCTGCTCAAAGACCGGTTGGCTGGAAGTACTGGGCTGCGGCATTGTTGACTCCAATGTATTTCAAGCCGTCAACTACAACAATGTCAGCGGCTATGCCTTTGGTTTAGGCGTTGAGCGTTTTGCAATGCTGATTCACCGCATTGGCGATTTGCGTTCACTGTTTGAGGGTGATGTACGATTATTGGAGCAGTTTAGATGATAGTAACGAAACATTGGCTAAATGAGTGGATCAACCTTGATGGCATTACCATAGAAACCCTGTTGCAGACGTTGAATTCCATAGGTTTAGAGGTAGAACGTCATGAACATTTTTGTGTTCCCGAAAAGATAGTAATCGGTAAAGTTGTTGCATGCGAAAAACATCCCGATGCCGATAAACTGAGTGTCTGCGAGGTGGATATTGGTACGGCGGTACGGCAGATTGTATGCGGGGCTTCTAATGTCCGTGAAGGGCTCTATGTGGCAGTGGCGACTGCTGGAGCACAAATGCCCTCAGGGCTTACCATTAAGCCGGTTAAGCTTCGCGGTGTTGAGAGTGACGGGATGCTCTGTTCTGCCGCTGAAATAGGTTTGACGGAACTTTATGAGGGGATTATAGAGCTCGATTCCAGTATCGGCACGTTAACGTTGGGAACACCTCTTTGTGAGATCGCATGCTTTAATGATGATCTAATCGAAATCGAATTGACTGCCAACCGAGGTGACTGTTTAAGTATTAACGGTATTTGCCGTGATCTTTGTGCCGCTTTTAATGTTGACTTTCGAGAACGCAGGCAGCAGAAGATTGAAGACAACGGCAAAGGAATCGGCCGCTTTATGCATGTTGATCATGACGGTATCGCTGATGTAGAGCTGCGGTATTGTGCTCTGGAACTTAGCTCGGTGAGACTGCCGCTGCTGATAGAGTTGCGTTTGGCATTGATTGAAGCACCACAGAAAAATACTTTGGAGCGCCTTCTTTGTTATGCGACCTACTGCAGCGGCGTTATTCTGCGAGCTTATTGTAAAGCGTTTTTTAGCAAGGATCAAAGTAGTGCACAACTGCGTCTTGCTCACAACGAGGCTGGATTTGCAACGCTTTACGGATCACAGGAGTGGGCTTCTATTGTCGGTGTAAATCAGAATGATGCATCACGTTGCAGTGCGGAAGAAGGCAGTGTTGTTTTGGAAGCAAGTTATGTAGCGCCGGAGCATATTTCCAAGCTGATGTATCAGAACAAAGTACCTGCTGATCTGCTCTACTACCGAACATCACGGGGGAGCGACAGTGATCTTGAATTTGGTATGAATATTGCGTTGGAGATGCTTTTTCTTTGTAGCGATATATCGCTTTACAGAGGTGTTCTGGATGTAACTTTGAATAGGAAAAAGCGCCTGATTGTCGTGAGTGTTGATGAAATTAATGCATTTATTGGAGATACGATCAAGAAGTCGCTGATTGTGCAGATTTTACAAAGTCTTGGATTTAATATGGCAAAATCCTCTGGAAAAGACTTTGTTATTGAGGTTCCGCACTATCGTCATGATATTGTCAACAAACAAGATGTTGCAGAAGAGATCGTGCGGCTGGTCGGCATTGACAATATTGCATCAAAACCTTTTGTTTTTTCAGAAAAAAATCGTTTTAACAGCGATTATGAGCGTTATAAAAAGCGGCAACATTACAGACACAAAGCAGCCTATAGCGGCTTTTTTGAGAGTGTTCATTTTATTTTTAATGCACGTTCTACGTTAGAGCGTTTGGGATTTACATGTATTTTAGAAGCGTATGATCTGCTTAACCCCATTACGGCAACCATGGATACATTGCGACCGACGCTGATGCTTAATCTGCTTGAATCGGCAAGTCTTAATGCCAAATCGGGAAAAAAGAGTGTGGCGCTTTTTGAGGTGGGATCGGTCTTTAATGCGCAGCGCGAGGAGGTGTTGAAAATGGGTTTTGTGCTTTCAGGTTTTGTGGAACGAGATACGCTGCGCAATGCCGGAAAACCTTCACCTGTTGATTTTGCATATGTTGCAGATCGAATTGCATCGGTAGTGGGTGCCATAGAGCTGCGGCCTTTACGCACGGCGCATGCTTTGGCACACGCATATCAGGGTGCTGACATTTTACAAAATGGTCGTGTCATCGGTGAGTTGTTTAAGCTTCACCCCACACTGCAGCAAGAGTATGATCTGCTTGACACCTTTATGTGCGAGGTTGATTTTGAAGTGTTGCCTTATCGGCTGAAGCAGGCAGTACCTTACTCGAAGTTTCAGGCATCGTATCGGGATTTAAGTCTGTTGATACCGCAAGATATGGCATACAATGATGTCAAAGAGGTTATAGAAGAACATGCCGGCAGAGAGATTGTCCGTTTTTATCCCATTGACCGATATGAAGATGTGTCACTGGGATCTGACGTGAGCATGACACTGCGTTTTGTATTGCAGTCAGATGAAAAAACTTTAGAAGATGATGATATTAGTGCGTCGATGCATGATATTCTTGAGGCATTGGAGCGGACGCTGGGGTTGACACTGCGATGAAAACATGTATAATTGAACCGGTTACTGCATTTGCACTACAAACCGATGCGATAGCACCGGATAAATCCATCTCCCATCGCAGTGCGATGTTTGCCATGCTCTCGGAGGGCACATCATATATTGAGAACTTTCTTCGGGCTGAAGATACTATGAATACTCTGGACATCGTAAAACATCTGGGTGCAACTGTTAGAGATGACGGCACGACGATTACCATTACCTCTCACGGTATTAAGGAGAGTGATACGGTTCTTGATTGCGGTAATTCCGGAACAGGAATGCGACTTTTTTGCGGGCTCCTAGCATCAGCACAGGGACATTTTATTCTCACCGGTGATGAGTATTTACGCCGACGTCCCATGAAACGGGTCACGCAGCCGCTTCGTGAGATTGGAGCTCGGGTAGATGGTCGCCATTATGGCAATTTGGCACCGTTGTGTATTCGCGGCGCGTCATTAAAAGCGTTTGACTATACAAGTACTATTGCTTCTGCTCAGGTAAAAAGTGCCATGATTCTTGCTGCTCTTTCGGCCGATGGGGTATGTACGTACCGGGAGCCTGAATTAAGCCGTGATCATACGGAACGGATGCTTCAGGGGATGGGAGCCAATTTACATGTAAATGGGCTCATTACGACAATTGAACCGTTAAAAAAGCTGCTTTCACCACTGGACATACGTATTCCCGCCGATCCTTCCAGTGCCTTCTTTTTTGCAGTGGCTGCAGCCATTGTTCCCAACAGCAAGGTGCTGATTCAAGGTGTGACGTTCAATAAAACACGTATTGAAGCCTTCCGTATTGTAGAGAAGATGGGTGCGATAATCACATACACGCTTAAAGAAGATAAGTATGAGCCCATTGGAGATATTCATGTGGCGTATGCCCCTCTTCATGCAGTGGTGGTTGAAGAGAATATTGCTTGGTTAATCGACGAACTGCCGGCACTCTCTATTGCATTTGCCTGCGCTAAGGGAACGAGTGTTGTCAAGAATGCCGAGGAGCTGCGAGTCAAAGAGAGTGATCGAATTCATACGGTTGTCGGCAACTTAAAAGCGTGCGGTATTGAGGTTGATGAATATGAGGACGGCTATTGTGTAACCGGCGGTGTATTGCAGCGTGCCAAAGTAAAGAGTTTTGGAGATCATCGTATTGCCATGAGCTTTATTATTGCCGGATTACGCTGCGGCATGGAGGTAGAAGACATTGCATGTATCAATACTTCCTTTCCGAATTTTTTTGAGCTTTTAAGCGCTATAACAGGTGAGCAGTATGCAAATTAAGCTAGCACAGAAGTACGGTTTTTGTTTTGGAGTGAAGCGTGCTATAAAAATTGCCGAAGAGAATCAAAACTCGGCGACCTACGGCCCGTTAATTCATAATGCCAATGAAATTGCCCGGCTTAAAGACAATTTCAATGTTGCACTGACCAATGATTTAAGTGATTTTAAAGTAGGTGACACGGCTGTTATACGTACGCACGGTATTCCCAAAGAGGAGCTCTCTAAACTGCATGAAGGTCAGGTTAATGTCATTGATGCTACTTGTCCGTATGTAACCAAACCCCAACAGATTTGCGAAGAGATGAGCCGTGAGGGCTACAGTATTGTCATTTTCGGCGATGAAAAACATCCTGAAATCAAGGGTGTGAAAAGTTATGCCGATGGTGCTCACGTAGTTACCGATGTAGCAGACCTTAAAACACTGCATCTAAAAGAGAAAATTGCATTGGTAGCCCAGACGACACGCAAGGTGGATGAGTACATGGAAATTGCCAATTACCTTATTCCCCGCTACAAAGAAGTACGCGTTTTTAACACCATCTGCAATGCAACATTTGAAAACCAGGAGGCGGTTGAAGTGCTCTCGCAAGAAGCTGATGTGATGATTGTTATCGGCGGTAAAAACTCTTCAAATACAAAGCAGCTTTTTAGCATTGCATTGGCACACTGTCCCCAGAGCTACCACATCGAAGACGAAAATGATTTGGATGCGTCATGGTTTTGCGATAAGGAGCTTTGCGGTATCAGTGCGGGGGCATCAACGCCTGATTGGATTATTCAAAATGTTGTGAATGCTATAAAGGGATTTACGCGTTAGCTGCTTAAATTCTCTTTCTTTTTCACATGTTGACAGATAAACTTCTCAAAACTCCTGTAAAATTATAAAATTCATGGAAAAACAAGTCATTTTAGTGTATAATCAGCCAATTTTTATGTAACAGGGGATTAGGTATGGCTTTCGATAACGAAGCATTAGAAGAGGAGAATTTTGCAGCGATGTTCGAGGCATCGTGTAAAAAAGAACAGGAGTCGAACAGAATAGCTGAGGGCGAAATTGTAGAGATCCAAGAGGATGAGAACAGGGCATTGGTCGGTGTCGGCGAAAAGTTAGAAGGCATTCTTTCACTCGATGAGATCCGTGATGCTGAGGGCAACTTAAAACTAGGTGTGGGTGATGCCATTACGGTCATGATTACGGGACATTACAATGAGCGTCCCAAAATATCACATAAAAAAGTGTTGGAGCAGCAGAAAACGGTTGCATTTATTGAGGCCAATAAAGAGGATTATGAGAATCTTATTATTGAAGGTGTTGTGACTAAAAAAAATAAAGGCGGGTACATTATTGAAATGGATTCGGTCAATTTCTTTATGCCTAAATCGTTGGCAGCATTTAAAGATACCGATCAAGTCGTTGGCCGCACGGTAAAAGCTCAGGTAGTAAAGCTTGATCCAAGCGACAACTCCATTGTTGTTTCACGCCGTAAGCTTTTCAATGAAGATCGTAAACGTAAAAAAGAGATCATTGACAATTTGATGGAAGACAATAAAGTTGTTGAAGGGGTGATTAAAAAAATTACCAGCTACGGTATGTTTGTTGATGTCGGCGGTGTTGACGGCTTGGTTCACTATAATGAGATCAGTTACAAAGGGCCGGTGAATCCGTCGAAACTTTATAACGAAGGCGATACGGTAACGGTCAAAGCGATCTCTTATGACAAGGACAAACGACATCTCTCACTCTCTATTAAAGCAGTACTTCCCGATCCATGGGTTGAAGTTGAAGAAGAGCTTGACGAGGGAGACACTATTGGTGTTACTGTCAGTAACTTGGAGCCGTACGGCGTTTTTGTTGATTTAGGGAATGATATTGAAGGATTTTTGCATATCTCGGAAATTACATGGAACAAAAACATTAAGCACCCCAAAGACTATTTGAGTGTAGGTGAAGAGATTGAAGTTGAAGTGATTGAAATTAACTCGGAGACACATAAGCTACGGGTATCGCTTAAGCGACTGCTTCCTAAACCGTTTGATGAATTTTTAAAGAAATTTAAAGAGGGCGATATTGTAACAGGAACGGTAACATCTTTAACCGATTTTGGTGCTTTTGTTAAAATTGACGGTGTTGAGGGTTTGTTACATAATCAAGATGCATCATGGGATAAAAATACCAAGTGTAAAGACTTCTTGAAAAGCGGTGATGAAGTAGAAGTGAAAATTGCAAAAATCAACAGAGAAGATCAAAAGATTTCACTTAACAGTAAAACACTTCAAGAGAGTCCTATTGACAAGTTTGCTGCCTCACACAAGCAAAATGAGATTGTCAAGGGCACCGTTCGTGACATTAAAGACTTTGGTGTGTTTGTCTCTATTTAAGATGGTGTTGATGCATTGATTCGCAATGAAGATCTCTATCCGTTAACCAAAGAAGAGCTTGAGATTGGACAGGAGCTAGAAGCGGTATTGGCAGTTATTGATACGCAGCGTGATCGTATTCGCCTTTCAGTGAAGCGACTGGAACGCATTAAAGAGAATGCCATTTTGGATGAAATTAATCAAGAAGATACCAGTAACAGCTTGGGGGATCTTATTAAGGATCAGCTAAAGTAAATGCAACGTATAGCATATTGGTCAATTCCAATCATTGCTATTATTGTAACCGTATTGGTAGTATTATTCTTGATTCAGATTAATACCGATGAGCCTGATGTTACGCATCGGATGCCCTCTTCTAATACGGTAAAATCTACTGCTTTTCAAGCGACAGAGAGTACATGGCTGGAGCGTTTTAGTCAAAGTGAACAAGAGGGCTTTTTTTATCCTGTCAATGAAATCTTTATTGCATTAGAGTTGCATCGACATGTTGTTAAAGAAAATGCATTTACCCTGTCCGCATTAGTTAAAAATCAATACCAGCTTTTTTGTCTTCAAGAAGAGTTGAAACAGCGTGGTTTCCGTTTTTTCTTAAAAAAAGTGCGTGAGGGCACGGAACTGTTGGTCTATTCCAAAGATCACAATCAATTACAAAGCTTAGTTAAAGCACTAAAAAGCTATAAAATCAGGGCAAAAATACTGCCATACAAAGAGGTTGAAAATGGATAAAAGTAAAATTGTTGTTTGTGACCATATTCATGAAGCCGGATTGGAGATGTTGCGCAATGATGATCAGATAGATTTTGTTTTTGCAGCTGATGTTGACAAAACAGAACTTTTACATGTTATTGCCGATGCTGATGTTGCAATTACACGCAGCTCTACGGATGTGGATGCTAAATTTATTGCCGCCGCTAAGAAAATGAAAGCTATTGTTCGTGCCGGTGTCGGGGTAGATAATGTTGATATTGAAGGATGCTCCAAAGAGGGTATTATTGTCATGAATGTACCGACGGCCAACACAATTGCCGCCGTAGAACTTACCATGACGCATATGCTCTCGTGTATGCGTATGTTTCCGTATTCGCACGACCATTTTAAAAACCAGCGTATATGGAAACGTGAAAAGTGGTACGGGCACGAGCTTAAAGGTAAAAAACTCGGTATTATCGGCTTTGGCAATATTGGCAGTCGTGTCGGTGTTCGCGCCAAAGCGTTCGAGATGAATGTAATTGCTTATGATCCGTATATTCCTTCCTCTAAAGCTACTGACTTGGGGGTAAGCTATACTAAAAATTTTGATGATATTTTAGCTTGTGACATTATTACGATACATACGCCCAAAAATGATGAAACACTCAATATGATCGATAGTGCTGAAATTGCCAAAATGAAAGACGGTGTCGTACTGATCAACTGTGCTCGTGGCGGGCTGTATAATGAAGAGGCTTTGTATGACGGATTAAAATCGGGTAAAGTCCGCTTTGCCGGAATTGATGTTTTTGTTAAAGAACCGGCCGTTGATAATCCACTTTTAGATCTTGAGAATATCTGTGTAACACCGCATTTGGGTGCTAACACACTTGAGTCGCAGTACAACATTGGAACCGAAGCGGCAAAACAGGCAATTGAAGCGGCCAAAGGCATTGCTTATCCGCATGCATTTAATCTACCAATTGATGAGTCAAATATTCCGCCGTTTGTGAAGCCGTTTTTAGAGATGGCGCAAAAAATCGGTTTTTTATCTGTGCAGATGAATCGTGCACCGCTTGTCTCTATTAAAGTGAGTGCTCAAGGTGATATTGCCGAGTATGTCAATTCCATTGCCACTTTTGTCACTGTCGGTGCTATGGCCAGCACCAGCAGTGATACCATCAACCATGTAAATGCTGATTTTATTGCCGAAGAGAAAGGGATTAAAATAGAGACGGAGACATTGCCCAATACCGTAGCATATAAAAACCTCATTACCGTTAAAGTCACAACGCAAGAAGACAGTATTACCATTAGTGGCACTATTTTTAACGACAGTGTGCAGCGTATTGTAGATATTAACGGTTGTGCTGTTGATGTGGCACCTCAAGGCAATATGATTCTCTTTAAAAATACGGATGTCCCCGGTGTTATCGGCAGGGTTGGCACGATTTTGGCAAATCATCATGTTAATATTTCAGATTTTCGTTTGGGCAGAAACAATCAATCGCAAGCGCTCGCTGTGATTATGGTCGATAATTCGGTAACAGAAGCGACGCTACGAGAGCTCGCAGAACTTGAAGCTTGCATTGGTGTCTCTTACGCTCGCATTTAATACTTTATAAAATTTACATGTAAATCTATTGTACCAAAGTACAATAGATTTTATTGTTTTCTTACGCTACTATACCCATAATGATAAAACTATTATGAAGGTGTAGATTATGTCAACAATTGTCGGATATGTAGCAAGTGAAAACGGAACGGTCGAAGTAGCACAGGAAAATGGTGAAAAAATAGCACTGAAAAACCATATGCCGGTACATCAAAATGATATTATTCAAACCGGTGATGCCTCATCGGTTGAATTGGTTTTAGATAACGGCAACAGCATCAAACTCGGTGCCAACAAAGAGATTGTGTTAGATGAAACCGTTTACGAGGCAAAAAGTTTTGACCGTGATGACGTGCAAGCTTCCGCAAAAGCCGTCAAAGAGCTTTTGGCACTGGATGGCAATGTTGATGACTTGGAAGAGACGGGTGCGGGTAATGAAACACCAAGCAGCAGCTTGACTCCCGCAGGCAATACCTTTCTTTCCATTGAGGAGAATTTGGGTCATGTCGAGTCAGATTATTTGCCGACACAGATTGCGCGTGCCGTAGAACCGATTCCTTTTAACGATACCACCCCCTTGATTCTCCCCGAGCCGGAGATTGCTTTGGTCTCTCCGACAGCGCAAGATGATCATGCTACAGGAAATGCAGCCAATACCGCGGTGACCATTAATGTACTGGCAAATGATACAGATGACGGTCTGCTTGACCCGACTACCGTTACCTTGATCAATATCCACTCAGGTGATTCCAATTCTGACAAACTCATGACCGTTGCGGGTGAAGGGGTGTGGAGTGTTGATCCGGTGACAGGAACCATTACCTTTACTCCTGAAGAGGGATTTACAGGCAATCCTTCACCTATTGAATATACCGTGGATGACAATGACGGCAATACATCCAATCCGGCAACCGTAACCATTGACTATGAGATCTTAAATGCGCTGCCGGTCGCTATTGACGATGTGACGACAACGTTGCAAAATAGTCCGATAACCGTTTCCGTATTGGATAACGACAGTGATCCTGACGGTGATACTTTGGTTGTTTCTGAAGTTACCAACGGCTCTAACGGAGTTGTGAGTATCGATCCGCTCAGCGGCAATCCCATCTATATGCCTCGCCCTGGTTTTGTCGGTACCGATACCTTTACCTACACTATTAGCGACGGTAACGGCGGTTTCGATACGGCAACGGTGACCGTAACTGTGAATGCACCGGTAACACCGCCACCGAGCAATACGCTGCCGACGGCTATTGATGATGCCGTTGTGACCGATGAAGATACACCGGTGACGGTGACAGTTTTGGAGAATGACAACGATGCCAACGGCGATCAGCTGCAGATTGTGGCTGTAACCAATGGAGCCAATGGAACGGTTGTGATTGATCCACTAAGCGGGAATCCTGTCTATACGCCTAACGAGAACTTTAGCGGAGAGGATACCTTTACCTATACCATCAGTGATGGTAAAGGCGGTTTCGATACGGCAACGGTAACTGTGACAATTAATCCTGTGAATGATGCACCGGCTGCGGAAGATGACAGCGCGACAACATTAGAGAATACACCCGTTACCATTGCCGTTTTAGATAATGACAGCGATGCCGAAAATGCACTTGATCCTGCCACAGTTACTATTGTGACCCCTCCGATTCACGGTACTTTGGAGATCGATCCGGTTACAGGAGAGGTTACTTATACGCCGGATCCGGATTATACGGGAACAGATCAGTTTGAGTACACGGTTGCAGATGAGAGCGGACTTGTCTCTGCTCCTGCCGTGGTTCATATTGCTGTCGGAGATGTGACGATGATCAGCATTGATGATGTGACGGTTAATGAAGATGCTGCGGAGATGGTCTTTACGTTAACACTCTCACAAGCGAGTGATGTAGAAGTAAGTGTTGATTACGTCACCGTAGCCGGAACAGCAACAGAAGGTGCTGATTATACTCCGGTCAGCGGTACTGTGATATTTAGTCCGGGTTCCATCACGCAAACCATTACGGTTCCTGTGGTGGATGATGCGCTTTTTGAAGGCAATGAGACACTGAATGTCGTACTGTCAAACCCTCTGAATGCTGTAATTTCCGATAATACGGGTCTTGGTGTGATTCAGGACGAACCGGTACCGGGCAGTGAAGACAGCGTTAGTGTAGCATTGAGTGGTGATGTCAATGTACCTGAAGGGGAGGCGGCAACGTACACGATTACGTTAAGTGATCCGGCTGTAACAGCAATGGATATTGATGTTGTTATTGGACACAAAACAACCGATAACGGCGACTTGCTGCCGGTAACTCTGACCGTTACAGTTCCTGAAGGTGCCGCAACGGTTGATTTTACGGTGAATAATATCGATGACGGGTATGCCGAAGGCAATGAAAGCTATACGGTAGCACTCTCCGGTATTACGACAGGTGGCGGGTTTGAAGCAGTTGAGGTAGATACCACGCCGGTGACAACGACCATTTCGGACAACAGCCCGCAAGATCAGACGGTTGAACCTGACGCAGAGATCACACAGGTTCTTCTGAGCGGTGATACCAATGTCATCGAAGGCGAAAGCGCGACCTATACGGTGAGTGTAGATGAGCCGGTGCGCACACCAATGAATATTGAGGTACAAATAGGACATACCACTACCGATGACGGTGATCTCATACCGACGACCATGACCGTGACCATTCCA
>JAJRVF010000117.1 GCA_024277395.1 Campylobacterales bacterium
ATCAAAAAAGAGTTGAAATCGGGTACGCTGACCCCGTACATGCCCCGACAGACCTTAGCCATGATCTTTGAGAAAAGCTCAACAAGGACACGTGTAAGTTTTGAAACGGGTATCTTTCAATTAGGCGGGCACGGGCTCTTTATCTCCAACCGCGATATACATTTAGGACGCGGCGAACCGGTTAAAGATACCGCTCGTGTTATCTCATCAATGTGCGATATGGTGATGATTCGTACGTTCGAGCACAGCATGCTCGAAGAGTTTAGCGCCTACTCCAATGTTACGGTTATTAACGGTCTTAGCGATTCCTACCATCCCGTACAGCTGCTGGCAGACTATATGACCATGATGGAACACAATCATGCCGAAAACCCCATTGTCGCCTACATCGGTGACGGAAATAATATGACCCATTCGTGACTAATGCTTGCCGCAACGCTTGGTTTTGAGCTGCGAATTGCTACACCCAAAGGCTACGAAGCCGATGCTGCCATTATTGCTCAGGCCAAAACTATGGCACAACAAAGCGGCGCTACTCTTATGTTTACGCATGATCCCAAAATAGCAGTCAAAGGGGCCACTGTTGTTACCACCGACACCTGGGCATCAATGGGACAAGAAGACAAAAAAGAAGAACGACTTAAAATTTTTGAAGGATTTATGGTTGATGATGCGCTGATGGCAACGGCTCATGAGCATGCTATCTTTCTGCACTGTCTTCCGGCATATCGTCACCAAGAGGTGAGTGAAAGTGTTTTAGAAGGCTCACAAAGTGTTGTTTTTGACGAAGCAGAGAACCGTCTTCACGCACAAAAAGGGCTGATGGTCTGGCTGAATCGACAGCGAAAACTGTAATAATGTCAAAAAAGCATCACTTTTTCAAGATTATTTAGCTATAATGCCGACAAAATATTGTTGAGAACATTTTTGCCGCTTGTGGCACTTCTGCATCTGCGCACAGACAATCGTAATATATTTACATGTAACTTGGTGACGACGTAATCCTTTTTCAACAATATAAATTTATTTGAAAAAGAGAGCTTTATGTCTCACGAAACAACTTCTACGGAATCCTCAACAACTATTGAAAACAGTTTTGAGAAGTTTGGCTTTAAACGCCCCATTATGCAAGCACTTTCACATGCCGGTTTTAAACTGCCCAGTCCCATTCAATCTATGGCCATACCCATTATTATGGAGGGTCGCGACGTAGTTGGACAGGCCCACACCGGAACCGGAAAAACCGCAGCATTTGGTCTGCCCATTTTAAATAATATGCACCTTAAAGGCGGCGTGGAAACTCTTGTTATTACCCCCACGCGAGAACTGGCCAATCAGGTGAGTGATGAACTGTTTAAATACGGTAAAAATCTCGGTATTCGTACCGTAACCGTCTACGGCGGCAGCTCTTACGGTCGCCAACTCGGCCTTATTGAGCGCGGTGCCCAAGTTGTTATTGCCACCCCGGGACGACTGCTTGATATCTTAAAACGCAACATGATTAAAGATTTCACACCCTCAACCGTAATTTTAGATGAAGCGGATGAGATGCTCGATATGGGCTTTTTAGACGATATCAACGAGATCTTCTCGTATCTTCCCAGTGACCGTCAAACCCTGCTTTTCTCTGCCACCATGCCGACACCGATTAAAAAACTTGCTGAGCGCATTTTAGTCAATCCGGAGTTTATCTCTATTACCAAGGGTGAGACCACCAATAAAGATATTGCCCAGCAATACTACGTTATTGATGAGAATGAGCGTGACGATGCCATTATTCGACTGCTCGATACACAGGAGATACACAAAGTCGTAGTCTTTTGTCGTACCAAAAGAGAAGTTGACCGCCTCTCCAATGTGCTTTCTGCCGTAGGCTACAGCGCCAAAGGGCTTCATGGCGATATGGAACAGCGCCAACGCGAGTCGGTAATTCGCGGACTTAAAGGTGATGGGGTTGATATTCTTGTCGCCACGGACGTTGCGGCACGCGGTATCCATATTAATGATGTCAGCCATGTTATCAATTTCCATATTCCTTTTGACCCGGAGAGCTATGTCCACCGTATCGGTCGAACCGGACGTGCCGGACAAAAAGGAATGGCCATTACACTGGTAACCCCATTGGAGTTTAAAGAACTCCAACGCATTAAATCCAAAGTGGGTACCACCATGGAGCATGCCTTCATTCCAAGCAAGCATGATGTTAAAAAAGCAGGACTTGATCGTCTGATTCATGATATAGAGCATCAAAAAATCTATGATGAGGCACACCTCATTCTCGATGCGCTCAAAAATGAGATGGATATGGAGCAGGTCATTTACAAACTTGCCTCCATGCTGCTCGACAAGCAGAACATTAAAGGGCCAAACAATATTGGAATTGCGCCAGAGCGTCTGGAAAAAATTATGCAAAATCTTGATAAACGCGGCAATGACCGACACCGTTCGGGTCATCGTCATCGCTCTCACCGTTCTCGAAATCGCAGCGGAGGGTCGCACCGATCACATCGCAGCAGACGCCCTAGAGATTAATCTCTAGCCTCTTTTTAACTTCGTTACAAAAGCATTCAAACGACGGAAGGTGCAATGAGGTACTTGTTCGTTGTTGCGTTCCCCACATCGGTTCGGGAAAGTAGCTGTCTTCTTTAAAACGCGCCATAATATGCCAGTGCACATGCGGCAATACATTGCCAAACGAAGCGATATTGATCTTTTCAGGTCGGTAATAGCGCAACATCTCTCGCTCGACAATATCCAGTGCCTCTAAAAGCATTACCCTCTCTTGAGCGCTGCACTCACTAAACTCTTTACGCACCCTTTTGGTAAAAATC
>JAJRVF010000002.1 GCA_024277395.1 Campylobacterales bacterium
AAGCTTGAAGAACAGGAAAAGCTGTTTAAAGAGGAGCTTGATAAGGTAAAAAAAGAGGCGTATGAACAGGGTGTTGCTGAGGGTAAACAAGCTTTTGAAGCCGAGATAGAGATGTCTAAATCTGAAGCAATGGAGCAGTTTGCTAAATCGGTTAAAACGCTCGATGCCAGTGCCGCTGAGTTTCTTGAGGCTTTGGATGGAATTCGACAGGAGTTGACACTGGCTGCTTTAGATATTGCCAAAGAGGTGATTGAAGATGAATTGCATGAACATTCAAGCACCATCGCTAAAAAGCTCTCTTCAGCCCTTATTGCAGAGCTTCACAGTGCCTCTAAAGTGACCCTGAGGGTTAATCCGAAAGACCATGGTGCCGTGAGTGAACGGGTCTCAAATTTAGAACATGTTACTGTTATTTCTGACAGTGCAGTGAGTCCGGGCGGGGTCATTGCCATCAGTGATGTGGGCAATATTAACTCAGAAATTATGAAACGGTACGAGCGTATTAAAAAAGCAGCACTTTCGGGCTGAACAATATATTAGGTAGATAATGGATATTAAATCATACAGTATGGAAGAGCTTGAGTCACTATGTCGAGAGATTCGAGCACGTATTATTGAAGTTGTTAGTAAAAATGGTGGTCATTTAAGCTCTACTTTGGGTGCAACAGAACTCATTGTGGCGATGCATAAAGTCTTTGACGTTACCAAAGATCCTTTTATTTTTGATGTATCGCATCAGGCATATGCGCATAAATTACTGACGGATCGCTGGGAAGACTTTACGACATTGCGACAGTTTGGAGGGATTTGCGGTTACACCAAACCGAGCGAGTCGCCGTATGACTACTTTGTTGCCGGGCACAGCTCAACATCTATTTCACTGGGTGTGGGTGCGGCAAAAGCCATTGCGCTCAAAGGAGAGAGTGCAGACCGTATTCCCGTAGCCGTGATCGGTGACGGCTCCATCAGTGCGGGTATGGCGTATGAAGCGATGAATGAACTGGGTGATTTGAAGCTGCCGATGGTTATTATTTTAAACGATAACGAGATGAGTATTGCCAAGCCTATCGGCGCGGTGAGTCGGATGCTCTCCTCAGCAATGGCAAGTCCGTTCTACCAGAAATTTCGTAATAACATGGAGCAGTTTGTTGACAATTTCGGTGACAGTGCCCACTATATGGCCAAGCGATTTGAAGAGTCCTTTAAGCTGATTACACCGGGAATTTTATTTGAAGAGATGGGGATTGAATATATCGGTCCCATTGACGGGCATAATCTGCCGCAGCTCATAGAAAATTATGAGCTGGCCAAGCAGATGCGCCGACCGGTAATTTTACATGTACAGACGCTTAAGGGCAAGGGATATGAAATTGCCGAAGGACAGAATGAGAAGTGGCATGGTGTGGGTCCATTTGATGTAAAAAGCGGTACGAGTGCCAAAAAGGTCAGTGCAAAAAGTGCTACAGAGATCTACTCTGAAGCATTGATGCATGTGGCAAAAAATAATGATAAAGTGGTTGGAGTGACGGCAGCCATGCCCAGCGGAACAGGAGTATCAGCACTCATGGAAGCATTTCCAAATCGGTTTTGGGACGTAGCCATTGCCGAACAGCATGCCGTTACCTCCATGGCGGCATTGGCAAAAGAGGGTTTTAAGCCGTTTTGTACCATCTATTCTACTTTTATTCAACGAGGTTATGATCAGGTGATTCATGATGTCTGTTTAATGAATTTACCGGTTGTCTTTGCGCTTGACCGTGCCGGCATTGTCGGTGAAGACGGCGAGACGCACCAAGGGGTTTTTGATATCAGTTTTTTGCGTGCCATTCCCAATATGACACAGTTTGCACCGCGTGATGAGAAGTCAATGCATCAAGCTGTCGGATTTGCGGCAACACTTTCGACACCTTGTTCGTTGCGTTATCCGCGTGGTAGTTTTGCTGATGTTAACCTTCCTGAGTCCAAGCCGTTTGGTTTGGGAACATCACAACTGCTCATCTCCAATGAGAGCGATATACTTTTTATTGGTTACGGTAACGGTGTGGGGCGTGCCAAAGAGACGATGGATCTGCTTGAGGACGAGGTAACGCTTTTGGACTTACGTTTTGTCAAACCGCTTGATGTTGTGATGTTGCGCCAGTTGGCACAACATCACAAACGGTGGTATATTTTCAGTGATTCTGTAAAATCGGGTGGCGTTGGAAGTGCCATTTTGGAGTTTTTAAGTGACGAGCGGATTGATGATGTGCAGCTCGTCTCCTTTGAGTACGAGGACGCATTTATTACTCACGGAAACACTGCCGTTGTGGAGGAGTCTTTGGGACTGTTGCCGCAACAGTTGGCTCAACGTATTAAGGGCGAAGCATAATAATACCGGCCTGTCTCCCCGTGATGCCGCCATCGGCTCGATATGAGAAAAATGTCTCATTTTCACATGATGTGCAATGTTCCATGACTTCAATATGAGGCTTTGTAATACCGCACTCTTGCAGCTGTTGCATGAGAATTTGATTTACATGTAAAAAAAAGGCATTGTTTTTGTGCTTAACAGAACTACTGTATCCCCAGTGCTTTGCCTCTTCATATATCTTCTCATTCACTTCATAACAGTGTTGACAGATTGAGGGACCGAGTACGGCAATAATATTCTCGCTCTTGCTGTTAAACTGTTCTGTCATCAGAGCAATACTGTTTTTGATAATGTTTTGAAATGCCCCTGCGCGTCCGGCATGAACAGCGGCAATAGCGTGAGTGTTTTTGTCATATAGCAGTACAGGGGTGCAGTCTGCTGTCATAACCATTAAAGGAGTGTTTGTTTGGTTCGTTATGATAGCATCACACTCAATGGGTGTTAAGAAGCTATACTCTGTATTGACACGGACTACTTTATTGGAGTGAATTTGTTTCATATGAATAAGATTGTTATAAGAGTACTTTAGAGACAAGGCAAGGGCTTTGTGATTGCTAATAACATGATCTTCGTTGTCACCTACATGAAAGGCAAGATTATTATTTTTTTTACAAGTAAATGCGTGTGTAAGTGCTACATCACTTAACAGTCGAGAGGTGAAAATCTTCATAATATTTAGTATAGCAGAAAACTTTGTTACAATGTCAAAAACTAACAAGGGGAGATTTTGAGTCTATTAAGTACTCTTCCTGTCACGTTAGACGGTAGTGACGTTGCGCAAAAGCGCCGCGAAATACGAGACTATTTCCATAACAGCTTCGATCTGTTTGAACTGCTGTTTACTATGTTTACAGACGATACCGTTTTCTACAAAAAATCTGAACCAACCCGTCATCCGATGATTTTTTATTTTGGTCATACGGCAACATTTTTTATAAATAAGTTGATCCTAGGCGGCGTAATAACACAGCGTGTGAACCCGATATTTGAATCCATGTTTGCCGTAGGCGTCGATGAGATGAGCTGGGATGACCTCAATGAGGCACACTATCAATGGCCTGATGTTGTTGAGGTTAAAGCCTACCGTAATACGGTGCGCCATATTGTTGATGAACTGATTATGACTCTGCCGCTATCATTGCCGATTGCTCAAGATGATGCGATGTGGATCATTTTAATGGGCATTGAGCATGAGCGGATTCATATTGAAACTTCAAGCGTACTGCACCGTCAATTGCCTCTTGACGATGTTCGACCTTTGAGCGAGTTCATTCTCTCAGCACATCGTGCAGAGGCTCCTGAAAATGCGATGATTACCATACCTGCCGCACGGGTACGATTGGGAAAAGACATAACAGACCGTCTTTACGGCTGGGATAATGAGTATGGTGAATCGTACGTAAGCGTCGATACGTTTGAAGTTTCTCAATATTTAGTCAGTAATGGCGAGTTTATGGCATTTGTTCGCGATGGTGGCTATGAGAATAGTGCCTATTGGGATGATGAAGGTAAGCAGTTTCTACGTCATGGCGGGGCAACACATCCTTCTTTTTGGATACAACAGAGTGACGGAAGCTATACTTACCGAACCTTATGTGAAGAGATTGCCATGCCGCTAAATTGGCCGGTTGAGGTTAATGCTCTTGAAGCTATGGCGTTTTGCCGGTGGAAGTCAAAACGAGAGGGCGTGCCGTATGGATTACCGAGTGAAGCACAATGGCATTGTATGTACGAAGACTGCGCTCTTTCTGAGAGTCAGGATTTTAATGAAAGCCGCTCTAATATCAATCTGGCACATTATGCTTCGGCTACGGCTGTTGATGAGTTTGCACACGGTGAATTGTATGATGTCGTAGGCAATGTCTGGCAGTGGACGCGTACCCCCATTGGTGCTTTTGAGGGATGCAGTGTCCATCCGATTTACGATGATTTTTCGACCCCGACCTTTGATGGACGGCACAATCTTATGAAGGGAGGATCTTTTATTAGCAACGGCAATGAGATTATGCCCCATTCACGCTATGCGTTTCGTCGTCACTTTTACCAACATGCAGGTTTTCGCTATGTGCAAGAAGAAGTTGTCGAAAGTGAGAGTGAGAGTATTTACGAGAGTGATGCGCTGGTGTCACAATATTGCGACTTTCATTATGGTGAAAGTCACTTTGGTGTTCCCAATTTTGCACAAAAGTGCGCACAGCTCTCAGCAGAGTATGCTAAAGAGACACCCTTAAAGCGTGCACTGGATATCGGGTGTGCCACCGGACGCAGTAGTTTTGAGTTGGCACGCTATTTTGATGAGGTGGTCGGCATTGATTTCTCAGCACGGTTTATTCAGGTCGGTGTGACTATGAAAGAGAAGGGGGCAGTCCATTTTGAACGTGTGCAAGAGGGGACTTTAACAAGTAAAGTTTCTGTGATGCTTCACGAGCTTGGACTGAAAGAAGTTGTGGGGCGTGTCTCCTTTTTTCAAGGTGATGCGTGCAACTTAAAACCTCTTTTTAGCGGGTATGATCTTATTATGGCCAATAATCTCATAGATCGTCTTTATGAACCGCGACGTTTCTTAAATACTATTGAAGAGCGTCTTAACAGTGGCGGTATTTTAGTGTTAACGTCACCGTATACATGGAGTGAAGAGTATACCAAACGGGAGTTTTGGTTGGGAGGCTATGTGGATGAGAGTGGTAACGAGGTGCATACGCTTCAGACTTTAGAGAGACTGCTCAGACCGCATTTTAATCTAGTTGATACCCAGGATGTTCCGTTTGTTATTCGTGAAACACCGCGAAAGTTTCAGCATACGGTAGCACAAATGAGTATTTGGAAAAAACGTTCGTAATAATTAACAATTATTGGATAAAATAACTGCAAATAACAAAGGAGAGTAGAGTGATGAAACAGAAATTGATGGTAACGGTATGTTCTCTTGTCGCAGTACAGACACTGTATGCTGCTGGTGCAACAATGGACAATGTGAAACTGTTCGATAATTTTTTTCAAGATGCTTCGCAGGAACGTGGGGTTTATGCGGAGGGCTCCTTGGGCTATGTCAATAATGATAACTTTGACGGGATGCTTTTTGGCGTTCGAGGCGGTGCACCGATTGCTCCGCGTATTGAAATTGGAATGCAGGCCGGATTTGTATCATTGGACTATGATCACAGTCCGAGTGAGTCTGGATTGAGCGATCCGATTATTGGGGTGAAATATCATCTCAATAACTGGGAGAACAATCAACTGAGCGTTGGAGCACACCTGTCGCTGCCTGTAGGTGATGAGGATGTTGGAGGAGACAGAACAAATTTTGGTGTTTTTGGTGCGATTCGTCATCCGATGAATGCCAGAGCTGTAATTACCGGTATCGCGGGTCTTTCTTCTATTGAAGTGAGTGACGGATGGGGCAATGATCGAGAATTCTCGTTGCAACTCGGAGGGGGTCTTATCTACAAAGTTGATGCGTTGCTTCACGGGATAGCAGAGTTAACGATGGCAACTGAAGTTGAGAAGATGGATTTAACATTGGGTGCGGACTATGTCGTTCAAGACAACGGAAGACTCCGAGGCTCTGTTGATCTGGGGCTTGATGACGGGTCACCGGACTTTACTTTGACAGTAGGGTATCTTCACCGTTTCTAAATTACAAGCTCTCTATACGATTTCTGCCGCCTTTTTTAGCGCGGTAGAGCGCATCATCAGCCCGTTTTAAGAGAGTGGCCTCATCGTCGTCGATCCGACGTTGTGTGACGCCGAAACTGCAGGTAATGTGGCCGATTTTGCTAAAAGAGAGTGCAGCAATACGACTGCGGAGTTTTTCACAGAGCTTGAGTGCATTGTCATGATTGCTGTTGGGCAGTAACAATAAGAATTCTTCTCCGCCCCACCGAATAAAATAGTCAGAATTTCGAATCATGGTACTGACAAGAGCGGTCACCTTTTTGAGTACGGTATCGCCGTAGTCGTGACCGAAGGTATCGTTAATCTTTTTAAAGTGGTCTATATCGAGAAAAATGACACTAAGTGAGGTGATGCTACTGTTGCGGTACAGTTTCTCAGCCAGTGTATGATAAAACGTACGGTTATAGATTTTGGTCAGGGCATCGGTTTGTGAGATCTGTTCGAGTTCACGATTGTGACGCTCAAGTTTCGTGATGTCTTGCATGGTTACCACCATAATGGAGTGTTTTTTCATGGTAGTTGCATCGGCTTTTAAAGCAAAGACAGTCTCTTTTTGGTGTAAGGCAATACGACATTTATGTTCAATATTGGGGTGTTTGACGATATAGCTTACCCAGTTCATACCCTCTTTGGTTGCACCGGTAATGTACTCGGGATTGGGATGGTCTTGAAAAAACTGACAGACACACTCATGATGTTGTTTAAATGCTTTTATGGAGCCGTAGTGAAAGAAGTTTAAAAAAGCGTTGTTGCCGTCTATGAGCTGTTCGCCACTGGTGACGAAGATAATGTTTTTTTGCGTATTTAAAATCAGATGACTGTAACGCTCGCTCTCATTGAGTTTTCCGATGATCTTATTGAAGTTGTAGTGTAATAACAGCATAATCAGTATGATAATAGCCGTACCGATCAAAAAGCTGGCTACAATGTAATCCTGTTTTTTATTGAGTTCATGCGAAATATCGAAAGCATAAAAAAATTCGCCAATAGCATCACCACTGAAGTTGTAGAGTTTGATTCCGGGTTTAATGATATAGGTTTTGTTCTGGTAGTGTACCTGATTGTCCGCATGAAGTTCCGACTTCAGCGAGCGAAAAAGATCGGATGCAAAAATAATATTGCGCTGTTTGTCATAAGATGGCGGCAGCTCATTTTGCGATACACTCAAATATTCCTTGTTAATTGTTAAAATGATATTGAGTCCCAGCAGTTGTTCGAGCTCTTTAATGACATTTTTTACGGGAGACCCAATCTCAAAATTACCGTAATGCACGCCATTGTATATAATGGGGTATATTGTTCGATAGGAAATACCGTATTTCCCCACTTCCAGACCGTGCAGCCATGTTTTTGTCTGATTGACAGCTGTGTGCATGGGTCGAGCCGTACTCAGATCATCACCATAGTTTTTTGGTTGATGCAGGCGTAAAAAAGAGTGATTGTCCGGTAGTACGATATGCATAATATTAAAGAAAGGAAAATCATCATGAAGCGTACGATAACGTTTAGAAAGAAGCGCATACAAGCGATCCCGGTTACGCGATATAATAGCATTTTGAACAGCGGTGGAGCTCAGGTTCTCTTTAATGGCAGAGAGTTGAATTTTAAAATGTTCCTGCATCATATAGTTGTAGAATATTTGGACTTTTTCACTTTTGGTAGTAATTTTATCTTTAATGAGTTGATTGAATTTATCATAGGCGATAAACTGTTGCAACACAATTAATATCATCAATAAAAGCAACGTGACACCAATGGTTTGATAACGTAGTCTTTTGATATCCAAAGAGGTTGAAAAAAAGTTCACCAAAACCTTTCATATGGAAAAAGCAACTGCTTTTAAAGTATAATAACATAAATTATTCTAATAAGAGATTTGAAAATGTTCAATTTTGAAACATCTGTTGACAGAGCACAAAGCAATGCCGAGAAATACACCCTCCGCACAACGCTTTTTAGAACCAATGAGGTGCTGCCGATGTGGGTTGCCGACATGGATATTAAGTCACCTTCATGTGTTATATCAGCGCTTAAGGAACGTGTTGAACATGAAGTATATGGTTATGAAATCATGCCCGATTCGGCTTATGAAGCACAAATACTGTGGATGCAACGGCGTCACAGTATTACCGTACAGCGTGAGTGGATGTTCTATTCGCCTTCGGTGGTAGCGAGCATCAATGTTGCCATTCGGGCTTTTAGCAGTGAGGGTGATGGTATCATTATTCAGCCTCCGGTGTATGCCCCTTTTGAGAGCAGCATTACAAACAACCGACGCAAGGTGATTAAAAACCCCCTGCGGCGTGATCATACGGGAAGGTATTGTTTTGATCTGGACGATCTGAGAGCCAAAATTACATGTAAAACCAAACTGCTTATTTTATGTTCACCGCATAATCCTGTAGGGCGGGTATGGCAGCGTGATGAGTTGGCGGCGCTTGCTAATATCTGTCTGGAGCATAACATTAAAGTTATTAGTGACGAAATTCATTCTGATCTTGTGTATGCACCGCATGTGCATACCCCGTTTGCAGCGCTGAGTGATGCGGTACGAGACATAACATTGACAACTGTTGGCCCGGGAAAAACATTTAATTTGGCAGGAATGAGCATTTCTACGGTGGTAATTGCCGATGTTTTGATGCGTGAGTGTTTTGAAGCAGAATACCGTAGCATCCATTTCGCTGAGGGCACTTCGTTGGGGCATGTTGCCTTTGAAGCGGCCTATAGAGATGGCGAGATGTGGCTTGAAGCATTGCTGGCACACCTGCAAGAGAATATTGAAAAACTTCAAAGCGTACTGCATGTTCACTCGAGTATGATTACATGTAATATTCCAGAGGGTACCTACCTGGCGTGGCTAAATTGTGATAAAATGGCTTTGAAAGATAGTGAATTGCGCACTTTTTTTATTGAAAAGGCACGTTTGGGTTTAAGCCCAGGACTGGCATTTGGTAAAGAGGGAAGCGGGTTTATGCGTCTGAATTTTGCCGTACCGAGTGATACGATGAGCGAGGCGCTTGAGCGGATTGATAATGCTTTAAAAGGATGCAATATATGAGTAAAGTCATGATAATCAGCGGAGCTGGGCTGAGTGCACAGAGCGGTATTCGTACCTTTAGAGACAGTGACGGGTTGTGGGAAGAGTATGATGTGATGCAGGTCTGTTCCACGCAAGGCTGGGAGCGTGACCGAGAGCTGGTAACCAATTTTTATAACGCCCGACGGCAGGATCTCAAAGACAAACTGCCCAATAAGGCTCACCAAACTTTGGCTACACTAGAGCAACGGTTTCCCGGACAAATCATGCATCTAACGCAAAATGTTGACAATTTGCTGGAGCGTGCCGGATGTCGTGAGATTATTCATCTGCACGGTACCTTGACCGACCTGCGATGTGAAGCTTGCGGTCATGTCTGGGATGTCGGCTATGAGGCTCAAAATGAGTATGATGCCTGCCCACGCTGTGAGAGCAGCGCCGTACGCCATAATGTCGTGATGTTTGGTGAAAGCGCACCTCAGTACCGCCATATTTATGAGGCGGTAGCCCAGTGCGAACTTTTTGTTGCCATTGGAACCAGCGGCCAAGTAATAGATATTGTTCCTATTGCCAAGGAGTTTGAGCATTCGGTTTTAATTAATCCGAAACAAGAAGAGTATGTAACGGCATTTGGCTCATTTGAGCAGAAGATTGATGCGTTTTTTGAGCATTTTATTCAGAAAAAAGCTTCTGAGGCTGCCGATGAGATGGCAGCCATAATGGTACAGTTTTTACAGCGCTGAATCTACATGCAAATGGGAGCGAATACACTGGAGAACATGAGGGCATTTATTGAGCGTCACCATCTGTTGACGCTGGCCACAGTGCATGACAATCAGCCTTACGGCTGCTCTGCCTTTTATGCTTTTGATGCGGAGCAGGTCTGTTTTATTGTGGCTTCAGAGATGCAAACGCGCCATATCGGCAACGTACTTCGCAACCCCAATGTTGCGGCAGTTATTGCGCTAGAGACTCGTGACGTGGGCAAGATTCAAGGCATTCAGGTTCAAGGAGTCATGACGCAGACAACTCAAAAGAGAGATAAACAGCGCTACTTTAAGCATTTTGCTTACGCCAAAATAATGCAACCGACACTATGGCGCATTCGCATTGATACTATGAAATTGACCGACAACCGCTTGGGCTTTGGCACCAAACTTATGTGGCGCCGTGATTCTTTGGCGTAAAAAACGAACACTCCAGACCACTGCTCTGTTTTACTACAATTGAGGGAATCTGAAGTGATTTAAAGCCGTACGCTCTGCACCCGTGAGGCTGGTGTTGCTGCCATGTGACAAAATAGTGCCGGCACCGTTTACAGTTAAGTGTTTGCATAAGCAATTATACAGTACAATCACATAATGAAAGAGCACGGCAAAATTGTTTTTTATAATGTCAATGACGGCAACGGCATGATTATGACGCCAACAAAAAGGAAATTTCCTTTTAGCGTCGTAGATTGGGAAGATTATGACCAGATGCCGTCAGTTGGGCTTGAAGTGGAGTTTGATCCTGTCAAAGACAGTGCGACGATGGTTCGTACCCGATCTCATGAAGCTCCGGCGGCTGTGTCGCACAATGCGACGGAGTCTTCTTATATCGACACATCATACCGTAAGCATTTTGATGCATTAATGCAGCGCTTTGAGGAGCGTCATCAGGGTATTGAGTTGAGTCGTAATGCCCAAAAATGTATTGAATCCTATTTCGGTAAAATTGACAGCTATATTGCTGAAAATCTCAAATATAACAACAGTTCGGGGCGGCTCGATTTTTTATTGATGCGCCGTTTTATTTTTACTACTTTTAACAATCTCTGCGAAATGGATATGAACTTTATAACCCCGCAGATTAAAAAAGTCAAAGACGATCTGTTGCAGATGAGTACCGTTTATGATGACTTTAAAGCCAAAAATACGCTCCCCGAGAGCGCTTTTGAAAAAATATTTTTACAGCAGCAGGAAGACTATGTTGCGATGGAACGTGCGGTAGAAGAGGCGGGCAGCATCTTACATGATCTTCAGCAAAAAGAGCAGTACCTTGAACGCAGAGTATCGATCAAAGCTGAAGCGATGCGTGCTCTTGCCGGTGATGCGCTTGAACGTGCCGAGGAGGAGTACCGCCAACTAAAAGGAGCCTATGTCGATGTGGTACATATGTGTGCTACGTTAAGCGAACGTCTGCATGAAGATCAAGAGACCATGAGTGAATTTCGTTCCGTCCATAAAGAGAGTTTTGTAGAGAGTTTTAAGACCTTGGGCACCAAATACGAACAGCTACTGCTGCAAACGCTGGATGCCCAGGCATTTATTTTTGATATTATTCTATGGGAAAAAGCCAAACTCTCCCGTGTGATAAGACGCTTTTTTTCCGAAGCGCAGATAGACGGGGAATTTAGCTCCAAAACCTATTTGAAATACTATTTGAGCTCTTTGGATAAAGAGAAACTTTCTGACGAACAGCGCGAACTTTTTAAACTGTATGAGTATTTGAAAACGGTAGATAAGTACACAACGGTCATTTTGCTTGATGATATTGATAGCGTATTGGAGCTCAAACGTATCTGTACACGTGCAGGGCTCAATATGGTTATGAAGACTTTTATTGATGAAAACAGTGCCCTTTCATGGGCACTTGCCAATCGCGCCAATCTGTTTATTGTAAGCGATACGCTGCAAGAGATGAGCGGTGTTGGCTTTGTTGAGCAATATCGACAGCAAAGTCCGGTAGTTCCCAAAGTATTAATGGTGAGCGACCAGCAGGCGGATGTATTTAAAAGGCACGGTATTACCGATGTGATTCAACGTCATTACAGTGCCAAGGAGATGGTAGAAAAACTTAAAATATTGCTAGGAGAGAATGATGGATAGAGCGCTGCAGATGATTCAGTTGCAACAGCAGCTCAATGATGCGACCAACGGAGAGAACTGGGAAGAGGGTGTGACGAAAAACGGTAAGACCATTAACTGGAAACGCTGCATCTACATGGAGTGCGCTGAGATGATCGATTCATTTTCATGGAAACACTGGAAGAGCATACATGATGAACCTGATTGGGAAAATTTACAAATTGAAGTAGTGGATGTATGGCATTTTGTGATCTCTTTGGCGCTGCAGGAGTATGCCAGAGAGTTTCGAGGCAGTGCCGAAGAAATTGCGCTTTATGTTTCAGAACTGGAGATGTATGAGACCCTTAAACACGAGGCTGCTTTTGCATCACCCGAGGAGATTATGGAAAAGATTGAGCAGATAATGTGCAATGTTCTCGCGCCTGAAAATTTTGATTTAAGTGAATTAATAGAGAGTTTTTTGCAACTTTGCTATATCAGCAATTTGGATCTGACATCACTGTATCGGCTCTATGTCGGCAAAAATATTCTCAATCAGTTTCGCCAAGATCACGGCTATAAAGAGGGCACCTACATGAAAGAGTGGCATGGCAAAGAGGACAATCTGGTGATGAAGCTGATTTGGGAAGAGCAAGGAGAGCTCAAACCCCAAGAACTTTACACACAATTAGAACGGCGTTATAATGCGCTATAATCGCAATAACACTATAAGGAGTAGATGATGGTAGCCTTGGATATACAACAATTTTCCGAAGTACGTACGAAAGCACGTGCCTACTTTTGTTACCTTTTTTCTAAAAATCTTCCCAATCGAACGCCGGCTATTACTGTGGAGACGGTTGTCGGTCGTCTGCGTAAAATCAAAGGGGATCTGCAAGATTGTGAAGGGGTCTATCTTTTAGATGAAAAGGGGGTACAGGTAAGTCCCACTTTTTTACCGGGGAAAGATCGCAAAGAGGAAGATGCCGGACTGATTCGCTCCAATCGGGCCTATTACTATCGGGCTATTAAAGAGAAACGCTGCACCATTACTGACCCGTATCCGTCACTCATTACCGAGGAGCTGACGGTTACGGCTTCACAACCTATTTTTGACGAGAACGGTAACATTATTTACGTTGCGTGTCTGGATATGCCGCTTGACGCTGTCTTGAAAATTGCTCACCCGATGGCGCGTGAAGCCATTTTCGGAAAACTTTTCAAATATGCCTATGGCGCCTTTGTGGCAGCTTTGGCACTGGTGGCACTGCTACTGTTTCTTAAAGGCATACAAGAGTTTTTGGCGTTTGGTATCGATATCCACAAAATTGAGATTAAAGGCATTTTTGAAGCTACCATTTTACTGACCCTCTCTTTAGCAATTTTGGATCTGTGTAAAACCCTCTTTGAAGAGGAGGTGATGGGCAAGCATCGTGACGACAAACACCGTGATATCCACCATACCATGGTGCGTTTTTTGGGTTCTATTATTATTGCCCTCTCTATTGAAGCCCTGATGCTTGTCTTTAAGTTTGCCATTACCGATCCCGATATGCTTATTAACGCTATCTACATCATAGCCGGTGTGGGTATATTGCTGGTCGGTTTGGCGGTATATATTAAGTTGACCAGCTCCAAAGAAGAGTAGGTATGATAGCAATCGTCGATTATAACATGGGCAATTTAGCCAGTGTGAAAAATGCTTTTAAGGCATTAGGGCATGATGTGGTTGTCACATCAGACCCCGATTCGTTTCGCAACTACGATAAATTGATTTTACCCGGGGTCGGTGCTTTTGGCGATGCAATGGAGCATCTAAAAGAGCGTGATATGATAGAAGCCCTGCACGAATTTTCACAAAGCGGCAACTACATGCTTGGCATCTGTTTGGGGATGCAGCTGCTTTTTGAGAGCTCCCGAGAGTTTGGAGTGCATCAGGGGCTCGGCTTTATTCAAGGGCATGTCGAAGGGTTTCATACGTCACGATTTTCACATCCGTTAAAAGTACCCCACATGGGATGGAATCGTATGTTTACGACAGATCATCCTCTTTTTGAGAACCTCGATGAGGCACACTACCTCTACTTTGTACACTCATTTCATGTTACATGTAAATTGCAGAGTGAGTGTATTGGCGAAACGGAGTATGGATACCGCTTTGCCAGTGCGGTGGCTCACGAGAATATTTTAGGGATTCAGCCACATCCGGAAAAAAGTCATAAAAACGGCTTGCAAATATTAGAAAATTTTATTAGATTATAAAGGAGTATTATGACAATTTTTCCTGCCATTGATTTAAAAGACGGCAAGGCAGTACGTCTGTCCAAAGGTCTTATGCAGAGTGCAACAGTATATTCGCATGAGCCGTGGGAACTGGTTAAAATTTTTGAAGAGATGGGCGCTACATGGGTGCATCTTGTGGATTTAAACGGCGCTTTCTCGGGAAAACCGGAGCATCTTGAAGAGATTAGAAAAATTCGTAAAAACTGTAATGTTAAGTTAGAGCTTGGTGGCGGTATTCGCAGCGAAGCGACGATTCAAACGTATCTTGATATTGGAATTGATCGCGTTATCTTGGGTTCGATTGCAGTAAAAGATCCTCAATTTGTTAAGAAGATGGCGGCAAAGTACCCTGTTGTCGTGGGGATTGATGCTGTTGATGGTTATGTTGCTGTTGAAGGATGGGGCGAGGTCAGCAATCTGAAAGCAACGGATCTGGCGCGGGAGTTTGCCAATGCCGGTGTGGAAGCTATTATCTGTACTGACGTGGGGCGTGACGGTATGCTAAGCGGCGTGAATGTAGCGTTTACCAAAGCCATTGCCGATGCTTCAGGTGTAGCGACTATTGCGAGCGGCGGGGTGAAAGACGAACATGATATTGAGGCACTTATAGCTGAGGGGAATATAGAAGGTGTGATTGTCGGAAAAGCCTATTATGAGGGTACAATTGATATAAGAAAATATTTTTAAAGTTACTGCAAACAATATTTAGATAATATTTGTTATTATTTTAGATATATTTTTTTGTCAAAGGACTGATTTTGAAAATACTTGTTGTCGATGATAGCTCTACAATGAGACGGATTATTAAAAATACGCTCAATCGCATTGGACATAAAGACCTTCTTGAAGCAGAAGACGGGTTAAAAGGTTGGGAGCAGATCGATGCCAATCCCGATACGGAAGTACTCATTACTGACTGGAACATGCCGGAGATGAACGGATTGGAGCTGGTTAAAAAAGTACGCGCCGACTCGCGTTTTGAAGATATGCCCATTATTATGGTGACCACGGAAGGCGGAAAGGCCGAGGTCATTACCGCACTAAAAGCCGGTGTCAATAATTATATTGTCAAGCCGTTCACACCGCAGGTGTTGAAAGAAAAACTTGAGGATGTATTAGGGTAGTTGATGCAAGAATACTATTATCAACTCATAGTACGCCCCTCTTCACATTATGAACTTTTTTGTGATTTTTTGAGTGATACGCTTCCTGTTGGTTTTGAGGAGTATGAAAATACTTTCATTATTCGCAGTGAAGATGATCTTGCCACCATAGCATGGGGGATTGAGCAGTTTGCCGAGGCCTTGAGCAACGCATTGGCAAAAACTGTTAGTGTAGAGTTAGCGTTAAGTCGTGAAAAAAATGATGACTGGATTTCAATATATCAGCAACATATTACGGCGGTTGAAATAGCTCCGTTTTATATTCATCCGACATGGAAAGAACCCAAAGACAATGCTGTAAATATTGTACTAGATCCGGCGTTGGCGTTTGGAACAGGACATCATCCGACAACAGCAAGCTGTTTACAATCACTTGCTATGATAGTAAAAGAGAACGATACCGTGTTGGATGTTGGATGCGGCAGTGGAATTTTGGCAATTGCTGCTACAAAGCTGGGTGCGCAGGTTGATGCCTGCGACAGTGATGAGCTTTCTGTTGCCAACACCAAAGAGAATGTTCGGAACAACGGTATGGCATTACGACATATTTGGGTCGGTTCAGTCCACAACACCCAAGAGCAGTACGATGTTGTTATTGCCAATATTGTCGCAGATGTACTGGTTTTTATGGCCAAAGACTTAAAAAGAGTGCTAAAAAGCGGGGGTACTTTAATTCTTTCAGGAATTTTAGACAAATATGAAGCTAAAGTGCTACGAGAATATCGAGAGTATGAGCTGATAGAAAAAATCCCGCATGACGAGTGGGTAACTTTGATTTTAAAAGGAATAACTTAATGGGCAAGCCCGAACCGGAAAATGACAATAATTTTTTTAATAAAAATCCTCTGCTGACGTTTGCAATTTTCTCAATTGTTGTTATTATGGTGTTTAAAGCACTTGTAGGAGATCAGGGAAATATTGACAGCCGTATGGGTGCTTCAACGGCAAATGTCACCAACAAAGAAGTGAGTTATGCGGAACTCAAAAAATTAATTGAAAACGGCGAAGTCAACAAGGTTGCGATCGGGCAGACTTATATTCGTGCGCTTTCCGATCTTGACGGTATCAAGCACTCCTATACTGCGCGTATGGTCGGCAATGATGCCACGCTGATTCCCTTGCTGGATGAAAAAGGGGTTGACTATAAAGGTTTTAGCGAGACCAATTGGTTTACCGAGATGTTTGGCTGGCTGCTGCCGTTTTTGCTTATTATTGGTATTTGGATGTTTTTTGCCAGTCGGATGCAAAAGAGTATGGGAGGCGGCATTCTGGGAATGGGGAACTCCAAAAAACTTATTAATTCAGAAAAACCCAAGACCAAATTTGCTGATGTTGCCGGTGCGCAAGAGGCAAAAGAAGAGGTTTTGGAGATTGTCGATTTTTTGAAGTATCCGGGTCGTTATGTAGAGCTGGGTGCCAAGATTCCCAAGGGAGTTTTGCTCGTCGGAAGTCCGGGTACAGGTAAAACCCTTTTGGCCAAAGCGGTCGCAGGCGAGGCAGACGTGCCATTTTTCTCAGTATCGGGATCGAGTTTTATTGAGATGTTTGTCGGTGTCGGTGCCGCGCGTGTGCGTGATCTGTTTGAACAGGCCAAAAAAGATGCTCCTTCAATTATCTTTATTGATGAAATTGACGCTATTGGTAAGAGTCGTGCCGCCGGTGCGAATATGGGCGGAAATGATGAACGCGAACAGACACTCAATCAACTCTTGGCCGAGATGGACGGATTTAGTACGGACGTGCCTATTATTGTGCTTGCTGCAACAAATCGCCCTGAAATTTTAGATCCGGCACTGTTGCGTCCGGGTCGTTTTGACCGACAGGTTTTGGTAGATAAGCCGGATTATGAAGGGCGTATTGAAATTTTAAAAGTACACATCAAAGGCATTAAGGTTGACGAAGATGTCGATCTGGAAGAGTTGGCACGGCTTACAGCGGGGCTTGCCGGTGCAGATTTAGCCAACATTATTAACGAAGGTGCATTATTGGCCGGTCGTAAAAGCCAAAGTACCGTGAAGCAAACGGATTTACGAGAATCAGTAGAACGTGCTATCGCCGGATTGGCAAAGAAGAGCCGACGTATTAATGAAAAAGAGAAAAAAATTGTTGCCTATCATGAGAGTGGACACGCGCTTCTTGCAGAAACCACTGAAGGTGCCAAGAAAGTTTCCAAAGTCTCGATTATTCCACGCGGACTTGCCGCTTTGGGCTATACGTTGAATACTCCGGAAGAAAACAAGTATCTGGCACAAAAATATGAGCTTCTTGCTGAAGTAGATGTTCTTCTGGGCGGTCGTGCCGCCGAAGAGGTCTTTTTTAAAGAAATTTCTACCGGTGCCGGAAATGACTTGGAGCGGGCAACGGATATTATTAAATCCATGGTGCAGATTTACGGTATGAGTGATGTTGCCGGTCTGATGGTTCTAGAGAAGCAGCGTGGCTCCTTTTTGGGCGGCAGCATGATGCAGCAGTCTCGTGAATACAGCGACAAGATGGCTGAAGATATGGATGCGTATATTAAAAATACACTCAATGAGCGCTATATAGCGGTGAAACAACGCCTTGAAGAGTATGCGCCTGCTATTGAGAAAATGGTGGCATTGTTGTATGAAAAAGAGAATATCTCCGGAGAACAGGTACGTGAGATTATTGCTGAATTTGAAGAAGAAAACGGCATTGAAAGCAAAATGCAAAGCAATAGCAATAGCAGCAGTACAAAACCCTCAGAACAGTAGTTGCTAAACGTGTCTGTGCAACGAGGAAGTCAGCCCAAAAAATTGGCATATATTTTGCCCAATATGTTTACGGCGGCCTCTATATTTGTGGGCATTTTCAGTAT
>JAJRVF010000118.1 GCA_024277395.1 Campylobacterales bacterium
ACCCAACTCTGCACTATCAATCCTTCTATCTTCCTAAAATGTTTCAGATTGAACACTACCATTTTATGCGATGATAATGCCGTTGTTTGTTAAATAGATAATATGTTACAATGCCCCATGAAATTTAAAAGCATGACCATATTGGTTCTATTGTTGGCCTTTGGGTTCTCCGTGGTGCACGAGTATACCTTTGCTTTTTATGACAAGGAGCATTGCAGTGTTACGGAATACGTGCATGAGTTGTCAGCACCTACTGCACACGGTGACATTTGCGATTTTCATTTTGAGTACCATCAGTCATTTCTGCTTTCACAAAAAACTCCGTTACCGTATATTGAGTATCTCTCGTTAGGACAATCTTCTTATAACGAATCATACACCTTTCACATTGGAACCAATCTTTTTAAACCCCCTATTGCCTAAATAACATATCTTCAAACCCATACCATATTTTTATTTAGGAACAATCATGATAAAAAGATTATCACTCATTGTTTGTGTGGCATCGTCACTTTGTGCCCAAAGTTTCGATACCTTCTTAAACAGTGCTATCAACAACAGTCCTTATCTTAAGTCCTCACATTTGGGGATTGCTCAGACAGCGTTGCAAGGTAAGGTGCTTACCCGCTATAACAACCCTGAACTTTCACTGGAGTATGCACGATTTCAAGCAGATACAGGCAATAATGACAACGGCTTTTCCATCGGTGTGTCGCAACCTTTACGACTTTGGGGTATTGGTCGTGACAAAATGTCACTGGCAAAGAGACAGATGCAGACCGAACAGTCCCGTTACAGCGTAACCAAAGCTCAGTTTGTTCGTGAACTCTCTTTGGAGTACACTGTTTACGCCAACTTGAAGAAGCAGCTTGCGTTAAGTAATGAAGAGTTGCGCATTGCGCAACATATTTTTGATATTTCACAACAACGCTATCTTGCCGGTACCATCTCTCATGGTGTTATGCTGCAAGCACAGGTAGATTACGAAATGGTCACGGTTAAAATAGAGACATTGCATCTGAATGCTTTGGAACAATACTATGCGTTGTTACGATATGCCGGTATTACCGAAGAGATTCCCCTTGCCTATACACATGAATTTGATTTACCTTCAAAGATGCTCACAGCTGCCAATCCGGAACTCCTCTATGTGCAGCGTCAGACCAAAGAGGCACAGGCTGCTGCCAAAGTCAATACCAATGCCGTAGAATGGGCAACACTTCATGCAAGTTATGACAGTGAGCCCGATCAAGATATTGTGCGTATGGGTGCTTCGATTCCTTTAGCACTCTTTAATACCCGTTCTCAAGAGCAACAAATTGCAATGCTCGAGGCCGATAAATTGACGCTTTTAGCTGAAAGTACTCAAGCTAAACTTGCTATTGAACGGAAGCGCTTGCAACAGCAGCGCAGTATGCTGCTGCGACTCCAAAAACAGTACAAAAAGACGTTGGAAACGCAGACAAAACTTTTACACATGTTTGAAGATGCTTACACCATTGCACGCATTAATCTTTTAGAACTTCAAAACATAAAAAATCGTCTTATTTCAACAAAAGAAAATATTATACAGACCGAGACGGCATTGCACCAAAATGCTATTGAGACCAACTATATTACAGGAGCATATAATGACTAAACTTCTACTTCTTTGCGCCATCACACTCTGCCTCAGTGCTGTGGAGATACCCGTTAAGCATGCACAAAAACGGACATTTGGAACATCAGTTACGCTTAATTCACAAATTGTCCAACTCTCTAATGCCAAACAATCCATCATGTCTCTGGTTGGTGGTCATATTGAAAAATATTACGTTAAAACGGGTCAAAGTGTCACCAAAGGTGAAAAGATTGTCCTCATTGAGTCAATCATTGTCTCGAAAATGACAGCAGAATATATTGCCAACAAGAGGCAGCTTCAGGCTCAAGAGCAGAACTATCGCGCTACTAAAAAACTCTATGAAAAAGGGATGACTTCCATGCAGGAACTCAATGCGCAAAGCATGCAGAAAAATGCACTTTTAGCCAAGCTCAATGCCCTTGCATCACAACTTAAGACCCTTGATATAGATACCAAGAATCTTAAAGAGGCTACAGCTAACTTTATACTTTATGCGCACAGCGACGGTGTTGTTTCTGAAATACTGCAACCGGTTCACTCCAGTATTAAAGAAGATACGCCCATTATCTCGGTGGTAAAAAAGCAGGCGTTTTATTTAAAATCATTTCTTCCGCTGGAGTATGCTGCCAAAGTACGTATAGGACAAAAAATAGTACTTCGACACAACGATCGTAACGTTGTCTCTCGTGTGACTCAAATTTTACCCAAAGTCGATAGTGCCACACAACGTATTGTGCTGCTCTCAAGTATTGAAGAAGAGATACAAAATCTTTATATTAACGCTTATGTCGCAGCCGAGCTCTATTTTGATGCAACACAGTCGTATGTTGCCGTAGAAAAATCAGCACTCTCTTTTTTTCAAAATGAGTGGGTTGTCTTTGTACCGACCCAAGAGGATCATGAAGACCATACCGGGCACGATCACGATGAACA
>JAJRVF010000119.1 GCA_024277395.1 Campylobacterales bacterium
GAGATGCAAAGAGCGCACTCACTTCAGCCGCATACGCACCATGCGATATCTCCATCACCCGCATACCCAAAGAGCGGGCTGTATTGAAATTACTGTGTACCTGAGAATTTACATGTAAATTGAGCGTTCTGGTATAATACTCGAATTCCCATCCTTTCTTATGGCAGATATAGGCAATAGAGAGCATCGCATTCGACTGGCTTCCACCGTACGAGACCACTTTTTTGTAGCGTGTTGCAGGAGTATGATAGAGAACATGGAGTTTTCGAAACTTATTACCGCTTAGGTAGGGATGAATCAGGTCATCACGTTTCACGTGGATTTCTCTGCCGCGAAACGCAATCGTTTCGACGACAGAAGGGAGCTTAATCACTACTTGGCGTAGGTGATCTTGGCAGATTTTTTCATATCAGCCATCTTCTTCTCCATTTTTTCTTTAAATTTTTCCATTTGAAGGCGTTGACCGATAAAGTTCTCTACCTCTTCGTAAGAAAGGGTTTTCCCCGGCTGTTTATCTTCTAAATAGATAACATGGTATCCAAACTGACTTTTTACCGGCGTGGTTGTGATGGTACCCTTTTTCATGGCAAATACGGCATCATTAAACGACGGTACCATTTGTCCTTGCGGGAAGTATCCTAAGTCACCGCCTTTGGGAGCACTCGGACCGGTCGATTTTTGTTGCGCCAGTTCAATAAATTTCTCTTTAAGCTTCTCACCCTTAAGCGGTTTGAGCTCTTTTATAATCGCTTTGGCCTCACTCTCCTCTTTGACCAGAATGTGACGCGCATGCACTTTCTCTTTTTCAACAAATTCACCGGAGTTCTTCTTGTAATAGTCTCGTTTCTCTTTGTCACTTACCTTGACTTTGGCAAGCTCCTGCTGCTCCCATACTTTTGCCGCAAGCTGCTTCTCGATACGCTCGGTAATATCAGCAAGCTCCTCTTTGTATTCGGCGCTCTCCAACACACCGTTCTTTTTGGCATCGGCAAAAACCAGCTCTTGAGTAATAATACCGTCGACAACACGCTTTTGCAGTTCATCTTGTTTTTCTTTAGGAAGTGACATAAAGCGCCCCTGTGTTCCCTCTAAAAGAATCTTGTTCACTTCATCGGACGTAATCTTTTTCCCATTGACGGTCGCGAGGGTTGTTGCCGTAGCCAAGGTACCCAATAACAGT
Source organism: Campylobacterales bacterium (assembly GCA_024277395.1). Taxonomy (GTDB): domain Bacteria; phylum Campylobacterota; class Campylobacteria; order Campylobacterales; family Sulfurimonadaceae; genus QNZR01. Next base: position 1,181 of record JAJRVF010000119.1, read on the forward strand.
GAAATGGACATCAGTTTAATCGTTAAATTCATTTGCATTCCTAAATCCTTAATATATTTGTTATGTTATGCTAAGAAAGCTAACCAACACTAAACAATAGTTGGCATGGGTTTTCCAACAAAATAACCCTGTGCAAAGTCCACACCAATCTCTTTTAGCGTCTCTAAAACAATCTCATCTTCAACAAATTCCGCGATCGTCTGCATCCCTAAACGATTGGAAAAATCCACAATACCTTCTACTAAAATTCGGGACTGTCTGTCTTCATGAATACGCTTAATCAGTGAGCCGTCAATTTTAAGAAAATCGGCTTCTAGCTCAAGTACATGTAAAAAGTTGGAGTAGCCGCTTCCAAAATCGTCAATGGCAATTTTAGCACCGTATTTTTTCACTTCTCCAATGAAATAGGTAATTGGTTCATAAGACTGAATATTTTCACTCTCTAATATTTCAAAAATTATCCGATCCGCATAATCCGACTCTTTAAGCTTTTGAATAATAAAGTGGCACATATCGCCGTTGGCAATATCTTCAATAGAGATATTAATAGAAAGTGTCACATGATGGCTGCAGAGCTGTTTTAATGCCTCTTCAACCATGATCTCCGTCACTTTAAAATAATTACGTGACTGCTTGGCAATGTGCAAAAACGACCCGGGAGAGAGAACCTCACCGTTATGACGCATTCGCACAAGGGTCTCATACTTCGCAACCACACCGTTTCTAAGATCCAAAATAGGTTGATAGTAGGAGATAATATCGCGATTATCAATAGCCTGCTTAATAATATTGGCTTTTTTAATGTTCTCTTCATAATGTTTTTCAAGCTCAAGAGAATCATCATAAACAATATACTCACTTTTACTGTTTTGAGCCAACTTCAGTGCCATATCGGCTTTTACCAAAGCATTCTCGTGCATGCCGAATCCCAGTGTCACTGAAATATTCACTTCCTGTTCTACAGAGATGCTAAAGTAGTGCTTCTCTATTTTTCGCTGGTACGAATGCATCACAGCAACAAATTCATCAATATGCAATGTAGCATTCCCCAAGATAGCGAACTCATCGGAGTGAAGTCGATAAAATTGGAATAATTTATTATAGGCGATCTCCGTTTTAATGAAATTGGCAAACTGAATCAAAAGCCGATCTCCCGCTTTGATACCGTAAAAATCATTGATATTTTTGAATCCGTCAATATTAAACAGCGCAATCTGCGGCTCATCAATGAGCTGCATGTCAATAATAAGCTTGTTTCTGTTGGGAATGCGTGTTAAACTGTCCATTGCATACATATTTTTTATTTTTTGACGCTGCAGGGTCACCTCGGTAGCATCATAACGGATAGCAATATACTCTTTAATCTTACCTTCTTCATCCAAAATAGGGGTAATCGTTGCTTCATAATAAAATGCCGAATTGTCTTTGCGTTTACCTGAAATAATATTGCTCCACACTTTTTTAGACTGTATGGTGTCCCACATCTGTTTAAAGTACTCGCTATCAAGCATCGGATCACGCAAAATACTGTGATTTTTTCCAACAAGGAACTCACGTGAGTAGCCGATATTGTTACAAAACTTGTCATTGACATAGGTAATGACGCCTTCGGGGTCACTTTTAGAGACCATGGCACTGTTGTCAATTGCCTCTTTATAGCTGTTGAGTTCATTAAGGTTTTTGAGCAACGCTTCATTTTGTTCGTTCACTTGCTGCTGTAAACGGGAGGTATACCGCTTAAACTGTAGCAGCAGCAGCTGAATAAAAAGAAACAGACCGACCAAAAGCGCCGTATCGTAGACAACTAACAGCCAGAACGTTTTATTGAGCTTGTCGGTCAGTTTTCCTTCAGGTATTTTAATACTCAAAATACCGCGAATATCACCGACTTTATAACCATAAGCATTGTCGTAATGTTCTCGAACAAAGGCGGGAGCATCACTTTTTTCACCGTGGCACATAAGGCATTTGGGTTCGATCATAAAAGGGATAGCAAGCTGATAATAGTTTGTCGGTGCCACCTCAATAAACTTGTAGTACTCAGCGAGCGTTTCATCGCGCTGAAACGCTTTAATGGCCCGAAGTTCTTCGGCATCGGCTGAATTTTTAATATTTCGAGCCCTGTCCGACACCACGGCAACCCGAATATCCTGCACATTGTCCTGAGAAAATTCCTGCGATATCTCTGAAGCACTGAATGCCGGAAAAAACGGCAATGTTTCTTGTGTCAATTCTATATTGCCATTAACAAACAGATCCATATAGTAGCTATGATAACTCATCATAAAATTACTTAATGCTTTCGCCTCATCTAAAATAATCGCGCGGGCATCCTCTTTCATAAAGTGTGATGAGTAAAATATTTTCAAAATGACTACAATTGAAAAAATTATAGGGACACTAAAAAGAACACTCTTTGAAACGACAGGTGTCGTAATGAGAAATCGGTTTTGCTTCGCCAAAAGATTACTTCGTGTCGGATTTTTGGTGTCGTTTTAAAAAGTGTTTAATCACTTCAAGCAGGTAAGGTTTGTCAACAGGCTTAGGAATATGAGCGTCAAGACCGGCATTCATAATACGCTCACGATCACCCTCTAAGGCATAGGCGGTCAGGGCAATTACCGGAATTTTTCCGCGATGCTCTTTTTTGTCCACTTCTCGCATCAAACGCGTTGCAACAATTCCGTCCATTACCGGCATATCAATATCGGTTATAACCAGATCGTAAGGCTCTTTCATATATGCCTCTAATGCCGCCTCACCGTTCTCCACTGCCGTAACATCATAGCTTTGTAAGCTCAAAATGGTCTGGAGCAGTTCGAGATTAATACGGTTGTCTTCTGCAAGAAGTATCTTATACTTTTTGTTGTCGCGTGTGTCATCAGCTACTGTTTTCTGCACAAGCGCATGGTTGAGATAGATATGACTGAGTACATTTTCTATCTTATTGGGCAGCATCGGAAATTCCAGTGTTTCAATGACATTATGAACATTTGACACAGAGACGGCTTTTCGCTGCTTGGTTAAAATAGAGACAATGTTAATATCATCTCCTAGAATATTTCGTATCGAGGCAATCCGCTCATCTTTAAGGTCTTCAGAAATAATAAAGAGCGCATCAACCGCTTCAAGCTCCTCTTTGTCAATCAATGTGGTCTGCATAACATTAACGCCAAAATCCTCAAGATAGCCTGCCACACACTTGGCATACTGATGGTCTAGCGCCGAAAAACTGGCTACGGCAATGTTGGCGTTCTCAAAGGTCGATGGTTGCGAGGGTTCACTGACTTTATGGGTCAATCGAAAAAAGAACTTGCTCCCCTTGCCCACTTCCGAAGCAACCGAGAGTTTTGAGTGCATCATTGCCAAATATTTATGGCTCACACTCACTCCGATCCCCAAACCGTTTTTGCCCAACTTCTGATTCTCCTGCGCTGAGGCGAACGGACGTAAAATATGTGCCAACCGTTTATGCGGTATGCCCTCTCCCGAGTCTAAAACGCTGTATTCCACTTCGACAAAACCATCTTTGGATTCCAATACTTTGAACTCGACTGAAATCTGGCCGCCTTCGTTAGTAAATTTAATGGCATTGGAGATCAAACTTTCCAATACACGCTTGATCTTACCGGGATCTCCCACCATAGAGTGCGGAATACTTGAATCTACACGACAAAAGAGTGTAATGTTTTTTTTCTGCGCGCGCTCATAAAATTTTGAAAAGAACTCATCCATCCCCGTCATAGGCTTGTAAACCGTCTCTTTAAGGGTAATAGCACCGCTATCGAGCTGCATCATCTCCAGAAGATTTTCAATTTTGCGCATCATATCTGTCGCACTCTCATCAATCATGCATACCTGATGGCGTTGCGTTTTACTTAAAACACTGTTTTCAAGCAGTTTGATAAATCCTAAAATACCGTTCATCGGGGTACGGAATTCATGCGAAATACTGGTAAGAAATTTACGTTTAAAGATTTCAAAATAGTGGTGGGCGCGAATCGCTTTTTGAATATTGGAGTTGTCTTCAAGCAGCAGAATATACAGACACTTTGTATTGATTTGGGCAACATCAATCATCACGCCGAAACTGGACTTTTCGTTGGCGCTGTTTTGCAAACCGATACTCAAACCGTCTTGCTTCACATGAGTGCGTGCCCAATGCTCTTTACTCGTGTCTATAACATCCAGATCACCGCAAAAAATATCATTGTTAAGCGCATCAAGACTTTCTGTCCCCACAAACTCCAACAGTGCTCTGTTGCCTCCGACGATCTGCTCCTCTTCATCCAGTAAAATCATAATACCTTTGTGCAGTGAAGCAAAGGCTTCAATAAGTGAGGCATGTTGTGGAAATGTCTGTTTTACATGTAAAAGAGGATCCATCAGTAATACTCCAAAATATAGTAAACTTCCGTCATGAAAACAGTGACGTCAAGTCTCTTTTAGTTTATTGTATCATACTATCGTCAAACAAGGATTATTCTTAAACAATGAAACAAGCAACCCAAAAAGAGATTACAGCAATTAAAGCACTGTTTTTACAACACTACAGCAATGCAGTAACCGAACTTCATTACAACAATGCCTACGAGCTCGTTATTGCCGTAGTCCTCTCCGCCCAATGCACCGATAAGCGAGTCAATATAATCACACCGGCACTATTTCAAGCATATCCTGACGTGCATACACTTGCTGCGGCCAATGTAGAGGATGTCAAGGCACTTATTAACACCTGCTCGTTTTTTAACAACAAGGCCAACAATATTATTGCCATGGCACAGCGGGTAGTAGCGGTCTATAACGGCAAAATTCCCATGAATGAGAAAGAGCTCATCACCTTAGCCGGTGTCGGACAGAAAACAGCCAATGTCGTGATGATTGAATACACCGGCGCCAATTTAATGGCGGTCGATACCCATGTCTTTCGCGTAGCACACCGTCTGGGGCTCAGTAATGACGACACCGCATCTAAAACCGAAGCAACCCTGGTCAAAAAACTTCAGACTGATTTGCACCGACTGCATCAGGGATTTGTTCTTTTTGGTCGCTATATCTGTACTGCAAAAAATCCCAAATGCGAAGATGACTGTTTTGTTGCTGAGTTTTGCAAAAGCAAGGAGAGTTTTAAAGCAAGATGAGCTACAATAAAGCCATGGTAAAAATACTGCTTCCAAGCCTCTTTTTATTACTGTTGTACGGGTGTGCCAACAAGCGGGGTATCTCACTGAACTACTACAATGAGTGTCGAGAGTATTACGACCTGCAGGGAACCTACCACAGAGTATGTGACGACAATCTCATTGATTATGACACGCTTTTTGAATCGACACCTGCGCATACGCATACACATGATAATGTCTGGTAGCACTATTTCACCGCTACAAAAGTAGCAAAATTGGCCCATCGAAACACCACCTCGCAACTGCGAAAACCGTTATTGCAAATCATCTCACAGTTCTCTTGTACCGTGTAGGGAATTAAGACGTTCTCCAAGGCCTCACGCTTTTGCATAATCTCATACGTCGTGTAGCCCTGTTCTTTTTTAAAATCATAATAAATATCAATGAGCTCTTTATTTAGTTTGCTCTGTGCACTCACAACCTTTTCACTAAAAATGAACCGACCCTCGTCATTCAGTGCATCAGCAATCGTTTTAACGAGCTTTTCACGTTGCAGGGGTCGAATAAACTGCAAGGTATAATTACTAATGACAACATCGGCTCTCTGGTAAGGATAATGCAAAATATCGCCCTCTTCAAGCGTAACGGCAGAGTTGTAAATAGCCAGTTTTTTTGCAGCATGCTCAAGCATTGCTTTGGAGTTATCGATACCAATAAGCACTGCCTGACACGAAAGCATGCGTTCAATATTAAGCAGCAGCGTTGCTGTAGAGCATCCTAAATCATACAAAACGGCACCCTCTTGCAGTCGATTCAGCGCAATCGTCTGTGTCAAGCGCATTGCCTCGGCATAAAAAGGTACGGAACGCTCAAGCATATCATCAAAGACTGCCGCAACTTCTTCATCAAATTCAAACTGTTTGTTTATGGTTTTTGTAAATACTCTGTCTTTCATGTGTACCATTATACACCAAGGTTTGGCTATAATTTTTACATGTAAATATCTTTTTTAGAAGGCGTAGCAATGACACTGGAAATTGGAATGATGGTAGCATTTGCCGTTGCACTTATCTTTTAGCTATGGAAAGTCTATGCATTTTTACCCAACAAACCGCTAGAAGATGATGACCGTACTGATGAAGTTGATGCTCTCTTGCATACTATCATGATTACTACTATTGTGAAACACGGCAGCGATCTTAGCATCAATGAACTCTTTGAAAAAATGCAAGAACATCATGATTTCGACCGTGAGAGACTCTGGCGTTTTAATATTAATCGGCTCAATCAACTCCTAACGCAACATCGTCTTCGCCATCCCGAACAGCAGAGCATTGCAAAAATCTATCAGCATCATAAATATGCTAAAATGCCACAACAATCAGAATAAGGAGACCATCATGCGTTTTACGGTTAATGAGTACTCAAAACATTTTAAAATGTCCAAAGAGATGGTATATGCCAAATTGCGCCAGAAGCGACTCAACTATATTATGGAAGAGGGTGTCACCTATATTATCGTACCGCAACACCCGGACGAAGAGCACCCGCAAGAACGCCCTTCTAAAGAGGAATCTACCCCATCCGCGACACCTCCGCCTCTTAAACCTAAGACTACAGTAGGAACCATCATCGCCTTGTATCAGCGTGAAAACCACCATCTAAAACAGCGCATCAAAGAGCTTGAAGCCAAAATTGACAAACTTATTGATGACAAAGAACAGATGCTTATTGGCGAACGTGACCGTATTGAACAAATCTACAGCACCAAAGACGAGCAACTCAAAACCATTTTAAACCTGGTAAATACGAAACTCATGCTCTGTGAGGATCATACCGTTCATGATGTTGACGTCTCCGAAAAAGGGCACGAGGAAGATATTATTGAACATCAGGGTTTTGTAGAACTTAAAAAATACCTTAAAACACTTGAGCTTAGCTCCCGCCAACGCAAAAGTATCAAAAAACGTTTTGCTGCTGCTTACGGTAATGATAGCCGTGTTCTACAGCAAAACGGTGCTTTTTATCTTGATTTTGACCGTTTTGATTACTCAGACCTTCTTGATACAAACCTCTAACCCTCTTTTTTCACTTCCAACCACTGCTCCTAATACCGATATACAGATTCAGCCTTTGGGCTGACACACTCACAGACAACAATTTTTCTCTCTAGCTCAACATACCTTTTTTAATACGGTTTACCGTATATTTTATATAGTTTTTACTATAAAACTAATAGTATTATTTATATAATATACATAAATATATACTTTATATCTATTTAAATGTTTTATTTTAGAGAAAAACCAGTTTATTTATACGGTTTTATGGTTATATTAAGAAAGCTTTTTATATACTACAGCAATGGAAATAAGTGACCTTTTCAATATTCTTCATAACGCTGTAGAGGCGCAACGAAACGGAAAAAAAATCTCTCAAAAAGAGATGGCCGCATTGTTGGATGTTTCTATGCGAACCTACCAAGACTGGAAACTTGGTAACGCAAAACCGCAAGCAGCTCGTGCCGTCATGCAGATGCTTGGCACTCTTGACGATGAAGATATTATTAGGGTTGTGCGAAAAATTAACAGAATGGGGATAACACATTGAGCAGTTTAACAGAACAGGAACGATTAGGGTTAGAAGAGGTTTTTTTATCTATCTCCAAAAAAGAGAGCGATGCTGAAAGAAAACCCCTTTACGGCAGTATTAAAAAACTACTGTCACTGCAAGAACTTAAAATCCGTTTGGGGCTTAAAAAGTTCAAAAAAAACATAAAATTTCTCCAAATTACCCATATAGCGTATAAAAAACATAAAAAGAAGAAAAATTTAAGCTAAGAAAGTATAAAGTATGCATAGCAATTATCTGCTTTAACGTTTTTCCACGGATTGCAGATAACAGAGCATAAATTCAAAAGGGCAGGCATGAACAAAGCACAATTTGTAGAACTAGTACAAAAAAATGGGGATTACAAAACGAAAGTCGAAGCAGAGACGGCAATTAAAGCATTCACTGATGCAGTAACAGAGGCATTGGTTGCAAAAGAAGATGTATCTTTGGTAGGTTTTGGTAGTTTTGCTTCGGCACTACAAAAAGGTAAAAGCGGCAAAGTACCTGGTACCAATAAGACCTATACAACAAAAGATAAAATGGTTCCTAAATTTAAAGCTGGCAAGGGTCTTAAAGACCGCGTCGCTGCCGGTAAATAGTTTCGTAATCCATAAGTACCGCCCGGGCGGTACTTACCCTTTCTCTCATTGCATCTAAACTAAAGCTTTCTGCTTCTCAACATCTTTTAAAATAGTTTTGTTATAATTTATCAGAAATTGGTTTTTGAAGGGATTGCAATGGACTTCTCTTTTTTTAAAACACCTTCGCATCAACACCCCAACCCCTCATCGGTTCTTACGCTGCTGAAAGATGTCGCTGCATCGAACAATATGCTGCTTTTTGAAGCAGCCTATCTCTACCATCAAAAAGCGTTCATACACCTGCCTTTACTCCTGCTGGTACCACAAAAAGGTTTGCTGTTGTTTGAAATACTTTCTTGGAGTGCCGACACGCTACAAGGTGCCAGCATCTGTTCGTGGCATCCCTCATTGAAAAAAGAGAAGGCCCTTAGTGTTGATGACACTTTGGAGTTCATACGACAAAAATTTAACTATATTTTGCACCAAGATCTCACGCCAACCACTGCTATGGTTCTTTTTGAGCGGTTAAGTTCGCAAGAGTTTAAAAGACTCGATCCCTCATTTCAACGCCTCATACCAACATCACGCACGCTCTTTAATAATGAAACCGCAAGCTCAATACTTGAAAAAATCACATCGGCTCTTGCCGATCAAACTCTTACACTCAACACAAACACCATTCTCTCGACGCTTTTTATGCAATATACCCTGCCTCCGGATCATTTTAATACAACGGGTGCTATTGCAGACAGCACACAGCAGCACTATGCAGACAATGACTTTTCGCCTCGTAGCAGCCTCGTCGGTCCTTACGGTTCGGGGAAAAGTACCTTGATGCTCTTAAAAGTCCTGGGCTCTCTCTTAAGACATCCCCAACAGCATATCATGATTATTGCTCCAACGCCAAGTGCCTGTGACATCCTCAAACAAAAAATGCTTACTGTTATTGAGCACGCCATTATTGAGGTTGATTTAAGCACTATTGAGGTGATTACGCCGAAGCAGCTGCTAACACGCCATGCCCAACAACTCTATCATAAGCCACTTCATCCCATCGCCATCACAGAAAAAATGCTTCGTAAACCCTTTGATGTTGCTGAAATTATTGTATGTGATGATGCCGACCTCCTCCCGACACAGTTCATTGCTTATCTACAGCATCTTCAGCAAAAACAGACACTCCATCTTCTTTGCACACACCAAAAAAACGCTGTAGGAGAGTGCTATACGCTAACAAAAAGCTACCGCTCTCATGCTGAGCTCACAACATTGTGCCATCAAGACTTAAACAATCAACATAGCTATGAAAATATCGCTAATATCAAGTTTTGTATCGGTAATATCTACATGCAGACCATGTTAGCCTTTAACGACATGCTGAAAATAAAACGTGCCGGGGAAACTGCTTTAATTATTACGCCTAACAGAGCTTTTTCTCAAGCGCTTTACGAACAGATGCATGATTATATAGAAGAAGAAATTATACTCTTTGATGCTCAACAAAGCATGATAGATATACTTTTTGACCACCATATTATAGTTGAACAAAGCGCTATGGCATCACTCTGCAAGGAACATGTCATTGTTGCAGGCATTTATCCTGAAAACAGGCTGATTTTCTGCCATGCGCTGAGTCGCGGCTATAAAAGTATCTCTATTATTGTTCACGACGAGAACGAGAACGATACCATCAATTTAATATGTGAGGAGAAGTTTTGAAAAAAGTGACTAAAAGTACCCGAGAATGGCAAGAGCTGCTAACACCTGAAGCCTACATCGTTACCCGAGAGCACGGCACTGAAGCACCATTTAGCGGAGAATATTATGATTGTAAAGAAGAAGGCATTTATACATGTAAATGTTGTGACCTGCCGCTGTTTAGCTCAGAGAGTAAATTTGACTCCGGAACCGGATGGCCCAGTTTTTATGAAAGTATCGAAGATGATGTCCTGTTGGAAGAACGTGATACAAGTCATGGTATGATACGCATTGAGGTACGTTGCAATCGCTGCGATGCCCATTTGGGACATCTCTTTCCCGATGGTCCGGCACCGACGGGAATACGCTACTGCATCAATTCCGTATCTCTTCACTTTAAACCCAATACATAAAGGAATACAATGAAAATCTTTCTACCTCTGTTGATGGCACTGGCATTCTTGCACGCAGCACCACCGACTCAAACAACGGTACTAAAAACAGCAACCCCTCATGTTGTCTTTGAAACCACTCAAGGTGTTCTTGAATTTAAACTCTTTGACGATATTGCCCCCAAAGCGGTCGAAAACTTTACAACCCATGTTAAAAACGGCTACTACAACGGTCTGATTTTTCACCGCATTATTAAAGATTTCATGATTCAAGGCGGGGATCCTACCGGTACCTGACGTGGCGGTGAATCAATCTGGAAAAAAGATTTTGCTGATGAGTTCAAACCGGGAGTCACTTTTGACAAACCCGGTATTTTAGCCATGGCAAACCGTGGGCCGCACACCAACGGTAGTCAGTTTTTCATTACCACTGCACCCACCCCATGGCTTAACGGTCGTCACACTATTTTTGGTGAAGTCGTTAAAGGTATGGACACGCTAACAAAACTCAATAATGTTGCTACCAATAAACGCCAAGGAGACCGACCGATTCAAGAACAGCGCATCATCAAAGCCTATCTGAAATAAATATGTATGACATAAGAGCTCTTCTTATGTCAACATCCCTTTAATTACAAAGAAAATCAGTGCAGAAAGCAATGCAGCAGCCGGAACGGTGATAACCCACGCCGCAATAATTTTCTTTACGGCATCGCGTTTGACATATTTCACTTTCTGCACACTTTTTAGATGTTTTTTTGCCGCCTTAAGCGTCTCTTCTTCTGCGACAATCAATTTGTAAAGATCAACAATACGCTCATAATCTTCTTGAACTTTACCCTCTTTCTCTTCCAGGGCCTTCAATTCGGCTTTAAAAGCTTTGAGCACCTTCTTCTCATCGGCAATCAGCTCTTTGTCTTCTTGTATCTCGTGACTGACACCCGAGTCCATCCACTCACGCAAAAACCCGACACCAAAAACCCCGCCAACGGCAATATGGGTTGAACTGACCGGAAGCCCAAGCTGTGATGCAATTATAACCGTAATTGCCGCCGCCATCGCTACGGAAAATGCCCGCATCTGATCAAGTTCAGTAATCTCGGAGCCGACCGTTTTAATAAGCTTAGGACCATACAGTGCCAGTCCCACACTGATTCCAATCGCACCTACCGCCATAACCCAAAGAGGAATCTCGGCTTTGTCCGATATACCTCCGCTCGTGACCGCATCGCTAATAGCGGCAAGCGGTCCAATGGCATTGGCAACATCATTGGCACCGTGAGCAAAACTTAACAGTGCCGCAGCAAAAATAAGCGGAATGGTAAAAAGTGCATTAACTCCGGCGCGTGAATTTTCAATAGTCTCTTTTTTGTTAATATGCGTTTTTACAAGCAGGTAAACCACAACACCTACCAGCAGCCCAAACGTAGCTGCAACAAGAAAGGTCGGTTTATTGGTATCGGGCAAGAAGATCAATACATCGACAATATGGGGCCACACTTTTTTAAGTCCTTTCAGTGTCAAATAGGTTACAAACGCCCATGACATGATGGCAACAAAGATCGGAACCCATTTTTTGGCTGCGGTTATTTTATCCTCTTTAAAAACAATACTTTTTTTGATTGAGTAGAGAAACAGTGCGGCAATCACACCGCCTAGCACCGGTGAAATAATCCATGATGCCGCAATTTTTCCCATAGTACCCCATGCAACAATGCTAAAACCTGCCGCAGCAATTCCCGCACCCATCACACCTCCGACAATTGAGTGTGTGGTAGAGACCGGAGCTTTCATCATGGTAGCAAAATTAAGCCAGAGTGCCGCTGCTAAAAGTGCCGCCATCATGGCCCAAATGAACGGGTCGACATTGCCGCCAAAAGCAGAGATGTCTATAATGCCTTTTTTAATGGTTTTAACGACGTCACCCCCGGCAATGAGTGCACCCGCGGCCTCAAAAATAGCAGCAATAACAATGGCACCGCCCATTGTTAATGCCTTAGAACCAACCGCCGGACCGACATTGTTGGCAACATCATTGGCCCCGATATTCATCGCCATATAAGCACCAAAAAGTGCTGCAATGGCTAAAAACATACTGTTGGGAATACCGCCGCTGCTCACCGAGCTGTAGACCAACACACTCACTAAAAAAAAGAGGGCAAAGCCCAATCTTCTAAAATCGACACCGCTGCGCTTGAGTGCCTCTTTCTCCATTTTTTTCATTGTCTGGATTTCCAAAGTAACCGCCTCTCTTTGATATTACAGTTTTTTCATAAGAACGAGATAAGATAATAGCTCATCCTATCTTAAAAAAAGAATGGAGTTTTTTGCGGGATATAGTAAATGGCAATATATTATTACTAAAAAAATTTCAACTTTAAAGTGCTTGCAACGCCTCATATACTTTCAGTGCCTGAACATGCTCTTTCACATCATGAACACGCAATATTGACGCACCGTTCTCAAGTGCTTTAAGATGCAGTGCCAAGGTGCCGCTGAGACGTTCTTCAACCGGTGTCGGCATAATATGACTAATCATCGATTTTCGACTCGCACCTACTAGCAGTGCCTTGTTCAAGTGCAAAAAATGCTCTAATGAACGTATCAGTTCCAAATTGTGCTGCAAGGTTTTCCCAAAGCCGATTCCCACATCCAAAACAATATCTTTAATACCGAAACGCTCGGCTTTTTCAATTCTTGTTGCAAAAAAATCGCTGACTTCGGGAAGGACATTGTCGTATTGAGGGTGCTCCTGCATTGTCATAGGCGTACCTTGCATATGCATGATTACTGCGGTTGCCTTGTATGAAGCACAAAGACGGCATATCTCATCATTAACGAGACCGGTAATATCATTAACCACGTGAAAACCGTTATTAAGAGCATAGTCCACTACCCTTGGTGTGTAACTGTCAATACTCAGGCGTACCTTCTCATGTACACCTTCAGCAGCAATGGCATCAACAATAGGTTGCATGCGTGCCATCTCTTCATCCGTCGAGATCCCCGTACTTCCCGGTCGCGAGGAGACCGCCCCGATATCAATAATATCAGCACCCTCGTCTATCATGTTGAATATTTTACCAAGAGCACTGCTGCCGCTAAAACGGCTCTGTTTATAAAAACTGTCATCATTAGCGTTAATAATACCCATAATTTTAACCGTATCGCATTTGTGCACATTGAGATGACGTTGCAACTCAAGCGCTACTTGCCTCAGACCAAAAGGCTGTGCCAGCTCTTTTTTTGTTAAAAGATCTAACTGTTTGGTCGTAGCCATCAGCAATGCATTAACATGAGATCGCTGCGCTGTTACGGTTCCTTTCGGTACGGCTAGATCTGCACCGACGGAAAGAGCATCTTGTTTTAGGATATTTGCCGCTCCTACATGTAAATTTTCAATCTTAAAACGATGCACTCTTGCTTTGGAGGTCAAAATGGGAATACCGCCGCCATCGACACCCAGCTCTTTTAAATAGTGCTTGATCTCACCCGTCGATGAAAGTTTAGTAAGCAGCATTGTCTCTCTTTGGCAAAAAAGTCATGAGCAGCATGGTTAACACCGTACCCACACGAGCATTAAGTTCAATGAGACGAAATGCCCGCTCGTACGCCTCCAGCTGCTTCAGGGAATAGACCAGAGACTCGTTAACACTTCCATGATAATAGAGTGCTTCAATCAGCTCTTTTGCCTCATGTTTTTTCAATCTCTCATGAGCTTTAATAAAGTCAAAAAGCTGTGCCAGATCAAAATGACGCAACGAGAGATTAAGTGTTTGCAATGACTTTTTGGACTCTTTTTTAATAAGCGGCAACCGCGAGCGAATCGTCGGTAAAAAAAGTGACTTTGAGGGGGCAATGAGAATAAATTCAATATGTTTCGGCGGCTCTTCGAGCGCTTTGAGCAACGCATTTTGCGAAACAATATTAAACTGCCGTGCCGCTAAAATAATGTACTTGGTACGCTCTTCGCTAATATAGGCTTCGGCAATAGCAGCTCGGGCATCTTCGATTTTAAAATCATCTCGCAAGAAGCTCACAACCCGCAGAGGTCGCAACTGCTCTTCATACGCCCTTAGTTCCTCTTCAACTTTATTGCAGATAAGAATATGGCTTCGTACCTCAGGAGATCTCATCAATTTCACCAAAAAGTACTGCGCTCAATGTCAAATCGAAAAGTCGATAGAGCTGTAAAAGCTGAATATCTAAAAGCGGATCATATGAACGCAGAGTAAAGGCGTTAGGCGCATCTTCATCAAGCAGCCACAGATAGCTGCTGTCGGAACGTTTGGCAAGATCGGCACGTTTATCATCACCTTTGCCGACATACCAAAAAAAGTATTGGGAGCTATAAGACATCTCTAACATAGAATCCAGCATGTCAATAGACTCTGCACCGCTCATCAAATCATAATGGGGGTAGATTGTATCAATAGCCGCTATTGGAATCATGGGTCGATTAAGCTTTACTTTGTTCAAAGAAGAGATAATATAATTGCTAAACCATGTCCGCTCATGGTCAGTAATGAGAACAATGGTTTTACCGTTAATAATCTGCTCAATGGCCAATGAAGTAGCCGGAATCCATGTAAAACGGGTCTCCTCCATCCAACTCATGGAGGCACCGTCTTTTCGTATGGTGTCAAGCGTCCAGTTTTGCACGAGAACCCGCTACTTTTCTAGCTCATACACATCATGAAGCGCACGCACCGCCAGCTCGGCGTACTTCTCTTCAATGACCATGGAAACTTTAATTTCTGATGTCGAGATCATTAAAATATTGATATTCTCTTTGGCCATGGTAGAAAATGCTTTTGCCGCAACCCCTGTATGCGACTTCATGCCCACACCGACAATGGAGACTTTACAGATACCTTCGTCATAAGAGGCTTTTGCCACCTCATTGTTAGCAACAAAGGTATCAATAACACTTTTAGCATCGTTAAGTTCATCACCGGAGACGGTAAAGTCCATGCTCGTTGTACCGTCATGACCGGAAGTTTGAATGATCATATCAATATTGACACTCTTGTCCGCCAGTGCTATAAAAATATCTGAAGCAATTCCGGGACGATCCACCACTCCCTCAAGTGAAATACGCGACTGCTTTTTATCCAAAGCAATACCGCTGACTAATGCTTGTTCCATAATATTCTCTTCCTTTGTAATAAGTGTTCCCTCGGCATCGCTAAAACTTGAACGCGTAACCAAGTTAACATTAAGCTTTTTTGCCAGTTCAACAGAACGGTTTTGCAGCACTTTTGCTCCAAGCGAGGCGAGTTCGAGCATCTCCTAGTATGAGATCTTGTCCATCTTTTTGGCTTTGGGTTCAATACGCGGGTCGGTTGTGTAGATCCCCTCTACATCGGTGTAGATCTCACACAGATCGGCATTGAGTGCTCCGGCAATCGCCACAGCAGAAAGATCACTGCCGCCACGCCCTAATGTGGTCACACGTCCGTCACTGTTAACTCCCTGAAAACCGGCAATAATCACAACATTGCCCTCATTGAGCGCATTGACCATACTTGTTGCATCAATACTTTCAATACGCGCTTTGGTATATACCGCATCGGTAATAATACCTGCACGCCGTCCGCTCATAGAGGTTGCCTTGTGTCCCAATGCATTGAGTGCAATAGAGAGCAGTGATGCCGTCACCCGTTCACCCGAACTAAGCAGCATATCCATCTCCTCTTTTACCGGTGTGGATGTGAATGCTTCGGCATATCCGACAAGCTTGTTGGTCTCACCACTCATGGCCGACACCACCACCACAACCTGATGCCCTTTTTGAACGGTTTTAATCACACGATCGGCAACATTTTTAATGCGATCAATATCGCCCACACTGGTACCGCCGTACTTCTGTACAATTAGCATTTACAAATACCCCTCCGCTTTGAAATATTCCAGCACCTCTTTGTAAATAGGTGCCTTAAAATGGTTGGTGTATTGCAACAGTTTTTTGAGTTTGACAAACTTGTAGCGGCGAAATTCCGGATGTTTGGTTGCAATGTCAATAACGGCACTTTTCTTAAGACGTACCAGATAATAGCGCTGACGCTGTCCTGCATACGGCTTCATACGCTTCGCAATTTTTTTAGGAAAATCGTAACGTATCCATTCCGGATATTTGGCGAGTACATGCACTTTTTTAGTACCGATCTCCTCTTTGAGTTCGCGGTACATCGCCTCTTTGGGCTTCTCTCCCGCATCAATGCCGCCTTGTGGAAATTGCCAGATGCCCTCCATGTCGGAGCGCTCTGCAATAAAGATTTTTTTACTTTTTTTATAGTCTGGAGCCAGCACTATAATTGCTACGTTGGGACGATATAACTTTCTTTTTGCCATCTGGTTCACTCATACTGTTTAATACGCGGATTATAATCAATTTGGTATTAAAATAAGTATAATTGAAAAATACATGTAAATTATTGTTCCAGTTTAGTACGAACAATCTGCACGGCAGTGACCATATTTTTTAGACTCGGTCGCACCTCCTCCCATTTTCGGGTTTTCAGACCACAGTCAGGGTTGATCCACAGTTGCTCTTTTGGCAGTACCTCCAACAGCTTTTCAATCTGTTCAACAATCTCCTCTACACTGGGAATGCGCGGTGAGTGGATATCATACACCCCCGGACCGACCTCTTGCTTATACCCTGCCTCTTTAAATATCTTAAGCAACTCATTGCCGCTTCGGGCCGTTTCAATGGAGATAACATCGGCATCCATCGCTTCAATGGTACGAATAATATCGTTAAACTCGCTATAACACATGTGCGTATGAATCTGCGTCTCTTTTGCCGCACTGCTGACGGCAATTTTAAAGTCGCGAACTGCCCAGCGTTCGTAATCGGCTATCTTCTCTCGACGCAGAGGATACCCCTCTTTAAATGCCGCTTCATCAACCTGTATAATTTTAATGCCTGCTTGTTGCAGATCTTCAATTTCATCACTCATGGCAACGGCAATCTGCTTGGAAACCGCATCACGACTTAAATCATCACGTACAAACGACCAGTTCAAAATGGTTACAGGACCCGTAAGCATCCCTTTCATAATACGTTTGGTTTTGCTCTGTGCGTAGATAATCCACTCCACCGTCATCGGCTTGGGACGGCTGATGTCTCCGTAGATAAACGGCGGTTTGACACAGCGACTTCCATAACTTTGCACCCAACCGTTTTGTGAGAATCCGTACCCGTTGAGCTGCTCACCGAAATACTCCACCATGTCGTTGCGCTCAGGCTCACCGTGTACCAAAACTTCAATGCCGCACTCTTCCTGAAACGCCACGCAATCATCAATATATGCCTTCATCTTCGCTTAATACGCTTCGCGCGAAAGTGCACCGTTTTTAAACTCGCGACGCGCCTCTCGTACTTGCGGTGTCTGTGGAAATGATCCAATGGTTGTTGTTGCCAATTCTCGATAAGCCAAGCGCTCTTTTTGTACTGCAATGCGCTCATCAAAGCTGCCTTCACGTTCCCACTTCGTAATGGTCGCAACACGCTTCTGTACTGCTATATCATGAATACGCGGTGAACTGTTTCGGGATCTGTTCGCGGCAATATTCGCCTGAAATGCCTGTTGTTGCGTAACACTAAGCCCCGTCTCACCATCAGCAAAAAGAGTAGCAAGCAGTGCTATTTCATCCAGTTTTTCAACTGCATAACTCAACCAGTTTCGTATCTCATTATCCATCTTCTCTTCATACTTAAGCGTAAACGGCGTATGCAGCAGTGAACATGATGATGAGACCACAATATTGGCTCTGTCAACATATTGTGTCATGCTCTCCAAGAGCTCGCGGCTCTTGGACATATTGTTTTTCCAGATATTACGGCCGTCTACAACACCCGCTATTAACTTTTTGCCGCTTTGGGCAATCAACTCCAGACTCGCTGCATTCTCAGCACCGTATAGAAAATCCAAACCAATCCCGTAAACCGGCGTATTGACCAGCACTTTGGTAGCTTCATTAGAGTGTTCAAAATAGCTTGTGACAATAAGAGAAATATTGTCACTCACTGCACACAAAGCATCATAGGTCGGTTTAATAAGGCTCAATACTTTGGCATCATGCTCCATGACAAAGATCGGTTCATCACACTGCACAGTCACCGTATCATCAAGCGCTGCAATTTGTGAAAAAAGCTCCTTATATAGCGGAACAATGCTACTGAGCATTTCATACGTATCACCCTGATCAATCCGTTTGGAAAGTCCCAAAAATGTGATAGGACCGATAAGGTTGATTTTTGTTGCAATACCCAAAGCTTTGGCTTCATGGTACTCGCGAAGCACTTTAGAAGCATCCAAACAGTAGTTGTCATCGGGTGAAAGCTCCGGAACAATGTAGTGATAATTGGTATTAAACCACTTGGTCATCTCCATGGCCACACACTCTTGGTTGCCGCGCGCCATCGCAAAATAGCGTGCTTCGCCCTCAAGATGAGCAAAACGTTTTGGAATGGCACCTAGCATTACTGCCGTATCAAGCATGTTGTCATAAAGCGAAAAGTCGTTAGAACCAATACCGTCAATACCGGCATCGCGTTGATACTCCCAGTGACGTTTTCGCAAGGTTTTCGCACACGCCTCTACTTCAGTGAAATCGCACTGTTTCGCCCAAAAACGCTCCAATACTTTTTTAACTCTCGCTGCTCTCCAATACGTGGGAATCCCATAACATAGGTTTTTTCAGACATATCTCTATCCTTTTGTCTATTATATTTTTAGGGTAAAAGTCGGTAAGGTAATGCTATAGAGACAGGGGAGGATGCACACCGGTACGTCGAAATGCGAAACAGGTCGTATAGTATGGACAACGGGGAATAAAGAGGTTGATTAACAGCGTCAGCCGGGTCTTGAGTTCATAAAAGCGGTTGCAGTGACACGGCTGCGCCGCGAGTACACACGGCAACGCCACCGTTTCAAGAAGAGGCGGATCGTCCTGCTCGCATTCATCACAGTACGATGCCGTTTTGTGTTGCAACCGCACTGTTGCACGCGATACCTGAGCGTGCAATTTCGGTGCCACGTTATGAGCTAATACCGAGGAGAAGGTAAAATAGTTTTTTCCAAAACCGCGAGGTACACACACAAGAACTCCTTTTAAAATCGTACCGACATTATAGCAACTTTTTGTTACTGCTTATCCCATCCGAGCATACCCCATTTCTGAAGATCTTTCTGCAGCGTTTTCATATCGCGGTCGTGTTGATGACACGCATAACAGGCATTGGTCTCCAAGGGCATGTTAAACTTCAGCGTCTCCTTGGGCGTTATAAATCCAAAGAGATGGCTTCGTACTGTCAAGGGTGATTTTCCCGTATGGCGACCGGTTTTTGGCATATGGCACTCGACGCAAAGAGAACCTTTGGAATCGCTCTTATGATGGGTATGTTCCTCTAACGATGCTTGATGCGGACCAATAATCGAACCAAAACTGTGGCAGCGCATACACAGAGCATTGCCGGTATTGTTTTGTGCCGTCGGCTCAAGTGTATGTGGATTATGGCAGTTAATACATGTAATGCCGTGACGCCCTTTAATGGAGTGGACAAACTCATTGCCCTGCGTACGATTCTTCTTAGCTGCTCCGTTGGCATAAAACTCCTTCGTCTCATGTCCCAAAGCAAAAGGTGCGGTCATCTTATACTGATTGAGAGCCTTGCCTGCTTCATAGCCGAATGGATAATCCCGCGCATCAGCATAGATACTACTCATGTTATGATCTTCTAAACGTTTGTCACGGTTGCGCATGTGGCACTGCAGACAAATTTCGTTTTGACGTACCGGATCACTGGTCGAGGCTTTGTAAAGACGGGAGTCGGGATCTTTCATATGCTCCGATGCCGGACCGTGGCACGACTCGCATCCAATACCGATATCGACACGCTGTTCTCGGGACATAAAACCGGTAAAGTGACATCCGTCACATGCACGTGATGTCGGCAGTTTGGTGTTATCGTGCGGGTAAGCGTCTTTGTACCAGTACTTCCACGGTTTAAAAGCCTGCCACTGCCGTGTCTGCACATTCCACTGATAATTGCCCAATATATAATCTTCACTGCTGTTACGATCATGACGTAACATATAGCGCTGTTTAAATTTGCTTCCTACCGTATAGACTATATCGTCCAAAGTAAAATCGGCATCTTGAGGCAGTTGCGAAAAATCCGCCACAATCGCCTCAGGTTCTGTTTTGGGATCTTGGATCATTTTGGGGTGGCGCGAATGCGACCATGCTTCGTAGTTCTCTTCATGACATTGATGACATTTCTCTGCTCCGACAAAATCTGCCTTTTTCTGCTCAATATCCTGTAAATCAACGCTCATTCCAACATACTGTTGCGTTAACTGAAAATAGAACGGATAGATTTTGGCCAGGTTTTGATACCCAAAATAGGCAAGCCCTATACCTAACAGCAGTAACACATAAATTCCAAACTTTTTAATATGACACCCCTCATATACATGCTAACTTTAAAATAATAACATAATGCTGTCGCTTAATAAAAAAATTTCAAGCAAGTAGTCCTAAAGCTTCGTTACTCTACAATGCGTTGCATGTTACTCTATCTGCACATCCCCTTTTGTGACTCAAAATGCCACTACTGCAGCTTCAATTCGTATGTCGAAAAATTCCACCTCAAAGAGCACTATATGCAAGCCGTACTGTCGCAGCTTCAAAACAATTTAGAGCATTTTGGTGTAGCGCACGGCTCGATTCAAAGCCTCTTTATTGGCGGGGGTACACCCTCGACCATAGCACCACAACTCTACGAACCTCTTTTTAAAATACTGCGACCCTACTTGAGTGCTACTGCCGAATGCACTGTCGAAGCCAATCCAAACAGTGCCACACTTTCATGGCTGGCCGGTATGCAACAGCTTGGCATCAACCGCGTAAGCTTCGGGGTGCAGAGTTTTGACAATGAGAAACTCAAAAATCTGGGGCGTTCCCATAACCGAAACGATGCTGTTGACGCTATCTCCAATGCTTCAATAGCAGGTTTTGAGCACATCTCGCTCGACCTTATCTATGCCAGCGTTTTTGACACACCATTGCTGCTTGAAGAAGATATCAAGCAGGCATCTTCTCTTCCAGTTGACCACCTAAGCGCTTATGCCCTCACTATTGAGGAGGGCACGGTATTTCAATATCATCCCGAAGTGGCCAGCGAAAAACTTGAAGAGACGCGCCGACTCTTTAAGATGATTGAACACCACGGCTTTAAGCAGTATGAGATCTCCAATTTCGGTACCTACACCTCACGGCATAATTTAGGCTACTGGCAATACCGCCCCTACCTTGGTATTGGTGCGGGCGCAGTCGGATGCATAAATAACACGCGATACTACCCGCATCGCAATATTGATGCATACATTCAGGCACCCTGTTTTAGCAACACGGAGGTGTTGCTGGAGCATGAGATCAAACGCGAACGCATTTTTTTAGGGTTACGCTCTGTTGTCGGTGTTGCCGACGCACTGCTTAATACCGCAGAAAAACAGCGTGCCCGACTGTTGGTAGATGAAGAAAAACTGACACTCCGTCAAGGTACGTTCTACAACACCGACTACCTTCTTAGCGATGAAATTGCTCTGTTTATAGAAGATTAAATATTACTTTGGCTAAAATCTCTGCACTATAATTTACATGTAAAAAGATTGACTGATGTTTGGAATGGGTTTTACCGAAATTGTGATTATTGCCATTATTGCCATCTTGTTTTTGGGGCCGGATAAACTGCCCGAAGCGATGGTAGAGATTGCCAAGTTTTTTAGAAACGTAAAAAAAACCGTCGGATCGGCAAAAGAGTCCTTGGAGCATGAGCTCAATGTCGCCGATATTAAGGAAGAGGCACTCAACTACAAAAAAGAGCTGACCAAAGCGAGTGAAGAGCTCAACAAAATGGCAGATTTGGGCAATATTAACGAAGAGATCCATGAGATCACCGACGAGATTAAAAGCGTCTCTTCTGCGGAAACAGGTGAGAAAAAAGTACCGCACTCGCCTCCAAAGCCTGAAGTCGTCACCTTCAGTAAAAAAGAGACGCCGTCTGTTAAAGAGGACTCCTGATGTTTGAAGATCTGCGCCCCCATCTGGTTGAACTTCGTAAACGTCTCGCCATCTCCGTCGGCGCTGTCGTGGTGATGTTTTTTGTCGCCTTTTTCTTTCATGAACCGCTTCTAGAGTGGATCATTGCGCCACTCAATATTGCTCTTGAAGAGGTCGGAAAAAAGTCGGTTCATGCTGCTGAGGGAATGGTGACGACCAATCAGGTCGGCGGTACTTTTTTTGTTGCACTCAAAGTCGCATTTTTCACCGGAATTTTAGCGGCACTGCCCATTATTCTCGCCCAGTTTTGGCTCTTTATTGCCCCTGGACTCTATGCCAACGAGAAGAGAATGCTCATTCCGTTCATTGTCGGC
>JAJRVF010000007.1 GCA_024277395.1 Campylobacterales bacterium
CATGCTGAAACTTTTAGAGTCGGCCTGTGCCGTTACAGAAGGTGTCAATGTCGCTTTGCTGAAGTCTTTGCGCCCACAGGCATTGACCGATGGCAGCTCCGAAGCCGGTGTACATTACGATCTGGTCTCAGCTCTTATTAAGAGTATTCGCGGCAGTGATGCCGATGCGGCGGTTTACTATTTGGCACGCCTTATTGAAGGAGGTGAACCGCCGGAGTTCATTGCCCGCCGATTGGTGATTTTAGCCAGTGAAGATATTGGCAATGCCAACCCGCAGGCTTTGACGCTGGCGACTTCGGCAATGACCTCGGTGCGTACCATTGGTTACCCTGAAGCACGTATTATTTTAGCGCAGGCGGTGATCTACCTTTGCGGATCACCCAAATCCAATGCCGCATACCTGGCAATCAACAGTGCCCAAAAAGCGGTACGCTCCGGAGAGATACTCGATATTCCGCCTGGCATTAGGCAACACAGTGAAAATTACATGTATCCGCATGACTTTGGCGGGTGGGTGGCACAGAAGTATTTAAGCAAACCGTTGCGTTTTGTGGAACTCAAGGCGATTGGCTACGAGAAAAAGATGAAAGCGTGGCTTAAAGAATTAACAGAGTGTGCCGATAGTGACAGATGAGCCTATTAACAGTACATTAACAGACATAGGTGAAAATTACTTGTGGTCAGGTGTAGAAAGCAAGCTCGAGTGCTTTTTACACATTAAAATAGCTGGCATTGGGATGATAGACCACTAATGCCGATGTAGACTGCTCCGGATGAATCTGGAAGGTTTCACTCAACGCAATCCCCTCTTCTTCAGGACGCAACAGTTTAAACAGCGGAACATTAAGCTCCAAATCGGGACAGGCGGCATATCCAAACGAGTAGCGCGCCCCTTGGTAGCGGTTCATTCTAACATCGCTTAAAGTATTGCCCTCTTCTTTAGAGATATTAAGATCAAGGCGTATCTGTTTGTGCGCCATTTCGGCCAAAGCTTCGGCAAGTTCGACACCCAATCCATGAAACTGGTAGTACTCGTTGTAGTTCCCTGCATCATAAATCCTGCGTTCCGCTTCACTTAGTTTGGCTCCGGCACTTACGCAGGTCAGGGCAAGCACATCATGCCGATCACGGTGGAAAAAATCACTGATGGCGCGGTGCGGTTTTTTGCGTTGCCGGGGAAAATCAAAATGGTATTGGGCACGGCCGATGACATGCTCAAGAGGATCGGTGCAGATACTCTGCTCATTATGCCAGCCTTCGCTCTCATGAAATACAAGAAGGGTGCTGTCGTCACTGCGACAGGGCCAATAACCGTAAAGAACGGTCGGCTCAAAGAGTTGTTCATCAAGAAAGCGTTGTTTGAGTTTTTCATATGCCGGCCAGATAACCTCATCGAGCTGTTTGGCATAGGCTTCTTTGCTCATTCCTTTGGAGCTGTAGCCCCAGCGGGATTTAAAGAGCAGTTTGTGGTTGATCCACTCAAACGCCAGCTCGACTTGGGCGGGCGTGAGGGTGAGTTTGCGGCGACCCCAAAACGGCGGGGTGGGAACAGTGACATCGCGCGAGGGCATTACGAGTGCATCAAAGGGTGGAATAACAACCTCTTTCTTTGGTGTTTTTGGTGCTTCATCATGTTCTTTGGGGTGCAGATCGGTATTGAAATTGCCCGATTCAATGCGACCCATTGCCGTTACGCCGTCAAAGGCATCTTTGCAGTAAAAGATAGGACCATTGTAGTGAGGACGGCAGTAGTCATCAATAAAAGATCGTGTGAGTGCTGCGCCGCCCAGGAGAATAGGAATATCGATGCCTGCTTTTTTCATGCTTTCAAGCTTCTCTTTCATAACCTGTGTCGATTTGACAAGTAGTCCACTCATGCCGATGGCTTGGGCGGAGGACTCTTTTAGTGTGTTGAGAAACTGTTCCAACTCAACTTTAATGCCGAGGTTGATGACTTTGAACCCATTGTTAGAGAGAATAATATCGACCAGATTCTTGCCTACGTCATGCACATCGCCCTTGACGGTTCCCAAAATAAGGGTTGTGTCGACCGCTTTGTCTATTTTGGGCAGGTAGGGGTTTAAATAATCAACCGTTGCTTTCATAGTTTCAGCACTCTGCAGCACAAAAGGCAGCTGCATCTGCCCTGAGCCAAAGAGTTCGCCTACGACTTTCATGGCATTAATAAGAATTTCATTGACAATCTTTTCCGGTGCAATGTGGTGTCGTGCTGTTTCCACTAGAGGGATCATGCGCTCTTTGTCGCCGTCCATAAGTAGTTTGGCAATTTTTTCTTCATCGCTTAATTGCTGATACTCTGCATCTTCAGCCTGAGTGTCAATGGCCTCTTTGGAGCTGAAATGGTCAATAAAATCAAACAGAGCCTGTCCGTCGGGCTTGGTGTCAAAGAGCAGATTGTTGCAGACATCTTGATCGTCTTTAGAGATTTTAGTGAGCGGGATAATATGTTTAACATTAATGATGACTGCTGTCAGTCCCGCTTTGACACAGTGATCCAAAAAGATTGAGTTAAGATAGGGACGGGCATCTTTGTCCAGTCCGAATGAGATATTGGAGAGTCCTAAAACAGCGCCGACTTCGGGATGTTTTTGGCGCAGTACTCTAATGGCTTCAATGGTTTGTATGGCTGCATCACGGTACTCTTCATCACCGCTTCCCACAGTAAAGGTAAGCAGGTCAAAAACAAGATCTTCGGGATTGAGTCCGTGCTGTTGTGTTGCTAACTTGTAAATACGTTCGGCAACCTCTATTTTTCGCGCTACTGTTTTTGCCATCCCTGTTTCATCAATGGTCAAGCAGACCAGAGCTGCACCGTATTTTTTGGCAAGTCGGCAGATGGCATCAAATTTTTCAATGCCGTCTTCGAGGTTTACGGAGTTGATAATAGGTTTACCGCCAATGAGTTTGAGTGCCGTCTCAAGTGCTGCGGTCTGTGTGGAGTCGGGCATAAGCGGCAGATTGATCTTTTGGGCATACAGACCCATCACTTCATGCATGTCTTTGTTCTCATCACGGCCGGCAAAGCCGACGGAGAGATCAATTACATGGGCACCGGCACGCACCTGTTGCTGGGCGACGCTGAGGGTGCCTTCATAATCTTCAGCCAAAAGAAGTTCACGAAACGCTTTGGAGCCTGTAGCATTAGAGCGTTCTCCAATGAGCAGCGGGGCGGGGTCTTGCATGAGTGCAACACTGCTAAAGAGCGATGCGAGTGACGTAACTTGAGAACCGCTGGGCGGCTTGGGCACAATTGAACTGACCCGCTCAACCAGCGCGTGAATATGCTGTGGTGTCGTACCGCAACACCCTCCTAAAATAGCAACACCCTCATAATCTAAAAAACGCTCTTGATGGTCGGCAAACTCTTTGGGTTCCATGGGGTAGTAGGTCTGGCCGCCGCGGTTTTGCGGCAGTCCGGCATTGGCATGAACAGAGATGGGTTTGCCCCAGAGCTGACTTAAGGTCTTAATATGTTTTTCAACCTGCTCCGGACCCGTACCGCAGTTAAAGCCGAGTGAAAAAATTTCAAACGGCTCTAAAATAGTGGCAATGGTCTGCACATCGGTACCGATAAGCATGGTTCCGGAGAGCTCAATGGTGACTGAAACCATAATGGGAAGATCGGTACGACATGCTTGGTTCGCCGCATTGCATGCATGCAGCGCCGCTTTAATCTGGAGCGGGTCTTGACAGGTTTCGAGTAAAAAAATATCACAGCCGCCCTCAATAAGGCCAATAGCGCACTCTTTGTATCCTGCAAACATCTCATCATAGTGAATATGCCCCAAAGAGGGGAGTTTGGTTCCTGGCCCAATGGAGCCTAATACATAGCGTGGATGCTCGGGGGTTGTAAACGTATCGCACATCTGCTTCACCAGTGCCGCACCGGCACGGCTCAGTTCATAGGCACGACTGCCAATACCGTATTCATCGAGCACCCAGGAGAAGGCACCGAAGGTATTGGTGGTGATGAGATCGGCTCCGGCACTCAGGTAGGCACTGTAGATGGAGCGCATTACATCGGGTGCGGTAACATTTAAAATCTCATTACACCCCTCATTGCCTTCCCATGCGGCGTGCGGAATATCGTTGTCACGCTCTTGAAGTTGTGTGCCCATTGCCCCGTCAATAATAAGGGGTCGGGTATTCAGGGTATGAAGTAGTTGCTGCTTTATGGACATGAAACATCTTTTTTACATGTAAATCGTAGCGGCATTTTAGCCAAGTAGAACCTAAAGCTCAATTATGCGAACGGTGATTGGTGAAGAAGTTAAGGTTTTGACTCTATTTCAGAAGGTTTTCAAGCATCCAGCGGTTTTTAGGTGACTGTTTTAGTCGTTTGATAATGCAGCGTTCCATGGCGCTAACAGTTTTTTTTGGTGTCATGGTTTCTCCTTTGTTTTAATTTAGTGAAATTATAACAAAGAAGAATTACGAAAGTGTTACGATGTGACTATTTGCTGCCACATTTTCCGGTACCGCATTTGCCGTTGCCGCACTTCATCGCCCCTTGACTCTGTGGCGCAGCCGCTTTATTGTGGTTACAGTCACAGCCCTTGGCTTTTTGTTCGCTTTTACAAGCGGGTTTTTCTGTGGCTTTCTTTCCGTTACATCCGCATGATGAACAGGCGCTTAAGGACGTTGCACCAATGCCGCTGAATAGTGCCGCAGCAAGAAGCAGTGTTGTAAGATTGAGACGTTTCATAAGAATCCTTTTTTGTATATGAATGCAGTGATGATATAGAAAAAAAGATAACGTCGGGTTTAGATTTTATTAATACGTTGCTGCTTGCAGTTGCAAATCAGTTTTGATGCTTTGTACCAGTTCTTGCATTTTCTGCTGCCACGGAGCACTCTTGAAATCTTGCTGTGTGCGGTAGTAACAGCTCCCTTCATGGAAGAGTTGCAATCTGACATAGCCGTCAAAATCACCTCCGATTGCATGGACAAGCGGATTGTTGCAGGCATCAACTTCGTAATGAATACCTCTAAGTACAAAGGTGCACGAGTCACTCAGGTTCATATCGTTTAATAACGTGTGCAACAAGGCATTGACATCGTGCTGCGCGCTGTCAATACGAAGACATGATATTGGTAACGTCTTATCTGTTGTGCAAAACTGTGTATATATTTTAGTATCACAGCCGCTTAGCAAGCAAAGTGCCAGCGTTAATGTTGCAAGGCGCTGCACCATGACTTCATTGCTTCATTGGCTACGGGATTGGGGGCTTCTAAAAACGAGAGCACAAAAGAGTCCCCCGTATCGGCTATGCCGATAGAGCGCGGACGTACGGCTAAAATAAGGGGATCAGGCAACTCTTTGCCAAAACAGAAGAGAATGTTTTTAGCATCATGAATGGCAGTTGAAATTTCAGCACCCTCAAGAGAACAGGTATGCGAAAAGTGATCAAACTGACCGATGTAGGTTGCTACGGCGTGGGCATCAATAGCTTCTTTGAGAGCTTCTAAAACAGCATCGATGCTCATATAGGGTGTGGCATGTTTTGCCAATGTGAGGGAAAAAATCGGATAGGTCTCTTTAAAGAGTGTTTTGGTCATAATAATCCTTTGTTTACAGTCCCGGAAGACGGGGGATGGTTCCGAGTTTGGAGTAACGGCAGTAGGCTCCCCACCCTTTTTTCATCCAGTGTCCTATAAGCGGGAGGGGAATCATCATAGCGCGATTGTTGTCTCGGTAGACAAAAGCAGCACCGTCACCGCTGTCCATGATGCACAGAATATTGAGATGTTCTTGATAGCCTTGACGATCTGAAACCTTGCTGTCACGAGCAGTAATATTGAATGCAACAGCGCGTGCCATTACTTCGGCAATATGTCCCTGTTTGGCACGCCAGTCAGGGCCTTGCAGCGCTGCACAGTCACCAATGGCATAGACGTTGGTAGCCTCACCTTCACTGTTGAGCACTTCACAAAAGTCGTTAATACGAACAAAACCCGCATCGTTGAGAGGCAAATCAGATGCTTTTAGCACACGATGGCCGTCACCGGCGGGAATAAACATCGTAAGATCACTTTGCAGGCGTGTGTTATCTTCAAACACAACGCCATCATGCTCAAAGGCGGTGATCTTTTTGCCAAAATGACGTGTGATATTGAGACGGGAAAAGTAGCGATCCATCATCTTTAGTGCCTGATCTCCCATGCGTGCGCCCGGTTTTTGCATGGGGGCAAAGAAGGTGAGTTCAAAGTGATCGCGAATTCCCAGTTTTTTGAGTTTATGGTGAACATTAAAGATCAGCTCAAATCCCGGACCGCCCCGTACGGCAGAGCTGTCATGAGGATTGCAGCCAAAGCCCATGGCAATATTGCCGCTTCCTTTGGCAATGAGCGTATTCAAAACATCGCGAATTGCTAAAGAGACTGTAGGGGCACCACAAATGGACAGGGTGTTTTCAATGCCTTGATGGTGCATCTTATGCGCACCCATAGCAATGATGAGGTAGTCATACTCACGAAACACGCCCTTTTGCCTGAGGGTTACTTCATTGGATTGTGATGCAATGGCGGTGACCTCATCGACAATCAGACTAAACCCGTGTGCTTCTGCCAAAGTGTTGAGGTCAATACAAACATCATCAAATTCTGCTTCAGCCGTAGGTACCCAGATGGAAGTAGGGTAGATATAGAAGTAGTCCCGGTCACTGACGAGTGTGACCGTGTAGTGTCGTTTTCGTAGAAAAATAGCTGCTTCAACGCCGGCAAATCCACCACCTAAAATGAGTACTTTTCGCATAAAACACCTTTTCTTATAAAAATAATTTGTTTATGTAATAATATACTATTTGACGAAAAAAGTCAAACAGTGTTATTGTTTTTACGTCAAATCTGCATGTATCTAAATCGTAACACTTATATCGTTCCTTTTGCCATAATTTTAAGATATAGCGATACAATACCGCCAAATGTTAAGGAGTCAGCATGAAAGAAGAGCGCGCATTAATCGGCGGGGGATGTTTTTGGTGTATTGAAGCGGTGTATCACAAGGTCAAAGGGGTGCATCAGGCAACAAGCGGTTATGCCGGCGGAAGACGACCCAATCCCAGCTATGAGTCGGTCTGCAGTGGAGCTACGGGGCATGCGGAAGTGGTAGAGATACTCTTTGATGCGGAGGTGATAGGCTATAAAGAGATACTGGAGATATTTTTTGCCATTCATAATCCGACCACACTCAACGCGCAAGGAGCCGACAAGGGAACGCAGTACCGTTCAGTGATCTACTACGATGACGAAAGACAACAAGCAATTGCCCAAGAGGTAATGCATGAAGTGCAGGCGGCGTGGGACGATACGATTGTCACCGAGCTCTCGCCGGCACCGACATTTTATGCAGCCGAAGCATACCATCAAAATTATTATGCATTAAACAGTATGCAAGGGTATTGTCATGTAGTGATTGCGCCGAAACTGCAGAAGTTTATGAGAGAGTTTGCGTCATATGTTAAGTCATAAGGGGCAGCCCAGAGCCTAAAAGCTCTTAGGTTACTATTTTTGCAAGATTGCTTCGACCCGACGGTTTTGGGCACGACCCTCTTTTGTTGCATTGGTGGCAACCGGGGTGCTTTCACCTTTGCCGACGGCAATAAGACGATCCGCGCTAATACCGTCTTCAATAAGCAGTTTTCGTACTGCCTCGGAACGTTTTTTAGAGAGTTTTAGGTTGTAAGATTCAGTTCCGATGTTGTCGGTATGCCCTACAATGGTAGCTTTATACGGATTGCGTTTCAAGTATTTTGCAAATGTAGAGACACGTGATGCTGCTCCGTTGGTTACTTTAGCCGAATCAAACTCAAAGTTAACCAGAAGATTCATCTTCTCGGCACATCCTTTGGTATCGACAGCAAAGCCTTTTGGCGTATTGGGACAGTCATCTTTGAAGTCAGGAACTCCGTCGCCGTCACTGTCAAGCGGGCAGCCGTCTGCATCAACCGTAACACCTTTAGGCGTATTGGGACATTTGTCCTTGCCGTTGGGTACGCCGTCGCCGTCATCATCAGAAATAATAATAAGCGGTTTTTTCTCAACAACCGGAGCGGCTACTGCAGCCACGGCCGCTGCCGGAGCGGCTTGTGGCACAAAACCGAAGTTGAGACCGGCTAAGAAGGTGATACTTTGATCGATGGTACCTTTGTTGAGCTTGTTGGCATAAACGGCTTCAAGCTTGAGCGCAACATGTTTGGCCAGTGCAACTTTAAAACCGGCACCGGCATCAAAAATAACCGAATCGCGGTTACCGTTTTCAATATTTACCTGACGATCAAGTTCAACAATTTCATAACCGGCACCCAGCTTTGCAAATGCGGTTACTTTCTCTGATTCATGAAAATTACGCACCCCGTTTAAAAAGATACGCTGTACGGTCGTGTCACCGCCTCCGCTGCGCGGAGAGTAGTAATACGCAAGTTCCGGACTAAAAAAACTGTTCTCAAATCCATTGTATTGAAGTTCGGCTGCATAAACCCCTTTTGAGTCGAGTCCGGTTACATCTTAATGCTCCGTTACACCGCCCATGAGGCTAACCTCATAGTCATATTGTGTGGCACAAAGCGATGTTGTCAGCAGCGCAGAAGAGAGTAGGAGGGATAGTTTTCTCATCCAAATTTCCTTTTTGTTATATTTAATTATGGCTATTATACAAAAAAAAACTTAGAAAATGAATTAAATGGGGAATTTTGTTAAATATCTCAAAGCAATACCCCAAGATTGGGCATTATTTTTTTAAGGGTTTCGGCTCTTTATTGATCAGTTTGATCGCGATCATAACAACAATCACTTGAAAGAGCGCAGCTAAAATAAAAGCGTAGTAGTGCAGTTGGTCAATACTGTTGGCATGGTAGGCGAGTGTTGCCATCGCAATAAGAAGGGTCAGCGGCATCCCGTGAGACAGACCAAGCAAGATTGCGTTGCGGTGTCCTACGGTTTTGGCAAAGACGCCGGCACTGATGACGCGCATGGCAATCATGCCCAAAGCAATCAAAGAAGCCTTTAGCAAGAGACCATCCATGAGAATGGCTTCAAGATTAAAGGAGCTGCCAATATAGACAAAAAAGATGGGCACAACAAAACCAAAACCAAAACTGGAGAGTTTTTCGGGCAGTTCGTGTTTGTGCTCAAAAAACGTTGGAATGAACATACCGGCAATAAAAGCGCCAAAAGCAACCTCTAAATCCAGATAGATCATCATGGCAATCAGCAGAAAGAAAATGCCGATAGAGAGCCGGATGTCCTGTTCCTGATTATCTGAGTGTGGCATAAGCAGGGTTGATGTCTCGGGAAACCACCAAAAGAGCAGTTGCAGGGCACGAAAGAGAATGAGCAAAAAGAGCAAAAAGAGGGCCAAGATAGCAATAATTTCAAAAAATTCACTGCCGGTACCGTGCTCAAGTGCGGCAGAAGCCAGAGTAATTCCGGCAATACTAACCACTTCACCGATACCGCCTGCAGTCATGGAAAGTGTCACCCATGGCGTCTGTCCGTACTCTTTGGCGAGCTTGGCAATGAGTCCGACGGAGATAAGCGGTAACAATACTATAAAAATATTGCCCAGACCAAAGTAGAGCGAGAATGTGACCGAAAAGAGATAGAGCAGTGCAATATAGATTAGAATCCGCCTGAGCGTAGTTTTGTCAATCTCCAGTACTTTTTTAAGATTCACTTCCGTTCCGGCAATAAACATAAGATACAAAAAGCCAAATTCGGCGACGAGCTCAAAGAGTTCACTGTGACCTAGAAGCCCCGCATACCCTAAAACTGCTCCGAAAATAATTTCAATGGGGGTTGTTGGAAGTTTGAGCAGCTTCGCAAAAAACGGCGAAAAGATGATGATTAATGAGAGGGTAATTATTAGAGTTATTTCGTGGCTCATTGCTAGGCATCTTGTGGTGAGGTGGCAATACCCAGGTGCAGCGCCTGAAGCATTTGCAGATCGCTATCGGCGTCGCACCCCGAAGTTGTGAGGTAGTTACCGATGACAATAGCGTTTACACCATGATCAAAGATCTCTTTGGTACGCTCTTTAAAGAGAAGTTCCCGTCCGCCTGCAACCATAATGCGATCGGCACGAGGCACCATAGTTCGAGTCAGCCGCAATAAAGCTAACGCATCGTCAATACTCAGCGGATTGGGCGCTAGCGGCAGTGCTTCATTGTGATGATAGAAGTTAATAGGGACAGAGATAGGGTTGAGCGATGCAATAGCATGCAGCATACTCACACGATCCTCATGCGATTCACCCAGACCGAAAATCCCTCCGGTAAGGAGTTTGAGTCCTGAAGCGTTCACGTTTTTACATGTAGTATAACGCTCTTGCCACGAGTGGGTAGTGCAGATATTGGGGTAAAAAGATTCGGAGGTCTCCAGATTATGGTTATAGGCGACAATGCCTGCTGCTTTAAGAGTGCGAAGCTGATCAAGTGATGCGGTGCCGTTGCAGGCAATAAGTCGTAGTCGCGGTGCGGCGTTGGTCACGGCATGAGCCACCTTGCAGACAAACTCCAAGGTTTTGTCATCAAGCCCTTTCTGCGCGGTTACCAGACAAAACCCGAGTGCCCCTTTGGCTTCAATATAGCGGGCTTCATTGACAATAGCATCAAGAGGTTTGTGGATGTAGCGTTGAATATCGGCGCGATATTTGATGCTTTGCGAGCAGAATTTGCAGTCCTCGCTGCACGTGCCGCTGTTAATATTGCAAATAGAGCATAAAAATATTTTTTTCATGGGCTAGACCCTTTCAAAGCGAAAATGCTGTTCATCATAATGCTTGCTTTTATTTTTTCGATGATAATAGGTGACATTAAAAGCCGCATCGCTGACTTCAAGCATGGCACATTCGGAGAGCGGTTTGTTGCGAGCACAGCTTTCACCGGGGTTCAGAAACAGTGTGCCGTTTTTAAAATCACATTCAAAGAGATGGGTATGTCCGAAAAGAACGACTTCGGCATCGGCGCTCATGTAAAAAGGCAGATGCATGAGTTTAAATTTGGTATGAGCCAGTTTGAAATAGTGGGGCTCTTGTACGAGGTTGTAGCGGTTATGGTACTCATGAAGATGAGCATCATTGTTGCCATAGACGGCGACATAGCGCAGACCGCTCTTTTTAAGCTGATCCAAAACAGCAGGTTCACCGATATCTCCCGCATGAATTAAAAATTCGGCACCATTGTTTTGGAGGTGGTCAATGTTTTTTTGTGACCGCTTCACTTTATGGTGCGTATCGGAGAGAATACCAATTTTCACGCCTTACTCCATCTCTTCAACAGGGGTACGGTGTTTACATGTAATACACTCATACACCTCTTTGTTGCGGTAGGTTCGCTGTGCCAATGTTCCACTGCATCCTTGTTGGGTGCACTTTTTATTACTCGGTTCAAATTTGGAGATAAATTTACATGTAGGATAATCTTCACATCCCCAAAAGGCACCGCGACGCGACTGTTTCCAGAGTAGTTTTTTACCACAATCCGGACAGGGTATCTTCGACTCCTTGGGTTCTTCAAGTGATTTGGTGTTTTTGCATTTGGGGTAACCGCTGCATGCTAAAAACTTACCGTTACGCCCATTTTTAATGAGCATATCGCTACCGCATTTTTCACATTTTTGGTCGCTCACCTCTTCAGTAGGCTTTTCAGCAACATTGCCGTCGGCATCGACCTGTTCGGTATATTTACACTTGGGAAACCCGCTACAGGCAATGAAGTTTCCGAAACGTCCGCCGCGAAGCAGCAGCTCTTCACCGCACTTAGGACACTCCCGTCCCAAGGGTTTGGCAAGCTTTTGGCTTTTGATATTGGCTTTGCCCGCTTCGATCTTCTCCATAAACGGAAAGTAGAAATCGCGTAAGATTTTTTGCCAATCTTTCCCTTCGTCGGCGATCTCATCAAGAAGCTCTTCCATATTGGCAGTAAAGGAAGCATCAACAATATTGGAAAAGTGTTCCTCAAGCATTGTAGTGACCTTAAACGCTATTTCTGTAGGAATGATTTGACGCTTCTCTATAGTGATATAGTTTCGAGCGGTGAGTGTTGAAATGGTAGGCGCGTAAGTTGAAGGACGACCGATGCCTTCGGATTCAAGTTTTTTAATAAGGCTCGCTTCGGAGTAGCGTGAGGGGGGCTCTGTAAAGTGCTGTTCAGGCTTCATGCTTTGCAGTGAAATGGCTTCACCCTCTCTGAGTGTCGGGAGCAGTTTATCTTTGTCATCGGTTCCCATGACTTTGTAAAAACCATCAAAAATAAGTTTGCGACCGGTTGCTCTGTATTCAGAGCTTTTGCTAATAAAAGTGATGCTTTGTTGTTCAAACTGGGCATCTTCCATCTGGGAGCTTACAAAACGTTCATAAATAAGACGGTAGAGTTTGATCTCGTCAGGTTTGAGGTATTGTGCCGCAACTTCCGGGGTAAAGTCGAGCATTGTTGGACGAATTGCCTCATGCGCCTCTTGCGCTCCTTTGGCTTTTTTGGTGTAGACTTTGGGCTTACTTGGAAGATATTTTGCTCCAAATTTTGTTTCAATGAGATCTCGTGCCGCATTCACTGCTTCAGTGGCGAGGTTCAGTGAATCGGTCCGCATATAGGTGATGACACCTGAGGTACCGTTGGGTGTTTTTACCCCTTCGTAGAGGGATTGGGCAATCATCATGGTTTTTTTAGGAGAAAAGCCGAGCTTGCTTGATGCGGTCTGCTGTATGGTTGAAGTCATAAACGGCGGCGGTGTTGAGCTTTTACGTTTTTTAGTCTCAATGGTACCGACATGAAAGGTCTCTGCTTGGAGTTTGTTGACAATAGCATGAGCCTCATCGGCAGTTTTGATGGAGAGCTTTTCGAGTTTATTCCCCTCATATTTCATAAGATTTGCGTCAATATTTGGAGTAAATACGGTATCAATACTCCAGTACTCTTCGCTGACAAAGGCTTTGATTTCACGTTCGCGGTCGACGACAATTTTAAGGGTGGATGATTGAACACGACCGCCGGAGAGCCCTTTTTGGATTTTTGAAGCTAACAGCGGCGAGAGTTTGTAGCCGACGATTCTATCGAGAAGCCGGCGGGTTTGTTGAGCATTGACACTGTTCATGTCAATAGTGCGCGCAGTCTCTAAAGCGTGCTGTATGGCCGTTTTGGTAATCTCATGAAAGACAATACGCGGCAGGGTCTGAGGGTCTTTTTTAATGGCATGAGCAATATGCCACCCGATCGCTTCTCCCTCACGATCCTCATCAGTCGCGATATAGACTCTGTCGGCTTTTTTGGCAAGTTCTTTAAGTTGTTTGACAATGGCGGCATTCTCTTTGGCCACACTATATTCCGGAGTAAGGGTTTCTCCTTCAATCTTAATGCCGAAACGACTTTTAGGCAGATCACGAATATGTCCTTTGGAGGCGATGACCTCATAGCCTTTTCCTAGAAAGTTTTTAATAGTTTTCGCTTTCGCGGGTGATTCGACAATAATTAAATCCAAAATTTTTCCTATATATAGTGGTATGATTTATTTCAAAGTGTGAAAGTGTAGCAAAAAAAATTTACAAAAAGTCTAAAGCTTTTATTTTAGCTGCCGATGTAGTTAGTATCAGCAAGGAAGCTGAGAAAAAATTTGAAAGAGCACAAGCTCTCCCCTTAAAGGATTTATTATGGGTTTTAGAATTAACACAAATATTGGTGCGATGAATTCGCATATGAATGCTACACGAAATAATGTCGGACTCGATAAAAGTCTTAGCGCGCTAAGTTCAGGTCTTCGAATTAATAAAGCAGCAGATGACTCTGCAGGTTTGGCAATTGCCAACAAGCTTTCGGCTCAGTCTCAAGGTCTAGGACAGGCAATTCGAAATGCAAATGATGCTATTGGTATGATCCAAACAGCAGACGGTGCACTAGAAGAGTATGACAACATTATTCAAAGAGTTCGTGTCTTAGCGGTACAAGCGGCGAATGATACGCAAGACGTTCAGTCTCGCAGCTATATTCAAGCAGAAGTCAATGGTCTTATTTCACAAGCAGATCAGATTATGACGAGTACGACGTTTAATGACAAAGGTCTTCTTAACGGTAGTAGTTCAGCAGTAGTGTTCCAAATTGGTCACAAATCAGCGGATCAAATGACGGTTAACATCACCGATGTCGGTAATTTCGGTGCAGTTGACGTCTCGACACAAGCAGCAGCAACAACAGCCATTGCTACAATGGATACCAAACTTGAAACCATTGACGGCATTCGTGCAGATATTGGTGCGGATCAAAATCAACTTGAGTCCGTTGTTCGTAACATTTCCGTTACTCAGGTTAATGTTGCTGCAGCAGAATCACAATTACGTGATGTTGACTTTGCAGCAGAGAGTGCTAACTTCTCGAAACATAATATTCTGGCGCAGTCTGGAACTTATGCAATGAGTCAGGCAAACGCAGTTCAACAAAATGTACTGAGATTGTTGCAATAATCTCGCTAAAGCAGCTTTGGCTGCGAGTGCGTCTCTTTGGAGGCGTACTTCATCAAGGTACTTGGACGCTGGGGTCTAAGTCCTTTTTTTAGAAAATTTTGTTATTTTTTTCTCATAGGTCTCTTCGATTTCCCTGACCACAAACGTCAACATTTTGTTTACCTTTTTTATGTGATGTTTGTGGTTTTTTAACTCTTTTGTATTTAAAATATCAAACAGATACGTCACAATATTGTTAAGATAATAGAGATAGACAATACTTAAATGGTATCGTTCCCCTTCTTCCATCGCCAACAGAGTGTCAATAAATACAATGAAGCGTTGTTTGTACTCCTCAATACTGGAGGGAATGCTTTTGGCCTGATAGGCCTCAATGACTTTTTTTAATTTTTGAGCATGGGCAATGATGTTGTCAAGATACTCATATTCCGAATCGGCAAGTCCTTTTTCTACGTGAAGATCAAATGTTTTTTGTAAGGATTGTTGCAATAACTGTTTGTCAAGAATGTGCCAGTTTTCAAGAGGTATGTCAGAAACTTTTAACGCAATACTCTGCTCAAAAAAAGCACCGTCATTTAAATTGTATAGGGTCTGTGTCGCTGTTTTTTCTTTGGCTATAAATCGGTTAATAGTGTCGATGGAAATCTTAAAACTTGATGTTGTCATGACCTCTTGGCTGAAATTTCCACGGACATTGATGGTACTGCTGGAAAAAGTAAAGGTATCTTCTACTTCATTATGTTTGCTTAAATCCAGAGTTTTGGACTGTAAATGCTCTTGGGTATGGGTACGGCCGCTTTGTTGGTCCAGGGCTAAGTCAAGTCCAAGGAGGTAGAGATTCTTGACACCGAATTTTAGCAACAGACCTAATGCTTGAGAGCCGACGCACGGTCCGACAACAGCACCGAAGTTTTTCTTGTATTGTGCCAGATTTTGGTAGAAATAGCAGCGTTCATGAGGAACTCTGTCGACATGTTCTTGCAGGACTGAAGCTGAAAATACTGTGATGGAATGGTTGAGAAAATCTTTTGAAGCGAGTGCATCAAAGTGTGCCAGACTCACTTCAAAACCGTCAATGTGTATGACAATATCCGGAGTAATTCCTTCATGTTCGAGCAGTTTTAATGTTGCAGATACGGCAACGATAATGAATTTTTTCTGATGCTGTTTGAGCCATGTAATATTCTTTTTTAATGAAGGTCCTGCTGCAATCAGCAGTAAAGGAGTCTCGGTGAAGAGTGGATGATGCCACGGTTGCTCAATGTTAAGGAAAGAACGGTTCTTATGGAGATGTTCAAGCGGTTTGATGTACTGATTCATCAGTGCGGTATAACTAAAGGTGAGGTGTTCTTGAGAGGCAACAATAGACTGTAGTGTTTTGAATTTGATGTCGGGATGGCTTGGCAGGTGAAAAAACTTAATATAGTGATTTTCAACAAATGAGTCACTGAGAAAATTGGCAATGTTGTGGTGAAAATTGTCATCATTGAAAATCCAAAAGTGCACGTTGGCCTTTTGAGCCAAAGTGCTGTAACTGCATGTAAACAGCGAGAGTCGAAACAGTTCCAGATCGTCTTCAATGACAAGGTAGGACCTGGCACCGATTTTGTTGGCTATTGCAGTAATGTGCAGCCCCAGTCCGACACCCAAAAAGATGAATTTGTGTATGGATCGCATGGTCGTTTTCTTGGGGTCGGCATGCGTATTGGCATAGTCCATAATGGGAGCAAGACCGTGGTAAGCACTGCTTTGTACGTCTTGAGCTGCATAATAACGCAGTGCTTCATCGCTAAACGTGCGTGAGAAAAAGGTCTCTAACACATTTTCGTTTTTTTTGTAGGAGACACTTTCAGCAGCGCGCTGTGC
Organism: Campylobacterales bacterium; assembly: GCA_024277395.1. Taxonomy (GTDB): domain Bacteria; phylum Campylobacterota; class Campylobacteria; order Campylobacterales; family Sulfurimonadaceae; genus QNZR01. Next base: position 16,337 of record JAJRVF010000007.1, read on the forward strand.
CAAGTCAGTGCTGTTGGTGCCGTAGAGCATTGTACCGCTTGATGGTTCGATGACATCAAAATAGCCCGCTTTATATTCCAGTTCATATTTTGGTGTGTAGTACCCCTTGTCTATAGAGGTTTCCAGCGCAGCAATTTGTTCATAAAGACGGGGATGAACCTGTTGCAGATAGGCAATATTGTCCAAATAGGATTGTGTAACCTGTTGTTCAATGATATTCACGGCTATTCCTCATTGTAAAATGATTGTAAAATAGTACCATGTTTTAAGAATTTATATTATAGACTGTTAGATATTTTTTAAGGAAACGGTATGGTTCTCACGCAAACAAGGCATATTGCATCGTGTCAGGATTTTGAGCTGAATATAACTCGATCGGCCGCCCTTGAGTATGATTTTGCATATCCTTCGGAGGGAACGGCCGATGCCGTTGTTTTTATTATTGCAGGGTTTGGAGAAGACACCAACAGTGACTATCTGCACAAGTTGCGACACTACACGGCAGAGGCTTTTAATGTGGTTGCAGTCACTGTCTGTTACCACTGTTTTTATTCTCGTCCAAACAACGGCGCTTCTTTGGAGTTTGATGATATCGATATTGTTGTGTTGCAAGATATTATTGCCCGCTACAACATTGATTTTTCTGAGGTAACCGATATCACCAAAGAGCGAGTGTTAGAACATCTTAACAGGGTGTTTCGTGATCGAAAACAACAGAAGCAGATGAGTGAGACGGAGTCCGTGATGCTTCCGATGACATTGATACCCAAACATGGCGAGTACCAAAATTTTGGCATAATGCAAGCCATTGATCACCTCAATGTGCTGCTTGATATTAAACAGCATCTTCCCATGATTGCCGCAGACGCCGCAAGTGTATTTATCGGCAGCAGCCATGGCGGTTATATTGCTCACCTGTGCGCCAAAATTGCGCCGCAGCTTGTTGATGTTGTTATTGACAACTCTTCCTATGTGACGCCTCCGTTACAGTATATTGTCGGAAAAGAGACCAATATTAATGCGCCGGAATATCTGGTGTATCATGAGCATTTACGTCTGCACTGCTTCGTTCAGACCCTTTGGACAACCAATCGTCAATCGCCTTACTGCTTTTCAGAAGACCGTTATCGCATTCGTGATCTAACAGACAAAGAGCATTTGCAGCGACAATATAGCGCTTCGCAGGGGGCGACACGCTATATCTCGTATCATTCTGCAGAAGACAAACTGGCATCACCCCAGGAAAAAACAGCATTTTATCAACAGCTAAAGACATTGGGTTTTGAAGCCACGCTGTATCTTGTTGATAACACAATGGTTGATGGACGTTTCATTAAGACGCTCGAACACGGTATGAAGATGTCTATTAAAGAGCTTATTAGCAGAGA
>JAJRVF010000120.1 GCA_024277395.1 Campylobacterales bacterium
AAAAGCTGTGCATGCGGCTTCACCTCACCGTAACATCGATAATCCTCGTAGGATACCGGAACATGCAGCGCCAAAGCACTGGCAGAATTTACACAAAGACGTTGAAATTTTGCTGTATCTTGAGGCGCAATTTACATATCATCTATGGCGACGTAACAATAGCGAAACCGAGCTGATTTATTTCAGGATGTGCTGCAATAAAGGCATTAAGTGTCTTGAGATCGAGTGCTTCTATCTTTTTCAACTCCTCAAGTGATGCGCCGATTTTCTGTCCCTTATAATATTCCATAAATGTGCGTGAAAGACGCTGCGAAAGGGTCTCGACACGCAACGGCTCTGAGCCAAGCAGAAACTTCTTTGCCTGCTTCAGCTCTGTTTCGCTAACCCCTTTGGCAACAAAATTATCAATAACTTCTATAACCGTTGCCTTGGCCTCTTTCATGGAGTCGGTTTTTGTCTGCAAATAGCCCGTCATGTAGTTTGACGATGCCGAAATATGCAATCGGGCATATGCGGAGTAGGCTAAGCCGCGCTTCACACGAATCTCCTCCATTAAGCGGCTTCCAAAGCCTCCGGTTCCTAAAATATAGGTCGCTACCCGTGCTTTGTAGTAATCGGGTGCGTTTACATGTAAATTGTACGGTGATCCAAAATAGATATAGGCCTGCTCCGTCTTTTTGGTAATGATCTTCTGGGCACTTTTGCTCACTGCATTATAATGGCCGACCTTCCGGCTTGTTCCAATATTAAGTACCTCCAGCAATGTATGCAAACGTGTTTTGAGGGCAGCTAAATCCAAGTCGCCTCCCACAACAATAATGGCGCGTGAAAGCACTAAATGCTCCTGTAAAAACTTCTGAACATTCTCCAAAGAGATCGCCTTGACGCTTTCAGGCGTTCCTGAAGCGGGCTGTGCTAAGGGCGTTCCTTTAAAAAGAAGCGCTTTGAGTGCTACGTCGGCTACATAATCGTAGTCGTTGGCTTTTCGCATCAAACTGCCAACGGTATTGGTCTGAATTTTTTGTAGATTCTCTTGTGTCACGTTCGGGTCGGCAAGCAGCGATTGAAAAAGCGCTAGCGCCGTATTGAACTCACTCTTGAGTGAACTGAGTTCAAAAACAAACGTCTCCACACCCGCATGCGCACTGAGTCCAATCGCCTTTGAGTCCAGCGCATCGGCAAAACCGTCACTTCCCAGCGTTTTGGAACCTTCATTCATCATCCTGGCGCTCAGTTTGGCCAAACCCGCATGTGCTCCGTCGGTAATACTGCCGCTATTGGTAAATACCAATTGCAACGATGCCAACGGCAGACGATGATCTGCTTCAAAAATCACCGGAACCTTCACCCCTTTTACTTCTACATAATCTACAACTGCTGCCATTAAAACCTGTCCTAAAAATAAAATTGCTGCGGCTATGCCGACCAAACGTCTCATGCCAGCATCTCCAACGTCTCATACGCCGTATTGCGAATGGCGGGGGTCTCACCAATATCGCGAATGAGCCGCACCATCTCCTCTTTTGCCATAGAGTATGCCGCACCCGCGCTGCTGACGACATTCTCTTCCATCATGGTTGAACCCAGATCATTGGCACCGTAAAGCAGTGCCATCTGACCGATATACGGGCCTTGTGTTACCCACGAACTTTGAATGTTGGGAACATTGTCTAAGAAAAGTCGTGCTACTGCCAACAGCCGTAAATAACGGTTGGAACTCTGTTTTTGCATATTTGGAAAGAGCCGCAGCAGTTCTGTATTTTCACCTTGAAACGACCACATAATAAATGCACGAAACCCGCCCGTCTCGTCTTGCAGCCGCCGCACCATATCGAAATGCTCGACAATGTCTTCATCACGCTCAAGCGTACCGTACATCATGGTAGCCGTCGATTTAATTCCTAAACGATGCGCCTTTCGATGCACGTCAATCCAGACCTCGGCATCAATCTTTTTAGGCGCAATAACATCACGCACCGCATCACTTAAAATTTCTGCTCCCGCACCGGGAATAGAGGCAAGCCCTTTTGCACGCAACCGCTCCAGAACCTCTTCGACACTAATGCGTGAGACTTTGGCAATGAAATCAATTTCAATGGCTGAGAAACCGTGAATGGTAATGTTGGGATATTTCGTATGAATATGTTCGACCAGATCTTCATACCACTCAATTTTAAGCTTGGGATGCACTCCGCCTTGAAACAGAATCTGCGTACCGCCGATCTCTAGAAGTTCATCAATCTTGGCGTCGATCTCATCAAAAGTCAATATATAGGCATCGGCATCTTTTTCATGACGGTAAAAGGCACAAAACTTGCAATCAACCCAACAAATGTTAGTGTAGTTAATATTGCGATCTACAACAAAGGTTGTAATGCCCTTGGGATGCAGCGCTTTTTTCTTCGCCGTCGCCCTCTTGCCGAGTTCTTTTAAATCACCATCTCGTATGAGGCGCAGTGCCTCCTCTTTGCTCATTCTCATTACAATACTACCTGCGTGTCTTTGGCGATGGCATCAAGTACTCCGTTGATAAACTTGGGAGACTGTTCCGTTCCAAACGATTTTGCCACTTCAATGGCTTCATTAATAATAACAGCTGAATCCAAATCGGTATTTAATATCTCATATGCCCCAAGACGCAAGGTTGCCCGTTCTATAGAACCCAAACGATCAAAATCCCAATCTTTCAGGTGCGTTACAATCGCCTCATCAATACCTGCAAGCTGCTCCATAACACCGCCAAAAAGCTCCAGAGCAAAATCCCGCTGTTTGTTGCGGATTTTTTTCTCTTCCAAAATTTCATCACTATACTCTGCAATAGAGCAGTTTCCCAAATCATAGGCATAAAGCAGACTTACGACCGCCATGCGGGCATGATGTCGCGTCGCCATTAAAGATTCTCATACAAATCAAGCATCTCAATAACCGTGGTCATCGCTTCAAACCCTTTGTTGCCGGCTTTGGTGCCGGCGCGTTCAATAGCCTGCTCAATCGTATCGGTCGTAAGCAGTCCGAACGAAACCGGCTTTTGATATTTCAGACTCATTGCAGCAATCCCTTTCGTCGCTTCGGCAGAGACGTAGTCAAAATGCGGTGTAGCTCCGCGAATAACTGCTCCTAATGCGCAGACGGCATCATACTTGCCGCTGCTCAAGAGCTGATCAACGATCATCGGCAGCTCAAACGCACCCGGAACCAAAATGTGGGTAACGTCACTTTCATTACCGCCGTGACGATCAAAAGCATCTTTGGCTCCTTCGACCAGCCGGTCAACAATAAAATGGTTCCAGCGGGTACTGACAATGGCGATTTTTTTGCCGTTGACTACTTTTAATTTTCCTTCAATCAGTGTCATACTCTACTCCTTAATCTATTTCTTGAATTCGTAATAATGTCTGTGTCAGCGTCTTGAGCGTCTCCAGTGTCACCATATTCGGACCATCGCTTAATGCCTGTGCGGGGTCAACATGGGTCTCAAAGAAAAATCCGTCCACACCAACAGCTGCAGCCGCCTTGCTTAAGTAGGGGATCATAGAGCTGTCTCCTCCGGTGCTGCCGCCACCGGAACCGGGCATCTGCACCGAATGCGTGGCATCAAAGAGCACCGGTGCTGCACGACGCATAATGACCAAAGCGCGCATATCAACCACCATATTGCCGTATCCAAACGATGAGCCGCGTTCTGTCAGCAGTACGCCGTGTTCTTTGGCCTGCGCATACCCCAGTCTCTCACAACCGCGTGTTTTCAACACTTTTAAGACGGAGTACTGCATATCGTTCGGGTTCATAAACTGCCCTTTTTTAATGTTGACTATTTTGTCAGTCTGTGCCGCAGCAACCAGCAGATCGGTCTGGCGACATAAAAAAGCGGGAATCTGTAACATATCAACCACTTCAGCTACCGGAATAACCTGATGGCTCTCATGCACGTCGGTGACAATCTTGTAGCCAAACGTCTCTTTGATCTTTTGCAGCAAACGCAGTCCCTCGTCAAGTCCCGGACCGCGAAAACTCTCCAGTGACGTGCGGTTCGCCTTGTCAAAACTGGCTTTAAAGTAGAAATCAAACCGTGTGTCGTCATGGTAAGGCTGAAGTGCTTCGGCAATGTTGAAAAGAGTTGCTTCGCTCTCAATTACGCATGGACCCGAGAGTAGTATCATTATATGTTCCTCTTCTTTTTAAAAAGAAGATTATACCCTATTTTCCCTTGGCGGCCATTATGCCGGCGACCACAATGAGCACAATACCGCATGCGGTTATCACATCAGGCAGAGCATCACCGAGAAACAGCCCTAAAACAATGGAAAAGACAATACTGCTGTAACTCACTGCTCCGACAATACCTGCCTTGGAGACACCGTACGCTTTAGTCATATAATATTGCGCAAACGTTGCAAACAGTCCCATACCGACAATATAGAACCACACTTCCCCCTGAGGCATGACAAATTCTCCCAGCATAAAATCCAAAGAATTTACATGTAAAAATTCTGAAAGCAGCAACAGTACCAAAGGACCCGCCGTACCCACCGCCATAAAAGAGAGAACAATCGCGCGGGTATCATAATAGTTTCGTAGCTCACGTACCGAAGTGTATGCCAAAGCCGCCCCTACACCACTAAAAATTCCTAAAATATCACTCTTACTAAAAGTCAAACCCGTCGGTTGCGTAATCAGCACGATGCCTATAAAACCAACGGCAATACCAAACCACCCCAGCGTCGAGAGCTTCTCATTTAAAAAAAGGTAGGCAAACAAAGCAGTGAAAATCGGAGCGGTTTTTGAAAAGGTCATGGCATCACCCAACGGAATGTGGGCAATATTGTAAAAAAATGCCAACAGTGCCGCAAACCCCATAAAACCACGAAAAAAAAGCAGCAAAGGTCTGCCGCCCTGCTGTACCAGCGGACTTTTTACAAGCGTCACGCCCACCAACACGACCCCGAACAAATTTCTAAAAAAGACCACCTCCAATGAGCTCATATGCTCGCTACAGAGTTTGGCAAAAGCACCCATCACACCAAAAAGCAGTGAGGAGAGCAGCATGTATTTAATACCGGTGTCAAGATTTGTAAAAGTCTGTTTCATGATCGCTATTTTAACTTTTTTACTTTATACTTAGGTATCGGGTTCGTTCACTGAGCCTTTCATAAAGGATTTTGTTTGGGTAATATTATTATTTTTCTTATTGTGGCGTACGTGGTATACCGTGTTTTTAAAAGCTACAGACGCTTTCAAAAAATCTATTACCAGGAGCAATTTAAAAACTTTAAACTTACCAAAGAGCACCTAGAGCAGAGTGAACTGGGTCTCTTTGTTGCCCTCACTGCCAAAGTCGCCAAAGCAGACGGCAGAGTCGATGAGCTCGAAGCAGAACTCATCGGCAACATGTTCAACGACATAAGCAAAATCTTTCCCGATCCGGCTCATGCCAAAGAGATGCTAAAAGAGATTTTCAAACACGAAAAAGAGATTGCTTTTAACCTGGAGCAAAAAGCGAAAGAGCTCCACCGTGCCTTACGCGGTGATGAACGCAAAACTCGCGATATGTTAGGCTTTTGGATGAATCTCGCCTTTGTTGACGGCGAGCTTTCTCATAATGAAGAGCAGATGCTCCGAACGCTTTGCAAACTT
>JAJRVF010000121.1 GCA_024277395.1 Campylobacterales bacterium
GAAAAAATGGACTATGCCAATTCGAAACTGGAGCTTAACCATCTCCCAACTCTCAATTTACTTTGAGGGGAGATTGGATAAAGCTCTAAATTTATGATACAATTTTAGGAATTACTCGATACTGACACAGATTATTGAACACTACCAAGTCTCAAAGACTATTTTATTGTAATATCAAGTAGTAATTGGTTGTTTTGTCTGACATCAACTGTTGCACCACTGCTTTTTGCAGTAAGAAGTAAAGCTGTCATTTTTTTGACCCATTCTTTATCTTGTGTCCAACCCATTCTGACAATAGTTCCATTGCTTAGTGTGACATTTGTAACATCTGATGCAGTAACTTGTATGCTAGTAATTTGTTGATTGGCAATAATTGTCGGTGCAGCAAATGAACTTGTACTTAACAAGCTCATTGCTACTATGGCTAAAAAGATTTTCTTCATTATTTTGATCCTTTAATACAGTAAGTGTATGACGAGCTAAAGACTTGTAATAGAAAATTTTGTAATGATTTTCCAAACTTTCTTGCTTGAACGAAAGTGTAAGAAAAAAAAGTTTTATAGTTGTTTTGAAGCGGCTACAATGTTTTGATTTGCAATGACTATTAATTCATTCCACTTTAAACATGAGATACGATATAATACAACCAATACAGATGAATCCTACTACGATAGAACAAGAAGAGATAAAAGCAAGATAATGGTGTTTAAATTTTTCAATAAATCCAAAAAATATGGTTTTTATTTTATTTTTCATAAGATTGTTTTAAGACTCTGTGAAAAAATAATTGCCAAAGAATTTCTAGTGGCACCCAAACCGTTTCGTGAATTTTTTTATATTGAAGTGACACCAACCAACAATCCTGAAATAGAGACTTTACGGCTTCGTGATAGCAACGATTATGCTTTGGAGGTACCTTTTAAGGGAAGTTTACATGTAAAAAATGCGCGTATTGCCGCAATTATTCATATTTACTATCCGGAACTTTCCGGTAATATTTTAAGCTATCTCCAGAATATTCCATTTGCCACCGATCTTTATATTTCAACAGATACCGAAGTGAAAAAAACAGAGATACTCAAACAGTTTTCACACTACGAAAGAGGTGCAATAACAGTTAAAGTGTTTCAAAACAGAGGCAGAGATATTGCACCGTTTATTGTCGGTTTCAAAGAGGTTTTTTACGAATATGACTATTTCGTTCATCTGCATTCGAAGAAGTCTCCGCACAGTGAAGGCGGATTGCTCGATTGGAGGGAGTACCTTTTTGAAAATCTTTTGGGATCTGCGGAAATTGTACGTTCTCATCTTTATTTGCTGGAACATCATAATGTCGGTATTGTTTTTCCTCAGCATTTTGTGCCGTTGCGCATTAACATTAACTGGGGATACGACTTTACTTTGGTGAAGCAGCTTTTAAAGCGTATGGGTGTTGCTCTAAATTCGGAACAACTGCTTGAATTTCCATCCGGATCTATGTTTTGGGGACGTACCGATGCTGTTAAACCTCTGTTGGATCTGGAGTTGTCATTTTCAGATTTTCCTGAAGAATCGGGGCAGATTGACGGTACCCTGGCGCATGCTATTGAACGCTCGTTTCTCTATATTTGTGAAACAGCACACTTGAAGTGGGCAAAAGTGGCTCGACATGAATACTATCCGCTAAAAAAAACCATACTTCCTGTTTCTGTTGAGCAAATTGAAATATTGTTAAACCGAGTATATCGTCCGCTCTTTAACAGATACGTAGAAAACGATAGCAGGCTTGCCAAGACGCTGCCAGAGTACTCCCGTTACAATACCTACCCTTCTTCCTGCCCAAAACCACGCTTGAACCTGATGGTGCCGACTATCAACTCCAAAGAGGCTTTTGGGGGTATTGCCACGGCACTTAAGGTTTACAACGCTCTTAAAGCTGCTTTGGGAAGTTCATGTGACTATAGAATTATTGTTGATATCGGCAAGATTGGCGAGGCGGCCAAAGCTGATTTTTCCGAATATTGTTTTGTCGAAGATATTGTTGATGATACAATCAGCATGCAGCTAATAGAGACACGAGAACATAAAGAGCTGCACATTCGTAAGCAAGATATTTTTCTTGCAACGGCATGGTGGACGGCATCAAGTGCCTTTTTCCTTCTTGATGATCAGCAGCGTTTTTTTAATGTGTCCCATAAGCTTCTTTATCTTATTCAAGATTATGAAAGTAACTTTAATGCATGGTCGGCATCGTGGGTGTTCGCAGAAAATACCTACAAAGAATCTCAGCGTATCATTGCCATTATCAACTCAGAAGAGTTGGCGCGGTTTATGAGCAACAGGTACCATTTTGCCGATAGCTGCTATTTGCCTTTTACTATTAATGAAAATATTCAAAAACAGCTGCATCATGTCGAGCGTAAGCGGCAAATTCTCTTTTACGGCAGACCTACGGTAGAGCGCAATACGTTTGATATGATTGTTGATGCACTCTCATTGTGGCAAAAACGTAATCCGATTACATGTAAATCATGGCAGATTTTCTCATTGGGAGAAGATTATGCCGATTCATACGTCAGTCATGTTAAACATATTACCGTTGTAGGAAAAGCATCGTTGCCTCAATATGCTGCACTGTTAAGCGAGTCAATGGTCGGTATATCGCTTATGGTTTCTCCACATCCGAGTTATCCGCCGTTAGAGATGGCCTATGCCGGAATGAAGACCGTTACCAACAGCTACGAGGGAAAAGATCTGAGCCAGCGTTCAGACAATATTGTTTCACTGGATCTGCTAAGTGTTGAGACGATTGCCAATGCTCTGGAAAAGATTTGTGATGGGGTTGAAGCTGACGGCTTTAGTTCACATGAGCATGATGTGTCGGCATTACCACTAGAGATGAAGCCTTTTTGTGCCCGACAATTAAGTGATTCGTTATGGTCTTGATTGTACTTTCTACATATAACGGTGCAGTATATTTGCCGGAGTTTTTGCATTCACTGCAACAACAGAGCCATACCAAGTGGAAACTTTTGGTGCGTGATGACGGCTCTGATGATGAGAGTCTGCAAATCATTGAAGATTTTTTTCATGATAATGCCCGACAGCTTTATGTAGTGGCATCGGGTGCCAATATTGGAGTAAAAGCAAGTTTTAATAAACTGGTTGCTGCAGCACTGGATATGTCGGAGTGTCAGTATGTGATGTTTGCCGATCAGGATGATGTTTGGAAGTCAGATAAAATCTCACAAACTCTCAGTGTAATGAAGCGCTTAGAGCAGGAATATGTTACGGTACCGCTTTTAGTTCATACCGATTTACATGTAACCGATGAACAGCTTAATATCATTGATACATCACTATGGCATTATGAAAATAATAATCCTGATAAAGACGCATTGCGCTACCTGCTTTATCAAAACATTGCTACAGGCTGTTCCATGATGCTCAATAAAAACTTGTTGGAATTGGCATTTCCTGTTCCTGAGGAGGCCATAATGCATGATTGGTGGTGCAGCATGGTAGCAAGTACGTTCGGAATAATTGGTACGCTGCACGAAGCAACGCTTTACTATCGGCAGCACGACATCAACACGATTGGTGCCAAATAGCATAGACCTTTGGATATTTTTAAAAAAACAATCAATTTGCTATTGTTAAAAAATGAGCCGTACCTGCTGCATTTGGAAGCGCATCGCAGGCAGGCAAGAGCTTTTCTGGATTGTTACGGCATAAGACTCCGTGATGATATGGCGGCACTATTGAATTTTTATATTGCAATGCCACAGCTTTCATGGATACAAAAGCGCTGGGGTCTCATTCGATTTGGTTGTTTTAGACAAAGCAGGGTGCAGAATATCAGTCTGTTTTTGAGGGTATAAATGATGCATGGCAATACTATAGCCGTACTGCTGTCAACTTACAACGGTGAACGGTTTATTGTAGAACAGCTGCACTCTTTGGAACGGCAGTCGTATCGGCAGTTTGACCTGCATATTCGCGATGACGGTTCGAGTGATGCAACATTGCAACTCATTCAGAAATTTAAACAGCAGACCGATATGACACTGATGGTGCATCAAGCTGTTAATGTCGGTGCTATGAAAAGTTTTGAAATTCTGCTGCAAACCGCTGTAGATAGCGGTAAGTACAAATACTTTATGTTCTGTGATCAAGATGACATCTGGTTTAAAAATAAAATAGAGCATTCCTACCGGAAAATTCTTGCTATGAAGGAACAATACGGCAGTAGCACACCGCTTCTGGTTTATACCGATATGAAAGTTGTAGATATAGAAGGTGTAGAGCTGGGAGCATCTTTTTGGAACTATTTTCGTCTTAACCCTAAAAAAAACCGTTGCCATGATCTTGCAATGCAGTGTAACATTACCGGATGTACGATGATGTTAAATCGCCAATTGGCTTTGAGTGCCCTGCCGTTTCACAACAAGAGCACAATGCATGATCACTGGATAGGTCTTGTTGCCTCTTCCCTGGGTGTCGTTGATTTTATAGATGAAGCAACGCTGGCCTATCGTCAGCATGACTCCAATGTTAGCGGCGGTGCCCCGAAATTTAATGCTTCCTATGTTCTTACAAAGGCTTTGAAATATTTTAATGAGGATGAGTTTGATGCCGTTTTAGGACGGCAAATTGATCAGGTTGAAGGATTCTTGGAGCACTGCAAGGCTAAAGGTCTAGGAGAGTGTACACAAGAACTCAAAGCGATCTCTAAGCTGCGTTCGTCATCTCTATTGCACCGAATGAGACTTATAATGCGATACCGTCTTTTTAAACATGGATTCATTCGTAATATCGGGCTTTTTTTCTGGCTAATAAAAATGTCAGGCAAAGTGCAATGAGGATTTTACATGTAGCGGATTGGATCAATGGCGGCTTGGCAACCTATTTGCAAACTGTTTGTGATGCTCAGTCATTGCGACATGAGGTCTATATTTTGGCATCGGAACATGGTAGTGAATCGCGAATTATTCGTTATACAGGGTTTTTATCTCTCGATCCGTATACGCGCTCAGCAATCGGAGTGTGGCATGCTTTGCAGATAACACGAAAGAAGATTCAGCAGCTAAAGCCCGATGTTGTACATGTACACAGCTCGTTTGCCGGAATATTTGCACGACTGGCGGTTACAGGACTTGCATCAAGACCCAAAATTATTTACTGTGCGCATGGCTGGTCTTTTTTAATGGAGGGAAGCCTTCTGAAGTCCTGGGTGTATCGAACGGTTGAATGGGGCTTGTCTTTTGGCTGTGATGCTATTGTAACCATTTCTCAAAATGAACATGACGGGGCTCGTGAAGCGGGAATAAAAGCAGCAAAGCTCTACTATATTCCTCATGGCATATCTCTTCAAAAAGAGTTGTTGCAGCCCTGTCGTTACGAAAAACAATTTGAAAATGACAAGTACAATATCCTGTTTTTGGGTCGGTATGATTACGCTAAAGGTTTTGACTGGCTTATGGAGTTTATTGACATGTTTCCGAATGAGCATATTCGTTGGCACTGTGCAGGAAAGGCGGTGGTTGATCGTGAGGTTGATATTCCTGAGCATGTTGTCAATCACGGTTGGGTTGATTATCAAGACATTCCCCAGCTGCTATTGCGATGCGATATTGTGATTATGCCTTCACGTTGGGAGGGATTTGGTCTGAGTGCCATTGAGGCAATGAAATACTCTAAACCGGTGATTGCCAGCAATAACGGAGCTTTGCCGGAACTGATCAAGCATGAGAGCAACGGTTGGCTGTTTGACATGGAGAAACAACAGACATTGGTTGATATATTACAAAATTTACATGTAGATTCTGTGAGAGCATACGGAAAAGCAGGGTACGATATGGTAAAAAACAATTATGATGCTGCTTTCATGGTGACGGCACTGGAGGAAGTGATGTTGTCGTTAGTAACTAACAAGGAGCTATCTGAAAAGATTTATTGCCGATGAGACAATCTATTTGCTGGCGAGAGCATTTAAAATTTCGTGACAGCCACCATTGGTAACATAAACGCCAGACCTTGATGGATTAATTATTGCTGCTCAATGTCGATATTGTTATTAGCAAGTTTAAGTCAAGTCAAGGGGTTAGGTGTCAATAATGAACTTAAAAAAGTTATGCTACAATCAAAGCCAAATATTTCTACAGGAGATATAATGGCTGTAATTGACTCTTTAAAACACTACACATATTAAGATTATCAGCTATGGGAAGGCAAATGGGAGCTTTTTGAGGGGCATCCTGTTGCTATGAGTCCCGCACCTATGATTAATCATCAGGCAATAGCATATGAGTTTTCCCGTCAACTTGGCAACTCCATTGAAGAGTGTGAGCGATGCTTGGCTTTAGGCGAAGAGGACTATAAACTCGCTGATGATACTGTTTTAAGACCTGATGTTGTTTTAATATGTGACGAACCCCATGATGCCTACATTACAAAAGCTCCAGAAATAATTGTAGAGGTTGTTTCAAAATCAACTGCAAAAAATGATGAGACCTATAAGTTTACCAAGTATGAAGAAGAGCAGGTTCTTTACTATATTCTTGCATACCCTGATGAACTGCGTGCCAAAATATACAAGATAGTTAATGGAAAATATCAAAAAGTAGGCGACTTCTCTAAAGAAGTTTATACTTTTGATGAGACACTTTGCAAAGTTAGTATAGACTTTGACAGAGTCTTTAAGCGCTTTAGAAAATAGTTTATGCACATGTTGTCAACTGTAGAGCTGTATCCAGCTTTGCATGATCAAAAAATTGTAAATTTCACAACTATTCTAGGATAGCAACATTTTGAGATTTATTATACTGATTTTACTTAGCATTGCTTGTCTTGCTGCCACAGTAGATATAAACAATGCTACAGCAGACGAACTTTTAAAACTTAATGGTATTGGAAAATTAAAATCTCAAAAGATTATAAAATACAGAGAGCTCAATCAGTGCTTTAAAAGTATAGATGAGCTTGCAAATATTGATGGTATTAGTGAAAAAATAGTCTCTAGCAATAGAGCTATTTTAACTCTAGGCGTCTGCAACAAATCTACAGATAAAGATAAAATCGTAAGCGCTTCATTCCAAGATGTCTTATTGGATCCTGTAAATATTATATTTGTACTGTTTATTGTAATACTTGGATTTCTAGATCAAAAAACGGGTAAAGATTTAAAAGGCCAAATTATCAGTGTAGGTGTTCTAGGAACATTTGTGGGAATATTCATAGGCTTGCAGGGTTTTAACCCTGAAGATATAATAAACAGTGTTAATGATATTTTAGTAGGACTGAAAACAGCATTTTTCACATCAATTGTCGGCATGAGTGTGGCTACTACACTATCAGTTATTCAAAAACTAAAGGCTTCCCCTGAAAGCAAATGATGAATGGATGAGTATATCTGACATGATGTCGGGTTTAATGTTGATTTTTTTATTTATAGCTATAAGTTTCATGATAGAAGTGGAAGCCGAAAAAGAAGAGATGAAAGACATAGCCATCTCATACAGGGATGCAAAAGCAAATCTCAACGAGGCTTTATATGCGGAATTTGAAGACGATTTACAAAAGTGGGATGCTACAATTACGAAAGACAATAGTGTGATTTTCCACTCTCCAAATGTTCTTTTTGAAGTCAGTAAAAGTGATTTGAAAGATGAGTTCAAAACAGTATTGAAGCAGTTTTTTTCAAGATACATCAACATCTTGACTTCAAAAGAGTACAAAGACAAAATAAAAGAACTAAGAGTAGAAGGGCATACTTCTGACGAATGGAATAGCACAAAATCAAAAAAAAAGATATATCTAAACAATATGCGACTTTCACAAAACCGAGCATATGAAGTTTTATCATACTGCTACGGCTTAGAAGATGCTGTTGTAATACAAAACAGACCTTGGCTTGAGAAAAATTTTAGAGCAAATGGAATGGCATTTTCTAAATTAAAAGATAGAGAAAAAGCAAGAAGAGTTGAATTTACAATCCAAATGAAAAGCGAAGAGAAGGTTTATCAAATTTTACAGTAGCTAATAACATAACGTCCCCGTCAACTGTGAGGTAAAATTCAGCCTTCCATGATAAAAAAAATGATAGTATTAACTTCAAAAAAGGGGACATTCTTATATAGTTTGACAAGTACTGACAGAACGTTAAGAACGTAAAAAAATTATGCTGCACAGTAACCATTGGATTCATCAGCTATTTCAAACCTTTTTACTTTGAAGCGCCAGACCCATAGTGACGTGCTGAGAAATAAGTTGAAAAAATATGACAATGTGTATCATCTGCTTTCTAACGAACATATTTTACATGTAGCAGCGCTCAATTCAAGTGTTCTGTATGAAGCAAAGTATTTTAGAAAAGAGGTGACATTTTTGTATAAACCGACGTTTGATTTTGAAAATGGAGATATTGGGATTTATGGTGATTACTGGAGCTCTGCTTTTTGGGTTTATAATGAGATAAGTGATGAGATTGTTGTAAAAGATATTATTGAAAGCAAGATAAAATATCTTCTTAGCAAATATATAAAACAGTGGTAAGATATTGAGAGCATTAAAAAAATTCTTTACCTATAGCGATTTGAACCATAAAATAACGCTGCTTTACCGTTTTTACATGACGCTGATTGTGGTTAATCTGTTCGCTTTGGGAATTGATCTCTTTACTGCACGTTATGGCAATGCGGCTATTGAGTTGACGGTTATTGTAGCGCTCATTGCCGGTTTGTGGTATTTGGTTCGGTATAAGCAGTTAGGTGTGAGTGCTTATATCTTTTTGTTTATTCTTTCAACGGCACTGTTTACCCTTATTTATATTAACAGTTTTGCCACCATGTCGGTGGTATTTATTTTGCTTTTGCCGCTGACGACACTGCTGTTTATTCGTCTGCGCTACTCTTTGCTGCTGACCGTGCTGCTATTTACAATGATGGCGGGTCTGCTTTATGTCGAGTTTCTCAATAACCCTTCCAACCCATTGGTACAAAATCCGACGGCACTGTTTAATCTTGCTTATGCCGCTGTTATTATCTATATTTTTGGATTACTTTATCATTTCTCTATTGCCAAAACTTTTGCCGAACTGGATGCTTCAAACCGTCAAAAAGAGATGCTGCTTAAAGAGGTGCACCATCGGGTGAAGAATAATCTCAATGTTATTGCTTCCATTATTGGTCTGCAGGCCAATCGAACCGAAGGAAAGGGCAAAGAGCAGCTGCGCTTGAGTAAAACCCGTATTGAGTCAATTGCGATGGTGCATGAGATGCTCTATCAATGTGAGGACTTTGAATATATAGATTTTAAGGCCTACATGAAACAGCTCTCCGTACTGTTGCTGGGAATGTTTTCCAATCAAAAAAAAATACATGTAAATATTGAAGCCGAATCAATGAGGGTACCTCTGGAGGTGATGTTACAGTTGGGTATTATTGCCAATGAACTGCTTACAAATAGTATTAAATATGCATTTGACGAGGAGGGCGGTACCATTACAATAACACTGGAGCATCGCCATGACGGCTATATTTTCATATGTCGCGATGACGGCAAGGGAGTTAAAGCGCCTGAAGCCCTGTTACGTAACAATTCACTCGGCGTCAAACTGGTGCATCTTTGTGTTAAGCAGTTAAAGGGTACACTTATGCTTACAAGCGAACAGGGTTTGCAGTACACAATAGAATTTGAGGGCACCTAAAGAGAATGAAAACGAAAACAATTGCCATTATCGGGCTGGGGTATGTCGGACTGCCTCTGGCTCATGCTTTTGCATTGAACGGGTATCGTGTTGTCGGCTTCGATATTAATGTGCACAGAGTAGCAGCACTGAAAAAAGGCTATGATGCAACCATGGAGTTAACGGCAAAACAACTCAAAGAGGTAGAAACAACACTTTTGTACTCTTGTGATGTAGAAGATTTGCGTGAATGCAGCATCTTTATTGTTACGGTTCCCACACCCATAGATTCAGCCAATATGCCGGACTTAACACCGCTGATCTCTTCATCACAAATGATAGGTGCGGTATTGAAACAAAATGATATTGTCATTTATGAGTCCACGGTCTATCCGGGCGTCACTGAAGAGGTGTGTGTTGCGGAGCTGGAGGCGAGCAGCGGGCTTGTTTACAATAAAGATTTTTTTTGCGGCTACTCGCCTGAGCGCATCAATCCCGGAGACAAAGAGCATACCGTAACAAAAATTTTAAAAGTCACCTCCGGCTCTACACCTGCTATAGCGCGCGAGATTGACGCCTTATATGGAAGCATTATTACTGCAGGAACCTATAGAGCCTCGAGTATTAAAGTTGCCGAAGCATCAAAAGTCATAGAGAATACACAACGTGATGTCAACATTGCCTTGGTTAATGAACTGGCGCTTATCTTTAACACCATGGATATTGACACCAAAGAGGTCATTGAAGCTGCCGCGACAAAGTGGAACTTTTTAAAATTCAGCCCGGGTTTAGTCGGTGGGCACTGTATTGGAGTAGATCCGTACTACCTGACGTATAAAGCCGAAGCGCTGGGTTATACGCCCAATCTCATCTTGGGGGCGCGGCAGATCAATAACGGCATGGGAAAATATATTGCCGAACAGACCATTAAAGAGATGATCAAAGCCGATAAAAAAATCAAGTATGCCACTGTTCTTATTTTGGGAATCACGTTTAAGGAGAACTGCGCCGATATGAGAAATACAAAGGTCATGGATATTATTAAAGAGCTTGACACCTATAACTGTCATGTTGATATCTATGATCCCTGGGTTGAGAAATCGCGTGTGAAGCAGTATAATATGGTAGAGAATCCTTTTGAGCAGAGCATGCGTTACGATGCCATTATTGTCGCTGTGGCACACCGTGCATTTGAAGTGTTTACGCATGATGCGTATAGCAGTATCAGTACCAACCCTCCGGTACTCATAGATATTAAAGGTGTTTTAAAAGAGTACACATGGAGACTGTAAGTGTAATTATTGTCGAAGATGAATGTATTGCAGCGGAGTTCCTTAAAGAGATGCTTGAGGAGCAGGGTGTTGTAGTGAGCGATATTATCGATAACGGCAAAGAGGCCATTGAAGTGTGTATTGCCAAAAAACCCGATGTCATTTTTATGGATGTCATGCTGCGTGATAATATCAGCGGCAGCGAAGCCGCCGTTGCTATTAGCCGTCAAATCAATACAAAAATCATTTTTCTAACCGCCTATGTCGATAACGAAATGGTTGATTTTGCCGTAGAATCCCAGGCAGCAGCCTATCTGACCAAGCCCTACAATGAAGCACAGATTATTGCTACATTGCGACTGGTTACGGCGGGTGAAAATATAGACAAAGAGCCTGAAAAGACGGTTCCAGAGAAGATTCACCTTAAAGGCGGATATATTTATTTAACGCAACTCAAGCGTCTGATCCAAGACAATAAAGAGGTAGAACTCGGTCCTAAGGCATTAAAGCTGATTGATCTTCTGGCATCACAGCCCAACATTAGTGTTTCTCACGAACAGATTTGCATGCATGTTTGGGAAGAGTTGGTGAATGACAAAACTTTGCGATCGCTGCTCTTTCGCATTCGTCAGGCAACGGATGATGCGTTTATTAAAAATGTGAGCGGTACGGGCTATATGATACAAACGGAGTCGATATCATGAAAATTTTGATATTTTTAACAGCGACAACATTGTGAGAGATGAAGGCATTGTATGCATAAGCTTTTTACATCCGTATGTTTGATGTTATTTGATGCTTTGTCATTGCTGATAGCACTGTATCTGGCGCACTATTATCGCTTAATGCTTGAGAATATACCGCTTTTTTCCGGATACAAAGAAGATGTTGTTCACTTTTTCTTGTCAGGTCTTCTGTTTGTCATTTTTCTTATTATCAACTTTTCATTGGGTCTTTACACCAAGCGAAATGATTTTTGGGAGGAGTTGCGGCGCAGCTATTTAGCCGCCTTTTTGCTATTGATAGCAGTGGTGATGATTTTATTTGTTACCAAATCGACCGAAGAGTTTTCGCGTACGTTCTATATACTAATGTTTCTCAATCTGTTGTGGCTTATGCCTTTGGGACGTGTTGCGTGTAAAAAAATGCTGTACGATTTAGGATATTGGCATATTAATGCTTTTTTAGTCGGTAATGCCGATCAGCTTAAAAAACTCAAAAAAGATCTGGCTATGAACTGGTATTTGGGGTATCGCAGTGTTGCGAGCATTACCGAAGCAAAAATAGTCTTTATTGCAACACGTGAGATGGATGTTGAGACACTAGAGCGTTTAATTCATAACTACAAGCGTCTGGTAAAAGAGGTGATTCTTATCCCTTATCTGCATAATATCAGCTTTGCCAATTCCGAAATCATCGATTTGAGAATTGGTCGCATGAGCTTTATTAATATTCAAAATCAGCTTTTTATTCCTAAGAACATTTACATTAAAAAAGCAGCAGAATTTTTATTGATTCTTGTGATGCTTCCCGTTATTTCTGTGGTGATGCTGCTCATTGCTCTTGTCATTAAACTAGAGAGCCGGGGAAGTATTTTTGTTAAACAGCAGCGCTTGGGAAAAGAGGGAGAGATTTTTGAATGTTACAAGTTTCGAACCATGCACGAGAACAGCGATACGATGCTTCAACAGTATTTAAAAGAGCATCCGCAAGAGAGGGTCTATTACGAGATGTACCATAAATATAAAAACGATCCGAGATTGACCCGCGTCGGTGCTTGGTTGCGCCGACTCTCTCTCGATGAGTTACCCCAGATTATAAATGTTCTTCGTGGAGAGATGAACCTGATTGGTCCGCGCCCCTATATGCTAAAAGAAAAAGAGAAAATCGGTGGAGCCATGGAGACCATTTTACATGTAAAACCGGGATTGACCGGACTGTGGCAGATTAGTGGACGTAATGAGTTAAGCTTTGATGAGCGGGTGGAACTTGATGTCTGGTACATTCAGAATTGGTCGCTATGGCTTGATTTTATTATTTTTGTTAAAACGTTTGTGGTGCTACTAAACCGCCGCGGTGCGGCATAGTGGCTTAGATTTTTAGTTTCAGAATCTTAAAACTCGGTGTTTGTACCACTTTTTCAAAGAGTGACTTATCATAGAGATCAAGCAGGAGTGCTTGTACCAAAAAACTGTCAAAAGCAGTGGTATCGAGATAGATGGCTTTGCTCTTATTGTAGACAATCAGAATATAGGGTGAATTTTTATTATACTGTTTTGATGCTTTGATGGTACCGTTTTCAGTAATAATGACACCATAAACGGTGGTTTTGGTGCCGTCATTGCCTTGCATCTCCCCACGGCGCAGATCGAGGGTGAAGGTGTCTCCTTGAATCAGCGGACTGGCAGGGTGATAGGGTTGCAACAGATCGGAAATATAGAGTTCTGAAGGTTTTTCCTGATGTTGACCGCTCTGCAGGTCGGTTTGAGCGAAGCGTTCCATCATATTAAAAGTTAACAGCATATCGCGGTGTAACATAATATAGGTGGTTCGTCCTCGTGCATCGGTAGGAATATTATAGTTGAGTTCTTTAAAAATATCATCGAGGTTTTCGGTTTGAATGACATAGGGAATGACTTCTTTAATGTAGCGTTTTCGCCCCTCAAGATTTTTTTGTGAGAAGTAGCGTGCCGCATTGGCAACAAAATTTTGGTTGGGTGAGAGCAGGAGTTTTGAGACCAGATAGGTATCACTGCCGTGACGACCGTTATCGATGAGTGTATTGTTATTGCCAATGTAGTACCAAAGCGGCCAGCCGTAATCCCACCACGAATAGATAAGATCTTTTTTGGTATTGACAGCAGCAAACTCCTCTAAGGCAATGACATCATTTTTTTGAAAAAACAGGGGGCTGCGGAGTGGTTGACAATAATAATATTGTAGAGCATCAGCGCTATGCCTGCCACGGTTCCAAAAACCGGAATATGTCTACGTGCAAAGCGTGTATTAAGAAGGCAGAGCAGGTAGACAAAACCAAAAGCCAAAACGGGTGTGGCGTACATCGTAAAGCGCATACCTAAAAATGAAGCGCCATAGCCTAGAATCAGCAAAGGCAGTGCTGCTAAAAGAGCAGGGCGGGCAATAACGAGCAATAGGTAGCCCAGTGTTGCCAGTACGACATAGATCCCCGTTCCCACTAACACGGGAGAGATTTTTAAAATTGAGGTGTCAAGAGCTTCTGATACCGTTGCGAGGGTATTGGTAAAGTGGTAGGTTCCATGAGCGCCGTGCAGAGTAATTGCCTGTGTGCTTTCGACATAATCACCCATACGTTTGACAATATTAGAAGTATCAACTACAAACAGTGCTACAATAATGGTGAGTATGATGACAATGCCTGCAATACGGCTCTTTAGAATAAACGGGGTGACAAGCAATGCCGTTGCTGCCAATGCGGCAATAATGACTAAAGAGGAGTGGTACCAATAGTAAAAACCTACCAGTGCAGCGATAGAGAGAAGTCCCCAAAGCAGACTTTTTTTTCGTAAAGCCAACAGGAAAAAGGCAATGGCAAGATAGGGAAAAAAGAGGTTTAAGGTATCGGTGTCCATGTAGCCTAAATGCGACCGCGTATAAAAGTTAATGCCAATGCCGCCAATAAGCGCGGCATAAAATCCCACCTTCGGCAGTGTGAGGGCATAGCCTATCAATACCATGGGTATGACAATGAGTGATGAGAGAAATGCCGGCAACATAAACATTACCCAGTCAATATGAAAACCAAAAACCGAAACAAAAAAATAGACGAGACGGCCGGGCATATACTCCGAGACAAGCGGGTAGGAAGCCCCTGCTAAAAGCTGTTTGGCGTAGTAGCCGTAGAGACCGGCATCGGGAGAGTAGATGGGCAGGGGAGCGCCGTGAAGCCAGTAGGCATCTATGTCGGCATGTTGGTACCATAATATGAGGCGTATTCCCACCGCAAACAGATAAGCAGCAATCATGTAAAGAGACAAGGTGCGCAAGGAGGCGTCTTGTGAATCGACATATAAATATTTTTTAACGAAACGCTGCATTCTAAAACCCTATATATAATGGTTTAATTGTAACGAAATAGTATTAATTGTTGATTATGAACGATAGGAAAATATTTGGTTGCGGAAACAGGATTTGAACCTGTGACCTTCGGGTTATGAGCCCGACGAGCTACCGAACTGCTCTATTCCGCGACCGTTAAGAAAAGTGGATGGGGTGGAGGGATTCGAACCCCCGAATATCGGTACCAAAAACCGAGGCCTTACCGCTTGGCGACACCCCAACAAAGTCACTACATAGTGTAATGAGGACGAAATTATAGTTTATAAGAGCTGTTTTGTCAAGAGAAAATGAGAGATTTTTGATACTTTTTTGTTTGAAATGTCCCTTGAGCTACTTTTGAGACTTATTTTAATATAATTCAATTAAAAAGAGAGAACATGACACCAATAGAGCGGGTACAGCAAGCAATTGAAGCCATTAAAAGAGGGAAGATGGTAGTGATGGTAGATGATGAAGATCGCGAGAATGAAGGTGATCTGGTCTACGCCTCGGTTTTTTCCACGCCCGATCACATCAATTTTATGGCGATGCATGCGCGAGGGCTTATTTGTGTTGCAATCAGCAATGATATTGCGACACGCTTGGAGCTTACGCCCATGGTAAGCTCAAATACCTCCATGCATGAAACTGCTTTTACCATTTCTGTTGATGCCGCAGAGGCATTAACGGGTATTTCGGCGGCAGAACGTGATATGACAGTGAAGATTTTGGCCAATCCCTTGAGTCGACCGCAGGATTTGGTACGTCCGGGGCACATCTTTCCGCTTATTGCCAAAGACGGCGGTACGTTGGTGCGTATTGGTCATACCGAGGGTTCTGTCGATCTGTGTCGTTTGGCCGGATTGAGCGAATCGTCAGTGATTTGTGAAATTATTAAAGAAGACGGTACCATGGCACGTCGTGATGATTTGGATCTGTTTTGTGAAGAACATGACCTGCTGACGGTATATATCTCCGACATTGTCGAGTACCGGCTGGCCAATGAGACTCTTATTCGCAAAATAGGTGAAGCATCGACAGAATTTTTTGGTGTCACTGTTAAAAAGCATACTTTTGAAGATCATGAAGGGCATACACATACGGCAATTGCTTTTTATGAAATTGCAGAAATTGCCAATGTTAAAGTACACAATATTTTACCCGATATTGAACTGCTGTTACAGCAAAGCCGCTATGAGCAGCTGATTGCCTCTATTGAATATTTAAAGCAAAACGGAGGAGTGCTGCTGTTTATTGAAAATCCCGATATGGCAGCTGCTTCTTCTATGAAAGAGTATGGTGTCGGTGCACAAATTTTAAAGCAGTTTGGTATTAGAAAAATGCGTCTTCTTAGTGGGGGCAAGGCGCCCGATCTTAACGGTTTAAGCGGTTTTGGTTTGGAGGTGGCTGAAGTTATTGCCCTGTAATTTACATGTAATTTCCTGCTAAGGAGTTACCTAGTAGAGTTAGGTATTTTATAGAGGAGTGTGCCATGTTTTCAGAGGGGTTTTTAGGGACATCGGCACTTTTGTATATGGATATAGCAACACTTCTGTTTGCACTGTTGCCATTCTTGTTGGCACTTTCAATCCGTTATGCTGTTTTGAAACAGTATCGAAAACATTTTATCAGTCAAATTACACTGCTGTTAACGACACTTGTTGTGGTCACGGTTTTTGAAATTGGAATTCGGGTTTCAGGCGGTTTTATGGAGTTTTCCAAGGAGAGCTCGCTTCCGTTTACGTTTTTACTGCTCTTTTTGATTGCTCATATTGCTATTGCCATCGCTGCAGTATGCGGGTGGATTTATCTGGTTGTTGTATCGTATAGGGGCTATCGGCGTGAGGGCATTCATGCCACGGTGTTTCAGCAGCATAAAAAGTGGGGAAGATGGGTTGCAGCAGCATTAACCATTACTTCTGTTATGGGATGTCTTATCTATATTTTCTTATTTATAATGTGACAATATGTTACAATAGAAGGTAATTTTACGCCTAAGGCATCTGTGGTATGAATGAGATTTTTACGTCTATAAACGGTTTTTTGGAGTCCCTACTATTTTTTGACATATTGTTTGGAACGGTTAATGGAGTGAGCATCCCTTTTTTGGTTGCTTGGCTGATTGTCGGCGGGGTCTATTTGACGATTAAAATGGGTTTTATTAACCTGAGGATGTTTCGACATTCGTACCGTATCATTAAAGGTGACTATGTTACTAAAGATGACAAAGGACTGATTGCACCTTTTGGTGCATTGACAACCGCGCTTTCGGCTACGGTAGGACTGGGTAACATTGCCGGTGTTGCTATTGCTGTCTCCATTGGCGGTCCGGGAGCAACGTTTTGGATGATTGTAGCCGGATTTTTGGGTATGTCGCTGAAATTTACCGAAGTCACTCTCTCGCTGCAGCATCGTGAATTTTTAAAAGACGGTACGGTGATGGGCGGTGCTATGGAGTACCTCTCCAAAGGTCTGGCATCGAAAGGGTGGCCTCGTGTCGGCAAAGTGCTGGCATTGGTTTTTGCTTTTTTAATGATCTGTGGTGCTATCGGCTGGGGCAATACTTTTCAGGTCTCACAGGCACTAGGTGCCGTACAGGGTGAGGTGGCATTTTTTGCAGAATACCCTATTGTTTTTGGAATACTGTTAGCTACCATTACCGGAGCTGTTATTATTGGCGGGGTAAAGCGTATTGCCCGTACAACCGAGGCGGTAGTGCCGAGCATGGTAATAATTTATCTGTTGGCATCCTTATGGATACTGGGAACACATTATCATCAGATTCCCGCAGCGTTTGGGTTGATCTTTTCTGAAGCTTTTGCTCCTACGGCAGTGGCAGGCGGCGTGATAGGTTCTATTGTTCAAGGGTTCCAGCGGGCAGTATTTTCGAGTGAAGCGGGTTTGGGTTCATCGCCGGTCGCCCATGCACCTGCACGGGTCAAGTATCCGGTGCGCCAAGGAATGGTGGCGCTGTATGAACCTTTTATAGATACGGTTGTAGTCTGTACCATGACGGCACTGGTGATTATTATTACCGGAGTGTATGATCCGGCAAACGGTCATGCGGCACTGATTGAAGCCAAACAGGGGGCAGCGTTGACTTCGGCGGCTTACGGTACGGTGATTAGCTGGTTCCCCATGATACTCTCATTCTCCATTGCCCTGTTCGCCTTTAGTACCATGATCTCATGGTCATATTACGGAGAGCGAGCCTGGGTCTATCTATTTGGAAGTAAATATTCTCTGGCGTACAAGATACTCTTTTTGTCGCTCACCGTGGTGGCTACGGTTGTCAGTACCGACTTAATGGTAGATTTTAGTTTTATGCTGATGTTGGCGATGGCGCTGCCTAATATTTTTGGCTTGTTTGTGCTTAGTGGCGATGTCAAGCGGGCGTTGAGAATCTATCTTCAAAAACTAAAAAGCGGTGAACTCGACCGCGAAGCGATTCGAGAATAAAGCAATAGAGCTTATATGATTGAACG
Organism: Campylobacterales bacterium; assembly: GCA_024277395.1. GTDB lineage: Bacteria > Campylobacterota > Campylobacteria > Campylobacterales > Sulfurimonadaceae > QNZR01. The sequence goes on from JAJRVF010000121.1 coordinate 18,498, forward strand.
AATACAGTTTCGACCGGCATCTTTGGCTTGATAGAGTGCCTCATCGGCACGTTGTAACATCATATCGAGAGTGTCGTCTTTGCGGTACTCTGTTACACCGAAGCTGGCAGTGATTTTACCGGTTTTTTTATGTTGGATACTTTCAATAATCACTCGAAATTTTTCAAGGACGTTCACACTGCGTTTAATATCGGTATTTTTAAGAAGAATGACAAACTCTTCACCGCCCCATCTGGCGAACAGGTCGGTCTCTCGAATATTGCTTTTAAGAGATTTTGCCAAGATAACCAATACCTCGTCACCGACAAGATGTCCAAAGTTGTCATTAAATGCTTTAAAGTGGTCAATATCCAAAATAGCCAGACACATGGGAAAATTATAGCGTTTGGTTTGTCGAAGCTCATAGTCCATGACCTCTTCAAATTTATTACGGTTGGCAATACCGGTTAAGTTGTCGGTATAGGCATAGTTAATGGCTTGAATATGATCGGTAACATTGTAACGAATAGCCAAATACTCCAAAATATTACCCTCTTTATCGAGAATTGGGGCAATGGTGGCATCGACATAATAGACTTTACCGGTTTTAGAGATATTTTTTAAGGTGCCTTTATAGATTTTTTTCGAAGTGATGGTTTCCCAGAGTCGTTTAAATTCTTCTTTAGACTGGTCTGGATGGCGGAGTATGCGGTGATTATTGCCAATGAGTTCTTCTCTTGTATATTCACTAATGTTACAAAATTCATCATTGGCATAAGTGATCTTACCATCTAGTCCGGCTTTAGAAACAATGGCAGAGACGTCAATGGCATTTTTATACTCTTGCAGCAGTGATTGGTGAGTGCTGGAGACCTCTATCTCTTTTTCAAGAGCATCGCTGGTTTCGTCAATGGTATGGAAGAGCTCTTTTTCCCGACGAATAAACATGGAAGAAAAGTAGCCTAAAAGTAGAACAATCATTATAATAATAAGTGCTAAAATAGAGTATTTGAGCATATTGTTGGCTGCAATTTCATCTTCTATTGGGGTAATAACCTCAAGAACTCCACGTTTATCACCTACTTTCCATTTGTTGCGCTCCCAAGTTCGATCAGGATGGTTATTATGACATGAAACACATGCTTCTGAGGTCATAAAATCGGTTACGGCAACACGAATAACGGGTTTGCCGTCAATAACATCTCGTTTTGTATAGACGCCATCAGGACTCTTTTTTGTAAAGCGTATGGCTTCGCGCTGAAATTTTGTCAAGTTGCGATCGGCACGATTTTTGAAAGGAAATTCACTGTACAGATTATAGCGTATACCTGTATTATCGCTAAAGATACCACTTAAGTCATGAATGACGGTGGTTGGTAAAGGAATGACACCGTTGACCCCTTTGTGATCATAGCTGAATGTAATGTTTGGAGCATATGTTTTAATATCTTTAACGACATTATCAACATAATAGGCACGGGTAAGTTTAATCTGTTTTACAGCATTTAAGCTGTGCTCAATAACAGTTTTTGCGGAATTTTTGTCGGTAATATAGGGAATATACAGAGCCAACACCCCTACAATAATGAGCGTCGTAATGACAATGGGTTTAAAGATGTTGGTGCGGTTGAGATTATTATTATAAGTTGTCACAA
>JAJRVF010000122.1 GCA_024277395.1 Campylobacterales bacterium
AGTACGGTTGCGGTACGTGACCGTCGGACACGAGAGCAGTATAACTTAGAAGAGCCAGCGTTTATAGCGATGGTTCAAGAAAAAATTAGAGAGGTACATTTTTGAGTAAAAAAGATCAAGTCATTATGAATGATGACATTAGAGTTCCCGAGGTTCGTTGTAATGTTGACGGCGAAGAATCGCTAGGCGTTGTTTCGATTGATGAAGCAATGGATAAAGCAAACGAGATGGGGCTTGATCTTGTTTTAATTGCTCCCAATGCCAATCCGCCGGTTGCCAAGGTGATGGATTACGGCAAATATAAGTACCAGGAAGAGAAAAAACTTAAAGAGCAGCGCAAGAATCAGACAAAAATCGAAATTAAAGAGATTAAACTCTCGGTCAAAATTGCCGATAACGACATTAGCTATAAAGTCAAACATGCCCGTGAATTTTTGGAATCCGGCAAACTGGTCAAATTTCGTGTCTTTTTGCGCGGACGTGAAATGGCGCATCCTGAGGCAGCGAAAGCGGTTTTAATGAAAGTATGGCCGATGGTAGAAGATGTCGGACACATGGACAAGCCGCCAAAGTTCGAAGGGCGCTATTTTAACATGCTGGTAACGCCTCTAAAAGACGATAAGAAAAAATAGCAATGCCCCCAATGAGCCCAAGAAACGGCTCGCTCTTTCTCCCTTGTAAAATACATGTAAAAATCGTTGTAATCGTTGTGAAATTTCGCTATAATGCCAGACCTCGAATTCTAGAGAATTATACGAAAGGAGTCCAACGATGCCCAAAATGAAATCGGTTAAAGGCGCAGTGAAGCGTTTTAAGGTTAAGAAAAACGGTTCGATTAAGCGCGGTACCGCGTACAGAAGTCATATTTTAACCAAACAAGATGCTCAGACACGTCGTGAACAAAACCGTCCCAAAACGGTGGCCAAAGCTGACGAAAAAAATATTAAAGCTATGATTGCATAGTTGCAGTACATCATGATCTCCACACTAAAGTGGGCAAGTCCGTGTTAAGCGGCACCTTAGCGCTGGTGCGTCAAGGGTAAAGAAAAGGAAAAACATGCCAAGAGTAAGAACCGGAGTCGTCCGAAGACGTCGCCATAAAAAGATTTTAAAGCTAGCTAAAGGTTTCTATAGCGGTAGACGAAAACATTTTCGAAAAGCAAAAGAGCAGGTTGAGCGCAGCCTTGTTTATGCATTCCGCGATAGAAAGCAGAAAAAACGTGAATTCCGTAAATTATGGATTATCCGCATTAATGCCGCATGTCGCCTTAATGATATTAGCTATTCCCGTTTTATTAACGGATTGAAAAAATCCGGTATTGAACTTGATCGTAAAATTCTCGCCGATATGGCAATGAATGATGCTGCAGCATTTAGTACTGTAGTAGCACAAGCCAAAGCGGCACTGTAAATATAGCAGCAGAGGTTGCTCTGCTGTTGTTACTCCAAAATATACCCTTTCTCTTCTAAGCAACGTAAGCACTCTTCATCTATTTTTGGTCGTGATGCCGCCTCAATGGCCTTCATATCGTAATAGCGACACTCGCGAAAATCATTTTGTATCATCTCTTCACTGTGCCCCTCCGGACAGATCAGGCCATTGACGGTTATGTTTTTGGAGCCACATCCATGGAAAAAGGTCAGTACTATGGGCGCGAGCAGTATCAGCGTTCTCATTCAATATCCTTCAGGCTGTCGGCAAAAAGGTATTGGTGATCTTTGGGCAGCGCCTAATAAAGTTGACACGCCAGATCACGAATCTCCCAAAGAGCCGCTTTATCACTGCGCAGAGAAATAAAATTTTGTAAACTGCGCGCATTGCAGCTCCATGTCAGCTCCGTTTTATAGCTTTCGGGAAGGCAGTATTTTGCACGGTCATTAGAGATCCCGGCAAACAGTACTTGGCGCAAGTTTTCCAGTGCCTTAATGCTCATCTCATCAACCAGTGCAATCTGGGTTAAAACCAAATATTTTGAAGCACGTTTAATATCGCTTGTTTTAAACGGCTCTTCATCTTTGAGCTCTTTAAGGGTATAGCGGGTACTTTTGACTGAAAGAGATGCCATGCGATGGCGAGCCAGTTCTTGCAGAAGTGCACGACTAACTCCTTTGATGTAGAAGTTGTATGAGAGATGTTCCAATGTTGAGGCGTGTTTGAATTTATTACCGACTCTGTCAATGAGTTCACGATCTTTCTCGCCACCGTTGTCGCTTTTATCGAAACTTTGCCAGCAGGTGCGTATGGCATTGGCGCAGACAACAAGAGGTGTATAGTGATTAAGGGTTACATGCATGGACAATCCTGTTGATATTTAGGCCTATTATAGCAGAATTGCCTTGAAGAGAGCGATATAACGGAGCCTTGGCGGCTCCGTTGCAGTATTTACATTACAAAAACATTGGGCACAATGAGCGGGTACTTTTTCATTTTTCGATAAATATGTTTACGCACCACTTGTCTTAAGTCATTTTCCATTGCTTTGGGATTTTCTATGTGCCCCGCTTTGAGATTGACCATAAAATGTTCCAGCACATCTTCCATCTCTTTAGCAAATGCTTTGTCTTGCTTGTCGGCAACCAGACCAAAAGAGGTAACACGAGGTTTTGAGATGAGGTGTGAGTCGGCTTCGCTTACTTGAGCTACAATCATCACAATGCCGTCATTGGCCATCTTTTGACGGTCAATGACAATATCATCTTCAATTTGGTGATTGTTTTGATTGTCAATATAGGTTTTGCCGGTTTTGACGCTTTTTACCTTGCGCATAAATTTGGGACCGACTTCAATACAGTCGCCATCAGTCATTAATAAAATATTGCGCTCGGGAATACCACATGCCATTCCGGTGTCTTTATGTTTCATAATGTGGTTATATTCACCATGCACCGGCAAAAAGAATTTAGGATTGGCAAGACGGAGCAGCAGCTTTTGTTCTTCCATGCCGGCATGTCCGGATACATGTAAATCACGGTCATTTGCTACCTTGGCACCGGCACGCTGCAGGTGGTTGAGCATGCCTGAAATAGAGCCTTCGTTGCCGGGGATGGCACGAGAAGAGAGGACAATGAGATCGGTCGGCTTAATTTTAATATGGCGATGTTCTCCAATGGACATGCGGTACAGTGCCGAATTTGGCTCACCTTGAGATCCGGTGGTAACAATGAGAACGTCTTTGTCGTTCATACGGCTGACCTCATCGGCATCAACAAAGATATTTTTGGGGAGTTTAATGTAGTCATATTGCATTGTTACTTCCAAGTTACGCTCCATAGAACGCCCAATGACACACACCTTGCGTTTGTGTTTAATGCCATACTGAATAGCTTGATAGACACGGTGTACGTTAGAGCTAAAAGTGGAAAGAATGACCCGACCTTCTGCTTTGCTGAACATGCGATCAAGTGCGGGAGCAACAGTCAGCTCACTGGGTGTTATCTCTTTGTTATAGGAGTTAGTCGAGTCGGAGAGCATGCAGAGCACCCCTTTTTCACCATAGGCGGCAAAACGGTGCAGGTCGGCGGTATAGCCGTCAACGGGCGTATGGTCAATTTTAAAGTCACCGGTATGAATAATGGTACCGGCTGCCGTGGTAATAGCCAGCGAGGAGGAGTCTAAAATAGAGTGGGTCATGTGCATCCACTCTATCTCAAAATCATTGCCAATTTTATAGACTTTACGCTTTTCAACCGGATTAAAATAGCGTCGAAACTCTTTAAGGTGGTGCTCGTCAAACTTATTGCCGATCATGGCAAGTGGCAACGGTGTTGCATAGATAGGAAATTGCATCTCTTTGTAAAGGTAGGGCATGGCACCAATGTGGTCTTCATGCGCATGGGTAATAATGACGGCAACAATTTTTTTGCGAATCTCGCGAACGTAAGAGAAATCCGGTACCAAAATATCGACACCGTGCATCTCTTCATCGGGAAAACTCATGCCTACATCAACCAAGATGGCCTCTTTTTCTGTCTCAAAAACAGTAATGTTACCGCCAATTTCACCTAAACCGCCGAGCGGAGTAATGCGTATTCTAGCATTCGAATTAAGGTCAAGTTTAAAGTGAGGGTTCAGTCGATTTTTATGTACTTCCTGGTTTTTGACAACAAATTCTTTAAGCGTAGCATCGACGGGTGCCGGAGCATTTCGCCGTCGGTTTTTGTTGCCTCCCTGTTTGCTGCGGTTTTGTGAATTACGGGAGCGGTTATTACGGTTTTGTTGCGGCTTTCCACCCTCTTTTGTCTCTTTGTTTTTTGTCTCTTGTTTTGGTGCTGCCGCTTTTTTCGGGGCACTCTTGCTTTGTGTGGGTTGTGTCTCTTCTTGGTTCATCCAAACTCCTTGTTATATCATAGTATAGAGTTGGTGATAGTCATCGGCGGTTATTTGATGAGGTCGAACTGTAAGAGGAAGCTGCAATGCTTCAAATGCTTAACAAATATGTGCTTTGTCGTAACGTGACGAGAGGTTCTTCATCAAAGTTTTTCGCGGTTGAGTAAATGCAATTTTCAGCATCTCTTCAAACTTGGCATCACTGCGGTGCCGCTTTTTTTCTATAAGCAAGACCGCAGAATCCACTTTGGGCATGGGCTCAAACGCAGAGGGAGGAACGATGGTAACAATCGAAGCGGTTCCGACGCTCTGTGCAATAACCCCTAAAGATCCAAACACTTTTTCGTTAGGCTGTGCCGCAAATTTTTGCGCCACCTCTTTTTGAACCATTACAAGCACATTTTGACACATCGGATCTGCGAGGGCTTTTAAGATGATGGTAGTGCCGATGTAATAGGGCAGGTTGGCTACCAAATTGTACGGCTCATCCAAAAGCTCACTCTGCCAAGCTTCTAAGACATCGCCACAGTGTAACTGCAACTGCTTGGTTGTGATTTTCTGTTCAAATTTTTTATTCAGGTGCTTGCAAAGATCCCGATCGACCTCAAAAGCAATGACGCTTCTGACATCAACTAAATAGTTAGTTAAATCACCTAAGCCAGGTCCAATTTCGACAACCGTGCGGTCATCTTTGGGCATCGCTTGGATGATTTGATGCAAGATGCTCTCATCTTTTAAAAAATTTTGACCAAATTGTTTTTTGGCTTTATGAGAATTTTGCATGAATGATTCTACCTCAAAAGTGCTTAAGTGAATATTTGATGCAATTTGTGGATTCCAAATTTTTGTTTTCTATATTACATGTAAATGAGAGAACAGACGTAGTGTTAAGTGAACTTGCTTTATACTTCAATGACAATTTATAAGAAAGACGCTGTATGGACTATTTTGCCAAACGAATCATTCCCTGCCTGGATGTTAAAGATGGACGGGTCGTCAAAGGAGTGAATTTTGTAGGACTGCGTGATGCCGGTGATCCGGTAGAGGTAGCAAAACGTTATAATGAAGAGGGTGCCGATGAAATTACTTTTTTAGATATTGGAGCTTCCCATGAAGGACGGGATACGATTGTAGACATGGTTGAGCAGGTAGCTCGCGAAGTCTTTATTCCGCTTACGGTGGGCGGCGGCATTCGCAGGCTCGAAGATATTTATGCACTGCTCAATGTCGGATGCGACAAAGTAAGCGTTAATTCGGCTGCTATCAAGCGCCCTGAACTCATTAGCGAGGGCGCCAAGCGGTTTGGGTCGCAATGTATTGTTGTCGCTATTGATGTCAAGCAGACCGGGGACGGCTATCATGTCTATTTAAATGGCGGACGAGTTGACACGGGCATTGATGCGATTGCCTGGGCAAAGGAGGCGGCTCAAAGAGGTGCCGGCGAAATTTTGCTCACTTCTATGGATGCCGACGGTACGAAAGCGGGGTTTGATATTGCTATAACCAAGCAGTTGAGCCGGATGCTTGATATTCCTGTTATTGCCAGTGGCGGTGCGGGGACGATGGCACACATTAAAGAGGTTTTTGAAGAGGGTGCCGATGCGGCACTGGCTGCCTCGATTTTTCATTACAAAGAGATTGATATTATGGACTTAAAGCACTATCTTCATGAGAATAATATACCGGTGCGATTATGATTGTTTGTGCCGGAAACAACGAAACCTTCTCTTTTGCCACGCCAATGGGAGTCGGACTTATTGAGATGAGTATGAACCTGACCCGTTTGTGTCTTTTTGACAAGCCGGAATTCTTGCTTTTTGTCGGCAGTGCCGGCAGTTACGGCACGTACCGGCTGCTTGATGTTGTCGAATCCAAAACGGCATCCAATATTGAGTTGGCTTTTTTGCAAAAAAAAGCCTATTCGCCGCTGGACAATGTCATCTCGACACAAACTCAACAAGCAAAAGAGGCTATTGTGAACTCCTCGAACTATATCAGCACCGACTTTGCATTGGTGCAAAAGTTTGTACCGCTGGGGATTGAACTGGAAAATATGGAGTTTTTTGCCGTACTAAAAGTAGCACAGGAGTTTAATATTCCTGCCGGCGGTGTTTTTTGCGTGACCAATTTTTGTAATGAGCGGGCGCATGAAGATTTTCTTAAATATCATGAGCAGGCGAAAGCAAAACTGCAGCTACATGTAAATCAGCGTATTAAAGCGTTAACCTCGTGAAACCGACGATTTTAGATTGCACCAAAGAAGAGCTGTCCCATGTGATCGCACCTCCGTTTCGTGCCAAACAGATTTTTAAGTGGCTCTATGCGCAATATGTTGATGATTTTGATGCAATGAAGAATTTGCCGCAGGTCATGCGTCATGCTTTGAGCGAAGCATATGTCATTATGCCGCTGCATATTCTCAATAAAGAGATATCGCGTGACGGAACCATCAAGTATCTCTTTGCCTTGCGTGACGGCAAGACGGTAGAGAGCGTGCTTTTGCGTATGAAAGAAGCCCAGTACGGCAGTGACGGAGCGTTGTTGCATCATGCCAAATATACTGTTTGTGTCTCTACTCAGGTGGGTTGCAAAGTCGGTTGTTCATTTTGTCTGACTGCCAAAGGGGGCTTTACCCGTGATCTCTCCGCCGGTGAGATTGTCGCTCAGGTCTTAGCACTGAAAAAGGATAACAATATTGCAGCACAGAGACGGCTTAATATTGTCTATATGGGGATGGGAGAGCCGCTGGACAATCTTCACAATCTTGCCAAGGCCATTGCTATTTTTTCCGATGAAGACGGTCTGGCTATTGCTGCAAAGCGTCAAACGGTTTCTACGAGCGGATTAAGCAGCAGGATCGACCAGCTCGGCGCTATGAATTTGGGTGTGCATATTGCTATTTCGCTTCATGCCGTTGATGATACATTGCGCAGCGAGCTGATTCCCATGAACAAAGCGCACAATATTGCTTCAATTATTGAAGCGGTCAAACGTTTTCCTATTGATGCACGCAAGCGGGTAATGTTTGAATATTTGATGATAAAAGGGAAAAACGATGACCGAAGGTCGGCAAAAAAGTTGGTGACACTATTGCACGGGATTAAAGCTAAAGTAAATCTTATCTATTTTAACCCGTATGAAGGCAGCTTGTATGAGCGTCCAAGCAAAGCAGATATGGAAGCCTTTCAAGAGTATCTTATTGCGCATGGGCTGCTCTGTACGATTCGAGACTCCAAAGGTATTGATATCAGTGCGGCATGCGGACAATTAAAAGAGAAGGTCAATCAGGAGATAGCGTAAATGGGTACACTGGAGTATGTTCAAATTATTTTTTTATTAGCGGTAGTAGCCGTAGGTATCATTGGCTTTGTTCGAGCTATAAACCATAAAGACGATTAGGTTTTGTAACAAAAAAAGAGTAAAATGGTAGTAAAATAACATTATAAAGGAGTTAAATATGCCAGATAGCAAATGTAAAAAAACGGATTCGGATCGTATTATGCGTATTTTTGAATTGTGTGAAGAGCACTTCGGGTATGTTCGGTTTGTTGGAGTAAAGTACCATTCTCGGATTGGGTGGGTAGCGAAGGTGCAGTTCAATGACAGTATCTATTTTGAGAACCTGACTGCAGACGGCGATGACTCGACCGATGCGTTGCGCAAGTTGAAAAATCGTGTTAAAAAAATTATTGACCGATACAACACGGTTTAATATTCAAAGCAGGTGCTGTGATGAGTAGATTCTCTTTGGTTCTGGTGGCGCTGTCATGCTCATTAATTGCCGCTCCGTATTGGATTCAGGTCAGCAGCATTAAAGAGAGCAGAACGGTTTCTCCTTTGCTCTTGAAAAAAATTGAAAAGAGTGGTTTTAATTATACTGTCGTCGAAAATGAGGGAAGAAAGAGGGTGCGTCTGGGCGGTTTTTCTCACTACAAAGAGGCACAAGAAGCTTTGCCTAAGGTACGATGCAAAATTGCGTACGATGCGTTTATTGTTGCCAAAAATCCAATACGAAAAAAAGCTGTCGTGACCGTGAAAAAGGTCGAGAGTGAGCATCACAAAACTGCAGTGACTGCAAACGTGCCAAAAACTCCGCAAGTGACAAAAAAAGCACCACAGCCGTGCGACTGCATGTATGATGTGCACGGTTTGCGCAAAAGTGAAATCGACAGAGCCCTGCACTATTACAAAGCGGCTGATTACTATGAATTTGGGAGCAAATAGCCTTTAAAAATCAAGACACTCCAGATAGGTATTTAAGCGCTTTTTAATGCCGGCCTGCAAAGACTGGAGCAGCTCTTCGGGGGTCTCTCCGTTAAGAGGATAGCTTGCTTCGTAGGCGGGGATATAAAGATCAAAAAACTCTTCAAACATATTTTTCACAATGGTGGCACCGTATTTGTCGGTATAGGGAAGAATAAAAAAATACTCTTTGTCGCTATTGACGACAACATCAGAGCCCCGCAGTACTTTTTCCAGGCTTTCAATAATCAGCGTATCTTCAACTTTTTGAAAATTGCAGTATAAAATAGTAAAGCTCTCTGCTCGGTTGTCATCGAGTCGATCGGCTATCCCCATATTGAGCTGGAGTAGCGACGGAAAATTGTTATAGGCAAAATGGACACCGGCCATAAATACTCCTTAAGTCGTTAAAGTATAGTAATAAAGGAAATAGTATACAATACAATGATGTAAAAAAACTATAAAATGGAATATTTGCTGGCTTCTTCTCGTGTGGGAAAGGGAGAGGCCTCCTTGTCAATGCCTTCAATATTTATTATGTACGATTTCTCCGGAGTAGCTTTACAGTAATTTAAAATAATTTTAGCGGCACGATCTCGGTCTTCATCGCCGGCACTTTTTGAAAGGAGGGCATGAGGCCCGGGAATTCCGACGGTTCTGAGGTGTACAAACTTGCTGTTGTCAATCTGTTCCAAAAAGGCATTCTCTTCCTGATTGCGTCCGACAACGAGCTTGGCACCGCCGTCTAAGCGCAGATGGCGACCGTACTTTAATACGGGAATGTCACGGACTTCGAGTGTATCGTAAGCAATAAAATCATGCATCTTTTTTGTAAAGTTCTCGTCGGTCAAAAGGCAACCGCCGCCGGGACTTTCAAAATCGCTGAGTCCAAAGATCTTGGCAAGTTCCATTTGACGCTCGCGACTGCGTCCGACAATACCTTCGAGCTTGTCTCGATTGACCCATCCACGCTCTTCAGCAAGGGTCGGAGCAAGCTTTTTTGCTGAGAGCGGACGCAATAGCAGCCCCTCACAGTTGCTCATGTCAAGTACGGTGGCCAACGCATCGGCATTTTGGCTCATGGGACGCTGACCGAGTACTTCGCCGCTAATGAGAAAGGAGGCGCCTTCGTCTTCCATAATACGTTTGGCGACTTCAAACATTTTGGCATGGCAGTCAATGCAGGGATTGAAATGTTTCCCGTACCCGTGTTTGGGGTCGAAGAGAACGTTTTGGAGGTATTCGCTCTGAATGTCGATAATGCGCAGTTGCGCACCGACCTGATCGCACATATGCTGCATATGTTCCCGTCGATCACGGGTGGCACCAAAACCGGTGTTGATATTGCAGGCAATGACATCAATGCCCTGATTGACAATGAGTTTAATAGCCAACGTAGAGTCTAGACCACCGCTAAAGAGTGAAATGGCTTTCATGGTTCTCCTTCATAGGGGACTAAATCCCCTCGTTTGAGTTTTTCTATTTTATGTCTGTAGGCGCGAATCAGAAATGACTTTTTGTCTAAAGATAAGCTGCTTTGGAATTTTACCTTTTTTAGTGCTTTTTCGTAATGGTTTCTCAGAAAAAAGATCAGGTTGTCCCGAAGATGCGCAGCATCGTGAAACGGGGGAGTACGCTCATCCATAAGTATGGCCATAACACTGGGATCGCTGGTCTCTCCTTGGAGCACTAAGTCCAGCTCATGGGCATGATGCTGCAGCAAAGAGCTGCTAAGAGAATCAACAATGATATTGAGATGCTCAGGATGCTCAACCGCTGTTTTAATGAGGCTGCGCTCCCATGTGTCACCGTAGGCTACCGTAGAGGCAAAGGGTTGTGATGGTTGCTGGGTGTGCATTCTGAGCAATGACGGGGAGAGTCCTAGTTGAGATGCCAGATAGCTTTTATACTCCTCTTGCAGCAAGGGAGAGAGCGTTTTGAGATAGCCGACGCTGTCGTGCATGGCTTGCTCTTTCTCTTTGGGGTTGGCAAGCCGGTATTGTTGCAGAATGTGTTGAAGTGTAAACTCAATAAATGGCTGTGCCGACCGAAAAAGTGTGTTAAGCTCTTCAATATGACCGCTATTTACCATATCGGCAGGGTCACGTCCTTTAGAAAAGATGACGACACCTCCGTCAAAACCGGCACTGCTAAGGAGCTTGGCGGCTTTTAAGGCGGCAGTAACTCCGGCGTTATCTCCGTCATAGGCCATAACAATACGGGGATCACCTTTGCGCAATAACGGGAGGTGCTCAGGTGTGAGTGCGGTGCCGAGCGTTGCAACGGCCGTATCGAAACCGGCCTGATGCAACATGATGACATCAAGATATCCCTCGGTAATAATGATCTCTTTCTTTTTGTAAATGGCATCGCGTGCTTGGTGGTACGCGTAGAGCAGGCGTGATTTATTAAAAAGTTTGGTTTGCGGTGAATTAACATACTTTGCAGCATGACCGCTAATGGTACGGCCGCCAAAACCTACGGTTGTTCCGTTGGTTGTGTAGATGGGGAAGGTGATCCGTTCAATAAAACGCGCGTAAATATTGTTGTCGCCTTTACCGACAAGACCAAGATCTATGGCCTCGCTAATGTTAAAGAGATTGCTTTGCAGATAAGCGAGCGTCTCTGCGGATGATGGAGCGTAACCAATACCGAAGCGTTCAATTGACGAGGCATAGATGCCGCGCTCTTGCAAATAGGCTTTGGCATGAGGGTGCTGTCCAAGCAGTGATTGATACCAGAGGTTGAGGGCATCAATCATTTTGGTATCGGTCTTTTGTTGTGAACCCTGCGTGTAGGTCAGGGTGTAGTTGTATTGAGATGCAAGTTTTTCAAGAGCCTCAGGATAGCTAAGCTTGTCATGCTCCATAACAAATTTAATGCTGTCGCCTCCGGCACCGCATCCAAAACAGTGGTAAATCTGCTTTTGAGGGCTTACGACAAAACTGGGTGTCTTCTCATCGTGAAAAGGACAGACCCCTTTAAAATTGGTACCGGCTTTTCGTAGTTCTACGTAGCTCCCTACGACATCGACAATATCAAGACGAGCTTTGAGCCCTTCAATGGAATCGGTGGCAATCATGGAATGATTATAGCTTAGTTGTACTTTATAATTTATTTGGCTATAATGCGCTTCTAAAAATTTTAACAGAAAGCAGGTGATGTGAATGCCAGGTATTGTACTGCGCCATGATGATAATTTTGATGCTGCTTACCGCCGCTTCAAAAAACAGACAGATCGCAATCTGATTGTAACAGAAGCACGGGCTCGCCGTTTCCACGAAACTGAGACCGAAAAGCGCAAGAAGCAAAAAATTTCAGCACGCAAGAAAATGCTCAAACGTCTCTATATGATGCGACGTTACGAATCACGTCTCTAGCAGTCTGCCCTCGGGTAGATTGTTTTTTTTCTCTGATATCCCTCTGTACCATCTGAAATTTACATGTATTTTTATTTTATTAAATATAGTCTATTCTTATGATTCCCTGTTTTACTGCTCTAGCGCACAGCCTGCTAATACAGTGTTAATATTAGGCTAACGCAGACTTAACCTTTCAACGTTATTATTCGCTTAATTAATATCAAATTAAGGAATTTCATTATGTCTAACAGAGTAAATCC